>NZ_PJPV01000164.1 GCF_002864045.1 Endozoicomonas acroporae
TAGCTATGTGACCGGAGTTGTAACGAAGCAGAGTGCCTGAATAAGGAGTCAGAAATATATGATTTCATATGGTTAGCTACTTATCACCAGCAGTCAGAAGATTTTGAGGCATCGCTGAATATAAACATAAAGGAAGAAGGATCAAAAAAGTATGGAAGAAAAATCATAATATAAAACAGGAAAAATAAGACAAGCGTTAAAACGCCGCACGACTATATGGATGCAGGATCAGTTGCCGGGAGTGACCGGTCATCTGGTCAGGCAATACGTTTTTATTTGATTAACTGATTATGACAGCAATGCAAAACTCCCGGGAGGCCCTATGCAAAGAGAACTGATATTATCTACACTATTGTGCAATATTGGATCTATTGATTGCCATGCCAACCCCCGCTTCTCTGGAAATACAGGCATTCTTACAACACCTCTGGCTTGAACGAGGGCTCAGCAAAAATACCCGTGAAGCTTACCAACGGGACCTGCTGCTCTTCTCTGAGTGGCTGCAGGAGCACACGCAAAACCTCGGTAAGCTATTACTCTCAGCCAGCGAGGAGGACCTTCGCCGGTTTCTGGGCTGGCGTTATGAGCAGGGTTATCACCCACGATCAACTGCCCGGCAAATCTCCAGCCTGAGAGCCTTCTACCGTTACCTGCTGCAATCTGAACAGATCACCACTGACATTACGGCCAATATTGACATGCCCCACCAGGGCAAGGCATTGCCAAAAACATTGTCAGAAGAAGAGGTAGAGTCATTGCTTAGCAGCCCGGATACCGATACCGCCATTGGTCTTCGTGATCGTGCCATGCTTGAGATCCTCTATGCCTGCGGCCTGAGAATCTCAGAACTGGTCAACCTGAAGTTGGACAATATTAATTTCAGACAGGGAGTGCTCCGCATTATCGGTAAAGGCCGGAAGGAACGGCTGGTCCCCATGGGCCAGAATGCCATTGAATGGCTGCAGCAATATATACGACAGGCAAGGGGTGATCTGCTGAACCAGTATGACAGCCGAACCCTGTTTCCGGGTCGTCAGGGACGCCCGATGACCCGGCAGACCTTCTGGCATCGGATCAAGCACTACAATACGATTGCTGGCATCACTACCGACGTTTCTCCCCATGTCCTTCGACATGCTTTTGCCACCCACCTTCTAAACCATGGTGCAGATCTTCGAGTGGTCCAGCTGCTGCTTGGCCATAGCGATCTGTCCACCACCCAGATCTATACCCATATTGCCAACCACAGGCTGTCAGAACTGCACCGTGAGCACCATCCCAGGGGGTAATCTGACCGTCTGTTCACTATTTTTTAGAACTCTCCACCCGATAACAGTGTCCAAGCGATACAACAGGAAGAAATAACGCTAGACTACCCTGTTTTATCCAGCGCTTCTCTCCAATGCTGGAACGGCTTGCCGATAGCCCCTGTGATGTCCGGGCTTATCTTATATGGATCTATTAAGGAATCAGTATGTCTAAATTCTCTGCGCTTCTGTTAACGGCCATCATGATGACCACAAGCGCTGGCTGGTCTGTGGCCGTCCATGCAGAGGCTTCCGGCAAGGACAGTGCCGTTCAGGGCCCCGAGACCCTGATTGAACGTCAGCTGAAAAAACTTGATGCCACCATTCCCATTGAGTCAATTACCAAAAGCCCGATGCCCGGCATCTACAAAGTGATGCTCAAAGGTGGCTTTGTGATCTACAGCAGCGAAAACGGGCAGTATTTTATCAAAGGCGATCTGTTGGAAGTTCGCGGTAACCAGCTGGTTAACCTGACGGAAGAAGTGAAAAGCCAGCAAAACGCCAGGCTGCTGAAATCCCTGAACCAGGAAGATATGGTGATTTTTGCACCAACAGGTGAAACCAAAGGTGTTGTTTATGCCTTCACGGATGTCGACTGTGGTTACTGCCGCAAACTGCACCGGGAAGTCGACCAGCTGAATGCGCTGGGTATTGAACTGCGCTATCTTGCTTTCCCACGGGGTGGCCAGCAATCGCCAGTGCATGGCAAGATGACCAATGCTTGGTGTTCAGCAGACCGTAAACAGGCATTAACCGACCTGAAAACCGGCAAGTCCATCAGTGCAGAAATTCAAGGTGATAAGGCAGCGTGCAGTGCTGTCATTGATAACCACTACAACCTGGGTGTCCAGATGGGCATTAACGGCACTCCGGCCATGGTGCTGGAAAACGGTCAGGTTATTCCGGGCTATCGCCCTGCTGCCGATATTGCCAGAATCATCAACAGTCAGTCTTGATGTTTAGGGGGAGCCTGTCTGGCAGGCTCTCCTGGCACAAACTTGAACCCCTGCTTTGGCCATTACAGATAGATCATTTTCTTTGTCATACCACCATCAACCACGATATTGGCACCGTTGATAAAGTCATTCTCTTCATGGGTCAGAAACAGACAGGTGTTTACAATATCCCGTGGCTTCCCCACTCTCCCCGATGGATGCTGGCGGTGATCCTGCAAGGTCAGCTGATCATAATCTTCAGTTTGAATCCAGCCAGGGCTGATGGCATTCACGGTAATCGGCGTTTGTGCCAGTGATATGGCCAGCGTATTGGTCAATGACACCAGGCCGCCTTTAGACGCGCCATAGGCCTCCCAGCCGGGTTCATTCTGGTGCCAGCGGGTAGACGCAATATTGATAATACGACCGTACTTATTATTGCTATGGTGCCTGATAAACTCTCTGGCACAGTTAAAGCTGCCGCTCAGATTAACATCAATCACCCTGGAGAACTCGGTAGCAGTAAGCTCAGCCACCGGCTTATTAAACTGGCTTATGGCACCATTATTAATCAGGATATGTGCAGTACCATATTGGCGAGCAATGCTGTCAAAGGCTGCTTCAATCATCTCCGGTTTTCCCAGGTCAACGCTGTAGAAATCCATATCTCCCGTTGCCGGTTGATGCAGGTCGAAGCCAACCACAGTAGCCCCCTGCTCCCTGTATGCCCTGGCAAGGGCGTTGCCAATACCCTGACTGGCACCTGTGACAATAACGACTTTATCTGAATACATACCGTGAGACATCCGTTATAGATAGCTGAAAAGATGGCATAAAATCATTTTTCGATGATAGCATTCAGCCCCCTTTTATGGTGCCTACTTATTTTCCAATGCACGTTTCCATTATCAAGCGCTGGATTTTCTCCTCACTCGTAGCGCAGACCTTAGTCAGTTTCTGCTCATACAGTCTTGCCCACCCGGTGACTGAACTGGCCATAGATCTGGAAAATCAGCATGGAGGCCAAATAGGAATGACAGTCACTCTCGGGCAGGCCTGTTTGGCTCAAATTTTTATATCCTCAAAAACCTGTACATCTTGAATATGGTTCATAATCAGTGCATCTGAATCACGCCAATATGTCAAGATTCTGCTTCATAACAAGCATGACTTATTGATAAGATACATTTACACTTTGCCAGGACTGAATAGTCACATTAAATAATCAATAGGAAACAATAAATGATATCAAAGCATCACCCTATTTTATTCCAGAGGCCATTATTGTCAGAAAGTACTGAAAACCTGGATGAGAAAACAACTGATTACATTGCTTTCCCTGATGGTAAATTCAGAACGCTGTCAGAAATTAAAATGGATCTACCTGACAACTACATCAAAATGAAAACTCAGTTTCTGACTGACATTAGCAAGCTGAAGTCTTTGACACAGCGTTTAATCAGCAATGAATTTGATGATCAAATTGATACCTTTCACACAAAGATTTCAGATGACCTGATAAACGATGATAAAAAACCCAACAGCCTGATAACATTCAAGGATACTCGTTATTATCTCCACAATATCATTCATCGAACTGAACGGTTTCTTGAGCTGGAAGCAAAAAATCCTGATGATGCTGATAAATTATCTTTCAATAGAGATAGTTTTTGCACTTTATTTTATGAGATTCTTTCAGGGATAGACAATTGTCTTGGGGGCAATGGTACCCGCCTTCAAAGTGGATTTACCAGCATCGAGAACTCCCGCGACCCACAAAAGGTACTGTTGCAGATTCGACACGGGCTCCTGGATTATGGGGTTAAATTATTTCTGATAAAAGAGCGTGCCAGTGATAAGGATGTATTTGGATTAGGGAATGAAGTACACACGCACAGTGTACTTTACAATTTAGTCTGTGAACAGTTTGATTTGGAACCCCTTAAAGATTTTGGTCACAATGTCAATCTCAATGATAAGAGAGAAATTATTGATCGACTTGAACTTATCCTGCCATCCCTGATGCCAGAGTTCAAAATACTCAATAAACTGACAGATGTGTTTTACCAGGACTTATTATCCTCTTTAAAAAAGCGAAATAAAGAAGACTGGCTAACCCGCCCTGTTCTCAACTCAGAATTGAAGGATGAAATCACTGGTGGAATTAATGAGGATTTTATAACCCCAATAAATCTTCGGTTCAAAACCAGTGATAAAAACAGGCTTAGCCTATGGACAATCATCAAACCCTGCGATGATGGGAGCTATGAATTTTCAAAGAGTCGGGAGCGATTTCAGGTATGGTTAATCGATAATTATTTGAATCATACTCCTATCGCAAACGTACTCACTATGATTGGCAAGAAAAATGACGAAGCTTCTTCCCGGTTTTTATCGAAGAAAGATAAAGATAAAGATAAAGATGAAGCACCACCTTCCTACATTGGCTCGAAGGATAATCTTTATTTTTGGGTCTTTAAATCAGAGACTCCTCTCATGCAGAATGCCAACTGCAGCCTGGATTGGGATAACCATCAAACATTGACTCTGAGTCATTTAAAAACAGTTGATTTTGATAAATTACCCAATGAAGCACGTTTCAATCTTTTTCAATATGCTTTGCACAACTCCAATAAACCAAGTGACTTTTTTGAGTTTTTCCTTGATAAAACCGCATCGGAAAAATGGAACGAAATGGTTAAATCTGACCCTCAAATAAAGGAGATTATGTTAGAAAAAATTATTAATACCCTGAACGATGATGCAGCAGGGTCAACCGGCTTTTTACCGCACCTGCCTGTGGGACCTCTTAAAAAGCATGCCAATACTTTCTTCACCGATTTATTACACCGGGCATTTAAACTGAAACAGGCTGGCATCATTAACTTTTTACTAAAGCATGGTTTACACAAGAGTTCAACCAGGTTTATTGAAACTGAATTCAAGAAACTCTTGTTTTCAGCGGTACAGTCTGACTCAGAAAAATTTAAAATACTCTGTAAACACCCAGTTATTGACTTCAACTCAAAAAATAAAAAAGGTCTAACGCTGTTAATGATAGCTGCAAAATATGGAAAAACAGAGCACCTGAAACTACTTCTGACAAAGAAAGGAATTAAAGTGAACTTGCAGGACAAGAATGGCGATACCGCACTTCTTCTGGCTGCATCAAATGGGCGATTGGAGTGCCTGACAGCACTTCTGACACAGCAAAAAATTAATGTAGGCCTGCGTAACAAGAATCGCTGGACGCCATTAATGACAGCAGCGAGAAACGGTCATGGGGACTGCGTAGAGGAATTGTTTGACCATGTTGCGTCGTCGATCAATAAACAAAACAAGGGAGGCTATACAGCGTTGATGCTGGCGGTAATTGGAGGGAATGAACGCTGCGTCTCGTTTTTATTCCAGAACTCCGATAGCGGCATCAATACAACCAATAAAAAAGATAACACTGCATGGATTCATCTGCGTAATGGATTGGGGGGAACGCTGGCAATACTGGCCGCAAAATATGGCAATATTTATTGCCTGAAAGCAATTCTGGAAAAGAAAATCATTGACGTGAACGAGGCAGATAATAACGGCAAAACTGCACTCATGCATGCTGCGGCAAATGGGCAAACGAAGTGCCTGGAACTACTTCTGGAACAGGAAGGAATTGACGTTAACAAGCGGAACAATAACAACGAGACGGCTCTCATCATGGCTGCAAACAATGGGCACGTGAAGTCCCTGAAACTACTTCTGGCACACGAGAGTATTGATGTGAATTGTCATGCCAACTGGGGTCCTACTGCACTCATGCTGGCTGCACAAAACGGGCATACGAGCAGCCTGATATTACTTTTGACACATAAAAACATCAAACCGAATGCACGGGACATTGTCAGTTGTACCGCATTAATGTACGCAGCAAGAAATGGTAATACGGACTGTATGTTGGAGCTTCTGAAAAAACATGGAATTGACGCAAACCTGACGGACAATCTTGGCTGGACGGCATTAATGCTGGCAGCAAAATCTGGTCATGGGGACTGTGTTGAGGCGTTGCTTCTGCACGATTCTTCGTCGATCAATGCACGACAAAAGGGATTCTTTACGGCTTTGATGCTGGCGGCAGAAGGAAAGGATGAACGTTGTGCCACGTTATTACTCAAACAACCCAATATAGACATCAATACAAAAAATTTTTACGGTAAAACCGCATGGCAGATTGCGGAGGCCAATAATTTAACAGAGCATCAACCATGGCAAAAATTTCAACAGATCCTGAATGCAACAAGCAGTGGTAATTTGACATTACTGACTGAACTGCTGAATTTTGCCGAAGCATTGATCCATGTTCGTAATACAAAAGGGTTAACACTGGCGATGGTGGCCGTAAAAAATGGCCAGATTGATTGCCTCAAAGCAATTCTGGCAATGAAAGTCCTTAAGGTGGACGAGAGGGATAATAAAGGCAAAACTGTACTGATGCATGCTGCAGAAAAAGGGCAAACGAAGTGTCTGGAAGAGCTTCTGACACAGGAGGGAATCGACCCGAATGCGCAATCGAATACAGGTCGGACGGCAATATTATACGCAGCAAGTAATGGGCGATTGGACTGTCTGAAGGTGCTTCTGAAACACCCGGGAATTAAATCAGACCTGCCTGAAGAGGATGGCTGGACACCATTAATGTCGTCAGCAAGAAACGGTGATGTCAACTGCGTTCAGGTGTTGATTGAACAGGGTGAGAAGTCGATCAATGCACAAAAAAACGATGGCTATACGGCTTTGATGCTGGCAGTAATTGCAGGCGTACCAGATTGTATCAGGTGTTTACTTTTACACCCTGACATCAAAATTGATAGTGAAGTTATCAATCTGGCTAAAAAGCAAAATGATTCGGAAATTTCTCAGCTAATCGTTAATCATAAGCCGAATCCAAATGAGTCTGTCCTTCATCAGCAGGTCGATGTCCAATAATAAGTAGGTGACTAAATGAAATCCTATTTTCTGACACATCAGGGCAAAAACCACTGACTTCGGGCACAAGCCGGAACTTATTTCCATGGTGATTGTTCTAAGCAACCTGACACCTATCAGGACAGATGACAAGTTACCATGCAACCACTTAATGCCGGTGGTTACCCAGCCTTGCTACAAGCCGGTGCTGGAACCTCAGGAACTTCGGATAATATAGACGACACTGATTCACCCATATATGTCAACCAGATTCCCCGTAGCTCTGGCCCCGACGACTCGGGCTCATTCGGCAGCACCGGGCTTCCCCCCCATGGTCACAATCGCTCTGTGAACGTGCAAACCGCAATCAAGACGGACGGCCTGGCTGCAGGAACCGACGACAGCAATGATGCAGTCGTACACTGCACCGGCGCTAACAGCAGGGTCCCGCTGAATTGCGCAGTTGAGTGCGGGGATATCAAGATGGTGGCATGGCTGCTGCAAAATGGCACCGAGGTTGATGGCCGCAACGAAGGCTTGCGGAAGCAGCGTAAAGCCCGCAGATTCCCCGGCAGAGAGGGGTTTACCCCATTAACCCGGGCCGTCATGCATGGCTCAGTTGATATTGCGAGCTTACTGCTGAAGTCTGGGGCAGGTGTTAACCACTGGGATGCCAAAGGCATGACGCCACTGGCCACGGCTGCTGCCCGGGGTAACATTGAACTTATACAGCTGTTGCTTGATTATCAGGCGGATATTAACGGCAATAGCACTGGCTGGCGGACCCCCCTGACCCAGGCTGCCAGAATGGGGCAGGTCAAGGCGATAAGCCTGTTGCTGGCCCATGGAGCGGATATTAACAGCTTTGCCCGCAGAGGTGCGACGCCTCTGAGCCAGGCCACCAAGAATGGTCATATCGAGAGCGTACGACTATTGCTGACTATGGGAGCCGACGCTGATGTTGATAGTAATGATTCTGTATGGTGGTCGCCACTGTGCAGGGCAGCAAGTAAGGGAGATATTGAGATTGCCCGACTACTGTTGAGTCATGGAGCCAACGTTAACTGCTTTTACGGCGGCTATTACAGATCAGGTGCCCTGAGCGAAGCTGTCTATCATAGCCATGTCGAGGTGGTGGAGCTGTTGCTGGAACATGGCGCACAGTGGCAAGGCCCGGCAAACGAGAGTGGTCTGCTTAGAATAGCTGTTAATAATGGTGACATCGAAACCGTAAAATTACTGTTGAAGTATAATGCGGATAATGTAAACGGCAGTAGATTAAGTATCTATTCACCACTGAGAGGAGCAATTAATCGGGGATATATTGAGTTAACGAAACTTCTGTTGCAATCCGGTGCTGATCCTGATTGCAATACCTCAAGTAGTGGCTTTACCCTCAGCCCGCTGGCTATAGCGGCTGATTTGGGACGAATTGAACTTGTTAAACTGCTGTTGCAATCCGGTGCCGATGTTCACAGCCATACCTGCGGGGAACTTACGCCCTTAACGCTGGCGGCGTCGGCGGGGCATGACCAGGTCGTGCAGTTATTGTTGCAGCATCAGGCGGACGTTCATAGTCGTGTCCGGGGTAATGACGCCCCTTTGACGCGGGCGGCGAAGGAAGGACATGACAAGGTGGTGCAGTTATTGTTGCAATATAAGGCGGATGTTCATAGTCACTCCTCTGGCGATCGTACTCCTTTGACGCAGGCGGCGGATGCAGGACATGACAAGGTAGTGCAGCTATTGTTGCAGCATCAGGCGGATGCTAATAGTCATTCCTCTGCCCAGGGTACTCCTTTAACCAGGGCAGCTTTTGCGGGACATGACAAAGTGGTGCAGTTACTGTTGCAGCATCAGGCGGATGTACATGGTCGTTCCTCTGGTTATTTCACTCCTTTGACGAGGGCGGCTCTTGCAGGAAATTACCGGTTGGTGCTGTTGTTGTTGCGGCATAAGGCGGATGTTCATAGTCATGGAGTTGGAGATGGTACTCCTCTGTTCTGGGCCAACCAGAGAGGGTACTGGAAAATTGCTTTTGAACTGCTCTACTACGGTGCCTGTCCTGAAAGAAGCCAGACACCGGATGTTATCCATACAATCACCCAGAAATTTGGCTACAACCCCCAGGAAACCCCTCTCAGTCTGGAAAGTTTGTGCAAGAGGCGTCTGGATGATGTGCTTGATAAACGAACAATATCTTCTTTGGATTTGCCTTATTTTTTGAAAAACGAACTGATGAAGAAAAAATTTTTCCCATGAACACGACACGCTATTATTTAGGCCCAGTGTCGGCTAAACAGCAGTCTCATGGTTTGGACGAATCCGCAGAGGTACCAGCATTTTCTGCATTTTTATCCCCCCTTTGTCATTGTATCCCCTGAAGCGCTTCCGACTGACCACGGCAAATCCTCTTTGCGCAAGCACTCTTTTTGCCCGACGTGATTTCAGGGTTTCCTGGGTTAATGTGCCGAGGCTCATAAGTATCCCCTTCAATTGCAGTCGTTGCACCTCTTGAGCGATGGCACCTTGTGTTTCCATACTTAATAAACTGAAACCCTGGCGACACTGCATCTTTTCCAGACGGGTCATCCCTGTTGGCACTCTGACTTGCCTGAGATCATGGAAGCTATTGTGGATGCCACGGGTAATCCCCCTTCGGCGGTTAGTTTTGCAATCTTTATGGTCAGAGCTTGTACAGGTGTGAATGCCTGCACGGCTGGCAATATAGCGCCGGACATTATCGTCCAGATATTTTTCCATGTTCTTTAGTGGCAAGGGCGTCAGTTCAAATTTCTCGGTGATCGTTGCTTCATCAGGTTCAAGCTGGTAAGTCTGGACATAGGAATCCGGCCGACAGTCTTCACGCTTGTTGCCAGTTACCTGTAGCAGATCAGCGGCACCGTGCATGGCGGCTTCCAGTTGCCGTTGAAAGTCCGGTTTCAGGGCAGGATCATTGGTGAAATCTCTGGTTACCTGCGACGGCAGATCCAAAAGCGAGGCGTCAAATTGGCCAGGCTGCTGACGGTCTTTGAAGGATCCCGGGAACGAGGCATCAATCCCGGTGCATCGGATAAAATCCATGCGGTCAGCAAAGCGCAGTACATGCAGATAACGCCGAACCGATGACGACAGCCCCTGGTCGCTCTTGCCATGTACGTCATCTTCCTTACGGGACAGTGCCTCGCCAATCTCCTCCAGATACTGTTGTGGATACTGCCCCTTCAGATCCCGTTTGAAATAGTCAGCCGCCCTGGCTTCTTCATCTCGCTTGGGGACATCTTCCGCTGCGGCGTCATGATAGATAATCGCCAGCGACAGCAGGTTCTTTTCAGTTTCAGAGAAATGCATCTGATGGAATTTCTCCAGCAGCTCGATATACCACAACAGATTGTTCCGGGCCCGCAATACATGGCAGCAGTTGTGATCCGGCTTCCATACCCAGGGCAGTGTGTCACTGCCAAGGCATTTGATGACTCGCTCTGGACCGGGCCGTCGGTAATAGTGCTGAAATATTCTCAGAATGGTCTCTTCGTTATCCCTGGCATTGGGCAGAACCGGTGGTTGGCTGAAGGCGTCAACGATAAACTGCAACTCCGTTGGTTGCGTCAGGGATGCAGTTTGGGGAGACTGACAGCCGGTAAGGCCGAGGGACTTTTGCAGTTCGACGATTTCCAGTTCCCCTTTTTTGATATTTTCTGGCCACTGCTGATAAAAGGGCTCTTGATCTCGACGTTCCCAGAGTTTTTTAACCCAATGAATATAATCATCTGCGCAAAGCGTTCCCAGAGATCTTTCAATGCCTTCGGCAATGGTGTCTGCTATTGTGTCTCTCAGCAAGTTAAATATTTGCTCATTGGGTTCACAAAAATGAAACAGTGCTAATAAATAATTCTTTAATCTTTTATAGGGAAAATATCCAAAAAAAGGTTTTTGAAGGATGAAGCTAAACGCTTCCTGTAGTTGTGCTGCATTGTGTCTCTGGCAGCGTTGATGAAACTCCAGCATAACAGCCGGATTATGAAATAAGGAAGGATGAATCATTAAATCCCAAAATTCAATATCCTTGCAAGATAATCCCAATGCCTTCAGATACCGGCACATTTTTATTGAGCGAAATTCCCTCAATAGTACTCTACCGTTTTTCTCAATAACGGGCACTCCCCGTCTGGTCAGTTCAGTAGATAATTGGAAAATTATATCTTCCTCATTAGTTATTCCTCTCGCACCTTTATTATCATTTTCCGTTGAACTGCTAACATCGGTATTACGCCATAACTTTGTAACTGATATGATTAACAAATCAAGTATTGTCTGGGATTCTCCCTGGTAAAGAAACTTTCTTTGAACAGGGACATCCTGGTCTATTAATTTCCATATCCGCTCTATTAATTCCCTTAAGTGTTGATGACTGAAGTCCGGGTCCGCTACCAGTTTTATAATGTCCTGAAATGGATGCTGTATCGTTGGTAGTCGATGTTGATTCAGGGTTTTTGCTTTTAATGGCATTGGCAGAAAATTCAATACCCGCTTGAAGGTCTCTTCAGAAATATTATGGGAAAACGCAAAATCGCTGAGCCTGGCTTCATTATGCGCTAACAGATGACCACTGAACTCATCCTCAAAATAAACCTCAGCAGAACCACTTTGCTGGGAATAAACCATCCAGGGCAATGACTCAATGCCAAAAACCTCTTCTAATTGGTGCTTATCCTGTAGATGGTCGGTAATACTTTTGTCAATGTCCTCTTTTACAGATAAAAAGCATTTGATTTGTGACTTTATATAACCGGTGGTTAACCATTCTGAATGGCGCTTTAACTTTTCACAATTTTTTTCCCTGAATTCAGGCGGTTTGAATGTGCCATTCTTTTTCAGATGTCCTGATGTCGTTTTCTGATATTTCTGATCGCTGGAGTTAGCTTGCTCTTCCAATTTCCTTTTCAGTGATCTGTGATCAGGCAGGCATTTAACACGCAGCTCATCTGGCTTTAGAGCATTATCATCCAGGGCGCATGTTTCGGCATTTTTTTTATACGCAGCGAGCGTACCGGGATTTATAATGCCTACGGTGACATGTTCCGGTCTTAGTATCGAGGGCACGTCTTCCATAATCAGGATGACAGGTCTTGGCGCTTTTGGTAATTCATCGTTATGATCCAGATAAGCGAACTCTTTATTGAATCTTGTATGAAATGAACTCTCAGGAGACATCTTTATCTGCCGGGCACCAAACGTACCAGCCTTCACAGCTTCCAGCAATTCCTGCCTTATCTGCTCTCTGCTGCCCGGGGAGTGGTGAGTTTCAGTTTTTGAATGTTTGCCTGGTTGCACCGGGCAACTCTCAGGGTTCTTGAACGATACTGTTGATAATGAGTATGCTGCATTGGGTAATGAATTCATAGTGATAATACATAGAGTAATCAGAATGTCAGAGTGATGACGAAGGTGAGTTTATAACCGGCAATACCTGACCCAACTTTTTTATCAAAAAGAGTTCCTCTAGTTCTGTAAAAAAGCAGTCTTTGGAACATCACTGTTGCTTTTTTACACCATGGAAAACATTCGCTTGTTAAAATCCAGAGACTCTATTCCCGCTCTAATATCCTGACGCCGACTTTTCATTAATTGTTCACACAGTTTTTTATTACCTAACCAGTATTCTCTAAAATTCATCACACACCTGATTTCATCTTCTCCTGTGCGATCAGTATCTGTTTGATTAAATGGTGATGACAAATCACTTATACGCTTAAAAATAATTTTTACTGAATTAATAATTTGTTGATGCAGTATTTCAGCATAACCAAGGCGTTGCTCCCTCAGGCAGACATCTTCTTCCGGATTATGGCGAGGATCACTGCGAGGGTAGCCGGGAGAAGATAACCTGGGTAATCCGGCAGCGGGTTGCGGGCCATAACGATACCAACTTTCAGGCAGACAACCAGCTTCATCAGCAAATGCCTGAGCCAGGTCATACAATTTGCTTATTTTAGTTAATGATTGCTCTGGTGTAATACCTTTGCATGTCATTTCCTTTAAAAGTGAATTCAAATATTGTGACAACTCTTCTGCCCTGGGAGAGTTTTCCAAGTGAGGTCCTGCTGTAAAATCAAACATTTCCTGACTTACCGGAATCGCTAATGGAATGGAAACCTGCCATTCACTTATCCGCTTTGCAATACGCTCTCCGAGATGGACATCCAAATGTTGAACAAAGTTATCTCTGGCTACTTCTACATTTCTGGCAACAGTGTCAGTAAATGCTCTTATGGCAGAATATACGACACAGGAGTCTTCCCGGTACCCTTCATACTGAAACCAGAACGCATCACTATAGGATAGCCTTACACCTGAATCTGCCAGAACAATACTCATGACTGAAAAACAACCATTGTTCATATATAAAATATGCAGGTACTTCGACAGTGCTTCGTACCGAAAGGTTCAAAATTCTGAGAATATCCTGACAGAGATCATTGATGTTGACTCAATAACTTCACTTTTCAGGTATCAATGCAAAAAAAGTAGAACTGATCTCTTATATAATGTCGGATAAACAAAATATGGGAGTCAAATAAATGGCCGAGTCATTCTTCGAACAACAAAATGTGCTTGGACTGATACTGGAAACCTGCTGTAAGGACCCTGTCACAGGCTTTTTTCGTGACGGTTTCTGCCATACCCACCCCGATGACAAAGGGGGGCATACGGTGTGTGCTCACATGACTGATGAATTTCTGCAATACTCGCTGTCCAAGGGCAATGACCTGATCACCCCCCGGGAAGAATGGGACTTTCCCGGGCTCAGGGCCGGTGACCGATGGTGCCTGTGTGCAGCACGATGGCAAGAAGCATTGGAAAACAATGTAGCACCTCCTGTTTATATCCGGGCGACCCATATCAATACACTGAAGGTGATTGAATTGACTGTTTTGAAGCAATTTGCCATTGATATCAGCTAAGTCGTGGCATCGTATATTTATGGCTATGTGGGCAGTTACTGTACAAGGCAAAGCGCTATCATGCGGGTACACAGCCATCGCAGGGTTTGCCAGAGGAGTCACCTTACGCATTGAAGAACCCACAGCCAGGCTGTTCAAGCCCTGGCTGCGATTTGCGATTAATGAAAGAGAGGCCGGTTCCATAAAAATCTAAACTACGCTGGCGATCTCGCCTGGTTTCCTCAGCATTTTATCTATGTCGCCTATATGAGTTTCTTCATCTGCAATCAAACGGCGGGCATACTCTTCAACCACCACCAGTTTATCTTTCTCAGCAAGTTCCAATAGATCGTAATAGTACTTTACCCCCTGCTTCTCAAAATCCAGAGATTCCATCAGAATGTCGTGAATATCATGTTTTGAGGTTTCCAAAAGCCCACCGATGCCAAGGGATGGGTGCTCACCGAGATAAGTGATCATTTCTCCCGCTTCATAGGCATGATTCAGCGTTTCTGTTGCTGCTGAACGAAACCATCCAACAATAGGAATCCTGCTATAGCCAAACACCATAAAGCTGTAGTGACTGTATCGTACAACCCCTGCCAGCTCATGCTCCAGAATCTGGTTCAACTTGACCACTACGGCCTGATGCTCAGTGGACATAAACACCTCATCTCAAGGTTATATTTGAGCATGAAAGTATAGTCAGAATTATCAGTGAACCAGTCAGGATGATAAGTAGTTAACCAAATGAAATCATATATTTCTGACTAAGTTGTCAGTCACTCCCGGCAACTGCTCCTGCGTTGCTCTAGCTCCTGCATCCATGCAGTCGTGCGGCGTTGCAACTCCGGTCACATAGCTACGGCTATGCTCCCTACGTTGCGCCTTGCATAGCAACTGCCCACTTAGCCAGAAATATACGATTCCATTTGGCCAACTACTTATTTCACCAGTTCAAGAACCTAATAATCATTTTGAGGTCAAAGGCGATGTTTTAAGTCCAGCTGTTCAGGGTTTCATTCTGAAAGCAACCAGATCGACCTCCTCCCACTCAAAGCCTGCTGGCCGGATTGACCAGGCAGCCGGTTCACGTCGGCCGCCCAACCGTTCCAGAAGCACCTTTAACGGCAAAAAAGTCTCAAACCAGCAGTCTCAAAGTAAAGCCTCCATCCCGGATATAAGCAAACAGATTGAAGACAGCTTTTGGCAGAATAAACAGTTACAAAGTCATAAAATCACCACGGCTGACGTGCTTAAAGCCTATAGAAATGAAAGTTCGACGATAAGAAGCGGCTTCTTCCTGCAAAAGCTCTGCCTAAAGAACATTTTACACAACGATCGCAAAGTTACCCCGGATCAGGTCATTCAAGAGTTTAGCCAGAAGCCAGATCGGCATAACAAGTACCAGGTAGCAATAGCCCGTTTCAGAGCGGAATGTTGCCTGAGAGTTTTGCCATTACATGGCCAGCGGGTCACACCGGAGCAAGTGATCAGGGGTTATCAGGCAGTCAGGGCAACGCTGGAGCTGGCGCGCTTTAAGGAAGAATGTTGCCTGAGAGGGCTTGCTTTGAATGAACGGCAAGTCACACCGGAAGCGGTAATCAGGGATTATCAGGCAGTCGGAGCAACACTAGAGCTGGCGCTCTTCAAAGCAGAGTGTTGCCTGAGAAACCTGGCGTTGAATGGCCAGCTGCTGACACCGGGTGAGGTGGTGAAGGATTTCCCGGTTAGTCCGGAGGGGCAACTCGGGCTAATGCGCTTTAAGGAAGACTGTTGCCTGAAGTGCCTGCCGTTGAATGGCCAGCAGGTCACGCCGGATTCGGTGATTAAGGGGTATCAGAGAGCCAGGACACAACTGGAGCTGGCGCGTTTCAAAGAAGAATGCTGCCTGAGGGGATTGATGTTGAATGACCAGCAGGTCACACCGGATGCCGTGGTGAAAGATTATCAGACAGCCAAAGCGACACTGGAGCTGGCACGCTTCAAAGCGGAATGTTGCCTCAGGGGCCTGATTTTGCATGGCCAGCAGGTCTCACCGGATTCAGTCGTTAAGGATTTTCAGGCCACCAGGGCAAGACTGGAGCTGGCTCGCTTTAAACAACAATGTTGCCTGAGGGGACTGCTGTTAAAAGGCCAGAAGGTCATACCGGATTCGGTGGTAAAGGATTTCCCGGACAGTCCGGAAGGCAAACTGGGAATAACGCGCTTCAAAGCGGAATGTTGCCTGAGAGGCCTGCCGTTGAATGGCCAGCAGATCTCACTGGAGGCGGTGATTAAGGACTTTCTGGAGAGTCACAATGACAAACTGGGGGTCGCACGTTTCAAAGCGGAATGTTGCCTGAGGGGGCTGACATTGAATGGCCGACAGGTCACAGCGGATATGGTGGTCAAGTGTTTTCCGGGCAGTCTGGAAGGCAAACTGGGGATCGCACGTTTCAAAGCGGAATGTTGCCTGAGGGGCCTGACATTGAATGGCCAGCAGGTCACAGCGGATATGGTGGTCAGGTGTTTTCCGGGGAGTCCGGAAGGCAAACTGGGGATAGCGCGCTTCAAGGAACAATGTTGCCTGAGGGGCCTGACATTAAATGGTCAGAACGTAACAGCGGATGCGGTGGTTAAGCATTTCCTCGATAGTCCGGATCGCAAAATGGGGATAGCCCGCTTCAAAGCGGAATGTTGTCTGAGAGGCTTGCCGTTAAATGGTCAGCAGGTCACACCGGAGGCCGTGGTTAACGATTATCAGGCAGCCCGGGCAACACTGGCGCTGGGGCGATTTAAAGCGGAATGCTGCCTGAGGGGCCTGCCGTTGAATGGCCAGCAGGTCACACCGGAGGCGGTGGTTAACGATTATCAGGCCGCCAACGCCACACTGGAGTTGGCGCGCTTTAGAGAACATTGTTGTCTCAGGGGTATGTTACTGAATGGCCAGCCGGTCATAGCGGAGGCCGTGGTTAAGGATTATGAGCGTGGTGGCTGGTTGCTCGAAAAAGCTATTTTTTATACTCAGCTGACATTGAGCGCCAGGGAATTGAATGGCCACTATCTGGATATCAGGGAAGTATTGGCAGCGTTTAATGAAGCTCCCGGAGATTATTCTGCAAGGCAAGCCAGGTATCTTATTCAAAGGCTGACACTAACTCAGCAGTTCGATGAAACCAGCGAAACCCGGAGTATACTTCAAGAGGCCTGGCACATCTTAAACAATGTAATGGTCAAAGACGATGAGCAACATCGACTCCAATGTATAGTGAAGTTCATGGCTATGCAGCATGGACTGCCCATTGATCATCAGAGTGTATCAGCAGAACAGGTATTGCAATCCATCACAACGCTGCGACGCTCATTTCAGAATTCACGACTGCATTTCTTCTTCCTGACATACTGTTATATCACGGGACAGTCTATTGATGGACGGAAGATCCATAAGCATCAGGCCCTGGAGTGTCTTCAGAGCTTTCCAGCCGCAAGCAAGCTGCGCCACGCTTTAGGCTGCTGGTTCACACAATACTGCTGTGACACCAGTACAATGGATGAGTTACTGTTCGATGGCCACAAGCACTCAGCTAACCGTGCCATTGTGGGTCAAACCCTGAAACAGCGGTTAACAACAGGTGACACCGGCTTTTTGCAAAAAAAACAGGTTCCGCGGTTTACTGCGCTTACCCTGAAAACACTGGAGATTATTCAGGAAATCAATGATTCTTATACCAATCCACCCATGCTGATTACCGGTTCTTACGCACGCTTTTTACAGAACCTCTGCTCATCATTTAATGATATTGACATTATCTGTACGCAAGAAGCCTCTGCCAGAACACTCTTTGACAGGCTGCTGGCACTGAACACCGACAGTGATTCTGAAATCCCCAAAAACATCATTATCTGGCCAATCCGGGGGTGTCAGGCGATTAAACTGCCACACGCCTACAATATTCAATGTAATGACGGTGATTTGGGGATGAAAGCAATGGTACTTCAGGTCAGCATTGACGCCAGAGCAGCCCATGAACAGGCCGTACAATTGCCCGTGCACGTTCCCGGCGTTGAAAGGCCGGTATGGTGCCTGCCGTTTGCTGAAGAAACCCGATTACTGAACGATACACTGGAATACCTCGCTAATAACCTTGACTTGCTGACAGAACAATTGCAAAAAGGAACGGAATACCTGCCACGAACCATTCTGTTTAATCTTCCTCAAAACCCTGATGAGCGTATTTATGGTTTGTTTATGCGCTGCCTGCTTAGCCTGAATAAAGCCCGGCAGTTTATCGCTCTGCAAGAAGCCCAACCCAAACAACCTGACGGCCAGGCCAATCACCTTCAAGAACATCGCCTGCCTGTGCTGACTGAAATGCTGCAAATAAAATTGACCAGCCATGCTTGCCGTAAGGATTTTGAACATAGAATTAACGACTGGTTAGCGACAACACATCATGCTAATGACTATGAGTTCAAGAGGAAGGACTTTATCAAAACACTACTGGCAATAATGAATATTGAAAAAACTCATAAACCTGAAACAGTTAACCAGATTGACAGCAATTAACCAAAAACCAATCCTGATTGAATCATCAGTTTTTATTTGTTTTTTTAGAATCATTCAATATCATCTAATAATTAATTTCAGCAATTACAGATATTCATCTCAGAAAATGATTGATGAGTAAGGATTTAGTCGCGTTATGAATAATATTGGAAACGGTAATTTTACCTACAACCCAGGTTCTGCAACAAACCAGTGGGATACTGGAGCAGTTGATGAATCCGCAAGAGCAATGCTGGGACACCATAGTGTTGATTACAATAATCCCCCACAGACCCATTTACCCCACGCACCTTCAAATGAAACTGAAACACTTTTTAAATTTATAGATGTAATGACGGGTGACACCCACATAGCAAAAGATTTTTCAGAGCTGTTAAGTTACGATCAACTTCTTTTAAAGCTAAGGGACTCTGGTGGTGAAATTTATGTCAACCATGGGCAGCCCGTAGAGCAAATCGCTAAAGATATTCGCTCAAATGATTATCTGAAGTGGCTACTATTATCAGTTAACAATATTGAGGAAATCCCTGTTGCCCGGGAAGTTCCACTTATTGCAGACAGGGATATATCTATTAGTAGTTTTGATGTGGAAGATAGCAGTGGATCTGATACGGACACTGCCCCTGAGAGACCATTTAACGAAGCGATGAGTAATCTCACAAACAGGGCGCAGACATTTAATAATACTAACTGGAGAAATGTAAGACGTTCGTCTGTTTTTTCCTCTGCCGTCTCTAATCAGGATATTTCTGCCAGCGGTTTTTATTCACTCAAAGATGGGGAGCTGGTGCGATGTTTTTCATGTGGTGGTTGTCTGCAAAACTGGAAGAGAGATGAAACGCCCGATGATTTACATGCCCAGAAGTTTCCAAAGTGCCAGTTTATCAGAAAGAGGTTAGGTGCTGAATTGGTTAATACCATTCAAGAGGCCCTTACCACTGAACAAAAAAATGCCGTAGCCAAGACTATTCCCGGATCTCGACATTTATACAGTCAACCTATCGGTGGGCAGAGTAATCGCCAAGTGGCGGGCTCCAGCGATGACTTAACACGTTTTCCTGCCTCTTCATCCTCCAGAACAGCCCGATCCAGGGCCCGGTCCAGGGCCCGATCTTGGGCAGAAACATCCAGGACAGAAAGATCCAGGTCCAGGCCCAGGCCCAGGCCTGATTCCAGCTCCAGTTCCATATCCGGATACAGGTCTGGCTCTAGTTCTGGTACTTCATCACCAGTATCCTGGCTCAGGGCGGTAGCACGAAGCGTACATATGTACTATTAAG
>NZ_PJPV01000165.1 GCF_002864045.1 Endozoicomonas acroporae
GGAGAAGACACCGAAGCTGAAAGAGGCCGTGGTTGCGCTGTTGCCCCATGTGACAACCAAAGCCGAATCATTAGAAGAGACAGACCCCTTTACTCCTCAGCATATCGCCAACCTGCTGTGGGCCTTGGCGAAACTGGTGGACAACGGGCTGGAGCTGGAGAAGACACCGAAGCTGAAAGAGGCCGTGGTTGCGCTGTTGCCCCATGTGACAACCAAAGCCGAATCATTAGAAGAGTCAGACCCCTTTACACCTCAGCATATCGCCAACCAGCTGTGGGCCCTGGCGAAACTGGTGGAGAACAGGTGGAAGCTGGAGAAGACATCGAAGCTGAAAAAGGCTGTGGTCGCGCTGTTGCCCCATGTGCAAACCAAAGCCGAATCAAAAGAAGAGAAAGACCAATTCAAGCCACAGGAAGTCGCCAACATGATATGGGCCGTGACAAAACTGGGTGAGGCTATTGAGCTGAAAGTGGTTAAATCAACGTTAGCTTCCCTTGTCGGCAAAATCAGCGAAAACACCCCGCTCTCTCAAGGTAGATGGATGTCTCTGTGGGGAGTCATGGCATTCTGTGCCAGATGTTATCTGACCTACGGTAAGAATAATAAAAACTCGCTTGAAAAGCATATAGGTGAACTATTTTTTCTCCTGGGAAATACACCCTCAGGCAATACCGAGGATCAATCCATTATTGCCATGGTCACAAGTTGGCTGGGGATAGCGTGTCCGGTGGTTCCCTATTACCAGACAATCATTTCACAATCTCAATCCACCTTTCGCGATCAACTCCGATCAAGCCTTCCGTCTTTGCAGATTGAAGAAGAGAAGAGTCTGAGTTTATTACCTCCGGTTGACCTGCTACTGCCAGATTACAACATGGTGATCGACGTTCAGGGGCCTTCCCATTACGTGGGTGGTGATTTCAAAACCAGGAATGGTTCGACTTTGTTGAAAATCGCCCTATATAAAAAATTAGGATTTGAGTTTATTGAAATACCGGTGAACAAGCTTGATAACCAGTATTCAATACAAAGAGTTATTGAACAAATAAAGACAAAGTTAGCCATCCTGCCAGAGGCCCATGGTCCTGTGTCACCTGACAGCAGCGAGTGGGATGCAGGTGAGGCATACTTTACTGCCGATGAAGGATGGCAATTTTCCGATGACTGTTATTTTACCGCTGAAGAATATTTAGAAGAGCAAACAAAGAAACCAAAAAAGAGAAAAAGGAAGAGAAAAAAGCCAGTAAAAACTAGCCCGGATATTTCATAAACTGCCCCGAATCTCGCGCCGGACTTTGTCGCTCTAAGGGATTTTGTGAGGGAGCGCCGTACCGGGGAGTACGGTCGACTGAGCAAAACTCCCTTAGAGCGACAAAGGACAAGCGAGAGCGGGAGCACGTTTATGAAATATCCGGGCTAATGCCTGTTGATGCCGTGGAGTAGTCTACATTTTATATTTCCCATGAATTAATGAAATATAATTATGGACAGAGGCAGTGCTGGTATAAGTTGGACATGCACAACATCAGGTCATGATTATAATCAACCGGATGATCATACCGGTGCTTCAGGAAGTGGGCGATACAGGTATGGCAAAGTGAGGCGGACGAATACTTCACTTCCCTATATCCCGGAGCGTCATCAATTTTATCCTGCTTCTGACGCCTGTTCTGCTCACCATCCACCAGGACATTCAATAAAACCTGTTCAGGATTTTAAGGCTCTCGTCACACAAGCAAAAATGGATGACCTGGTGAGGATATCTACTCATTATGGTGATCGCTATAATGGGAAAAAACACAGTCAATTTGCCTGTTCAATCAAACAATATACATCAAGGTCAAAAAGACCATTAAATCGTAGTGAACAATGCCAACTGATACCATTGTTGCACGCTTTTAAAGCGACACCCGGGTGGCCTTGGCAAAGCCTGACGACAACGGTTCATTCATTTACGTCAGCAGGTGTTTTTACCCCTCATAAATACCTGAATGAGAGACATAAGGAGGCTCAGGCAGCTTTATTGTCAACGTTACTTGATGCAGTAATAGTTAAGTGCAAGCAAAAACCTGAAGCCAGGGATATTGATGCCCAAGGTACCGCCAACCTGCTGTGGGCCCTGGCAAAAATGGTTGGTAACGGGCTGGGGCTGGAGAAAACACCGAAGCTCAAAGAGGCCGTGGCCGCGCTGTTGCCCCTGATGAAAATCAAAGCCGAATCAAAAGAGGGGAAAGATCACTTTATTCCTCAGCATATCACCAACCAGCTGTGGGCAGTGGCAAAATTGGTAGATAACGGGCTGGAGCTGGAGAAGACACCGAAGCTCAAAGAAGTTGTGGCCGCGCTGTTGCTCCATGTGAAAACGAAAGCCGAAGCAAAAGAAAAGAAAGACCACTTCAACTCACAAGGTACCGCCAACCTGCTGTGGGCTCTGGCGAAACTGGTCGAAAACGGGCTGGATCAGGAGAAGACAGCGCAGCTAAAAGAGGCCGTAGCCGCGCTGTTGCCCCATGTGAAAAGCAAAGCTGAATCAAAAGAAGAGAAAGACCACTTCAAGCCACAGGAAGTCGCCAACCTGCTTTGGGCCGTGGCGAAACTGTTGGACAATGGTCTGAAGAAGACACCGACGTTCACAGAGGCCGTGGCCGCGCTGCTGGCCAATGTGAAAACCAAAGCCGAATCAAAAGAAGAGAAAGACCACTTTATTCCTCAGCATATCACCAACTTGCTGTGGGCCGTGGCAAGATTAGTGGACAACGGGCTGGGGCTGGAGAAAACACCCAAGCTCCAAGAGGTCGTGGCCGCGCTGTTACCCCATGTGAAAACCAAAGCCGAAGCAAAAGAAGAGAAAGACCACTTTATTCCTCAGCATATCGCCAACCTGCTGTGGGCGATGGCGAAATTGGTAGACAACGGGCTGGAGAAGACAGCGCAGCTAAAAGAGGCCGTGGCCGCGCTGCTACCCCATGTGAAAACCAAAGCCGAATCAAAAGCAGAGAAAGACCACTTCATTCCTCAGCATATCGCTAACCTGCTGTGGGCCGTGGCAAAACTGGTGGACAACGGGCTGGAGAAGACAGCGCAGCTCAAAGAGGCCCTGGCCGCGCTGTTGCACCATGTGAAAGCCAAAGCCGAATCAAAAGAAGAGAAAGACCACTTTAACACTCAAGCTACCGCCAACCTGCTGTGGGCCTTGGCAAAACTGGTGGACAACGGACTGGAGCTGGAGAAGACAGCGCAGCTCAAAGAGGTTGTGGCCGTGCTGTTGCCCCATGTGAAAGTCAAAGCCGAATCAAAAGAAGAGAAAGACCACTTCAAGCCACAGGAAGTCGCCAACCTGTTGTGGGCTGTGGCGAAACTGGTAGACAACGGACTGGAACTGGAGAAGACACCCAGGCTTAAAGAGGCCGTGGCCTGGTTGTTGCCCTATTTGAAAACGTACGCCGAATCAAAAGAAGAGAAAGACCGCTTCAGCGCAAAAGAGACCGCCAACGTGCTGTGGGCCGTGGCGAAACTGGTAGACAACGGACTGGAGCTGGAGAAGACACCGAAGCTGAAAGAGGCCGTGGTTGCGCTGTTGCCCCATGTGACAACCAAAGCCGAATCATTAGAAGAGACAGACCCCTTCACTCCTCAGCATATCGCCAACCAGCTGTGGGCCGTGGCAAAACTGGTGGACAACGGGCTGGAGCTGGAGAAGACAGCGAAGCTCAAAGAGGCCCTGGCTGCGCTGTTGCGCCATGTGCAAGCCAAAGCCGAATCAAAAGAAGAGAAAGACCAATTCAAGCCACAGGAAGTCGCCAACATGATATGGGCCGTGGCAAAACTGGGTGAGGCTATTGAGCTGAACGTGGTTAAATCAACGTTAGATTCCCTTCTTGGCAAAATCAGCGAAAACACCCCGCTCTCTCAGCAAAGTAGATGGATGTCTCTGTGGGGAGTCATGGCATTCTGTGCCAGATTTTATCTGAACTATGGTAAAAATAATAAAAACTCGCTTGAACAGCATATAGGTGAACTCTTTTCTCGCCTGGGAAACACACCCACCGGCAATACCGAGAATCCATCCATTATTGCCATGGTCACAAGTTGGCTGGGGAGAGCGTGTCCGGTGGTTCCCCATTACCAGACAATCATTTCACAATCTCAATCCACCTTTTGCGATCAACTCCGATCAAGCCTTCCGTCTTTGCAGATTGAACAAGAAAAGAGTCTGAACTCATTACCTCCGGTTGACCTGCTACTGCCAGATTACAACATGGTGATCGACGTTCAGGGGCCCTCCCATTACGTGGGTGGTGATTTCAAAACCAAGAATGGTTCGACTTTGTTGAAAATCGCTCTGCTGAAAAAATTAGGATTTGAGGTCATTGAAATCCCGGTGAACAAGCTTGGGAACCAGAATTCAATGAAAAGAGTTATTGAGCAGATAAAGATAAAGTTAGCCGACCTGCCGGAGGCTTATGACTCTGTGTTACATAACAGCGGCGAGGGGTCAACAGATGAGGCATACGTTACTGCCGATGAAGGAGGGCAATTTTCAGATAGCTGTTATCTTACCACTGAAGAATATTTAGAAGAGCAAACAAAGAAACCAAAAAAGAAAAAAAGGAAGAGAAAAAAGCCAGTAAAAACTACTGCCTCCTAGGAGCCTGTCCGAGAATAGCGCCCGTAGCGAGGATGGCAGAAAATTGAGGATAAAAAGTCGGAAATTTTTGTGAATAGTGGTTCTATTTGCTAAAAATTTCCGACTTTTTAGACCAATTTGCTGCCACCGCAGTAGGGCAGTCTATTCTCGGACAGGCTCCTAGAGTAGTCTACTTTTTATATTTCCCATGAATTCATGAAATATAATGATGGACAGAGGCGGTGCGGGTATCAGTTGGCAATGCACAACATCAGGTAATGATTATAAACAATCGGATGATCGTACTGATTGTTCAAAAAGTGGTCGATACTGGCATGGCACAGTCAGACAGGTGAATGCGCCACTCGCCTACGTCCAGAAGCGTAACCAGTTTTATCCTGCTGCTGACGTCTGTTCTGCTAACCATCCAAAAAGACACTCAGTAAAACCTGTCGATGATTTTAAGGCTCTCATCACACATGAAAAAGTGGATTGCCTGTTGAGGATATCTACCCATTACGGTGATCGCTATGATGGGAAAAAACACAGTCAATTTGCCCTTTCAATCAAACAATACACTTCAGCGTCAAAACGACCTTTGCATCACAGTGAACAACGCCAACTGATGCCATTGTTGTACGATTTTAAAGTGACACCCGGGTGGACCTGGCGAAGCCTGACGACAACGTTTCATTCATTTACTTCAGCGGGTGTTTTTACCTCTGATAAATACACGGAAGAGTGGGTTAAGAAAACTCAAGCGGCTTTACTGTCCACTTTACTTGATCAAGCAATACTTAATTGCAACCAAACACTTGAAGCCAGGGATCTTGATGTACACGGTATCAATAACCTGCTGTGGTCGGTAGCGAAACTGGTGGACAACGGGCTGGAGCTGGAGAAAACACCGAAGCTCAAAGAGGCTGTTGCCGCACTGTTGATCCATGTTAAAGCCAAAGCCAAATCACCAGAAGAGAGAGAACACTTTATTCCTCAGCATATCGCCAACCTGCTGTGGTCTGTGGCAAAACTGGTGGACAACGGGCTGGAGCTGGACAAGACACTAGTTCTCAGAGAGGCCGTGGCCGCGCTGTTGCCCCATGTGATAGCCAAAGCTGAATCAGAAAAATACCACTTTATTCCTCAGCATATTGCCATCCTGCTATGGGCCGTGGCGAAATTGGTGGACAAGGGGTTGGAGAAAACACCAACGCTCAAAGGGACCCTGGCCGCGCTGTTGCCTCATGTGAAAACCAAAGCCGAATCAAAAGAAGAGAAAGACCACTTTAACACTCAAGGTATCGCCAACCTGCTGTGGGCCTTCGCGAAACTGGTGGACAATGGACTGGAGCTGGAGAAGATATCGAAACTCAAAGAGGTTGTGGCTGCGCTGTTGCCCCATGTGAAAACCAAAGCCGAAGCAAACGCAGAGAAAGGCCACTTTAACAATCAAGGTATCGCCAACCTGTTGTGGGCCTTGGCGAAACTGGTGGACAACGGACTGGAGCTGGAGAAGATGCCAAAGCTCAAAGTGGCCGTGGCGGCGCTGTTGCCTCCTGTGAAAAGCAAAATCGAATCAACAGAAGAGAAAGACCAATTCAAGCCACAGGAAGTCGCCTCTCTACAATGGGCTTTGGCGAAACTGGTGGACAATGGGCTCAAGCTGGAGAGGACACCGAAGCTCAAAGAGACTGTGGACGCACTGTTGATTCATATTAAAGCCAAATCAAAAGGAGATAAGAACCACTTTAATCCTCAGCAAATTTCCAACCTTTTGTGGGCGGCGGCGAAATTGGTAGAAAACGGGCTGGAGCTGGAGAAAACACCGAAACTCAAAGAGGTCGTGGCTGCGCTGTTGCCCCATGTGAAAACCAAAGCTGAATCAAAAGAAGAGAAAGACCGCTTCAGGCCACAGGGAGTCGCCAACCTGCTGTGGTCCGTGGCGAAACTGGTAGACAACGGACTGGAATCGGAGAAGACACCCAGGCTTAAAGAGGCCGTGGTCTGGTTGTTGCCCCATGTGATAACCAACGCCGAATCAAAAGAAGAGAAAGACCGCTTCAAGCCTCAGGAAGTCGCCAACATGATGTGGTCCGTGGCAAAACTGGGTGAGGCGATTGAGTTGAACGTGGTTGAATCAACGTTCGATTTTCTTGTCGGCAAAAACAGCGAAAACCTCCAGCTCTCTCAGCAAAGTACATGGATGTCTCTGTGGGGAGTCATGGCATTCTGTGCCAGATGTTATCTTAACTACGGCAAAAATAATAAAAACTCACTTGAAAAGCACATAGGTGAACTATTTTCTCGCCTGGGAAATACCTCCTCAGGCAATATCGAGGATCAATCCATTATTGCCATGGCCGCAAGCTGGCTTGGAAGAGCGTGTCCGGTTACCCCCCATTACCCGACAATTATTTCACAATCTCAGTCCACCTTCCTCGATCAACTCAAATCAAGCCTTCCGTCGTTGAAGATTGAAGAAGAAAAGAGTCTGAACTCATTACCTCCGGTTGACCTGCTACTGCCAGATTACAACATGGTTATCGACATTCAGGGACCTTCTCATTACGTGAGTGGTGATTTCAAAACCAGAGATGGTTCGACTTTGCTGAAAATCGCCCTGCTGCAAAAATCAGGATTTGAGGTCATTGAAATTCCGGTGAACAAGCTTTGGAAGCAGGATTCAACGAAACGAGTTATTGAGCAAATAAAGATAAAGTTAGCAGTCCAGCCGGAGGCTCATGGCGTGTTCCATAACAGTGGTGAGGCGGCGGCAGATGAGGCATACGTTACTGCTGATGAAGGAGGGCCATTTTCCGATGACTGTTATGTTACCGCCGAAGAATATTTGGAAGAGCAAATAAATAAACCCAAAAAGAGAAAAAGGAAGAGAAAAAAACCAGTAAAAACTACGGCCTGATGAGGCCCTGGGAGGCTGTCCGAGAATAGACTGTCCTACGCGGCAACTGCTCCTGCGTTGCCCTAGCTCCTGCATCCATGCAGTCGTGCGGCGACAGCAAATTGGTCTAAAAATCCGCTTTTGTTCGACAAATAGCCCCGCTATTCACCTCACAAAACCAAATTTTTATCCTCAATTTTCTGCTGTCCTCGCGACGGGCGCTATTCTCGGAAAGCCTCCTGGAGTAGTCTACTTTTTATATTTCCCATGAATTAATGAAATATAATGATGGACAGAGGCGGTGCTGGTATCAGTTGGCAATGCGCAACATCAGGTAATGATTATAAACAACCGGATGATCGTACCGATTCTTCAAAGAGTGGGCGATACTGGCATGGCTCAGTCAGACAGGTGAATGCGCCACTCACCTATATCCAGAAGCGTAATGAGTATCGTGCTTCTGACGGCTTTTCTGCTAACCATGCAAAAAAACACTCAATAAAACCTGTTCATGATTTTAATGCTCTCATCACACAAGAAAGAATGGATTACCTGCTGAGCATATCTGCTCGTTATAGCGATCGCTATGATGGTAAAAAACACAGTCAATTTGCCACCTTAATCAAACAATACACTTCAGCATCAAGACGACCTTTGCATCATAGTGAACAACGCCAACTGATACCATTGTTGCACAATTTTAAAGCTACTTCCGGATGGACCTGGCGAAGCCTGACGACAACGCTTCATTCATTTACTTCAGCGGGTGTTTTTACCATTAATAAATGCCTGAATAAGGGAAGTAAGGAAGCTCAGGAAGCTTTATTGTCAACTTTACTTGATGCAGTAATACGTAAGTGCAACCAGGAACCTGAAACCTGGGATATTGATGTACAAGGTGTCGCCAACCTGCTGTGGGCTCTGGCGAAACTGGTGAGCAACGGGCAGAAGCTGGAGAAGACACCGAAGCTCAAAGAGGCCGTGGCCGCACTGTTGCCCCTGGTGAAAACCAAAGCTGAATCAAAAGAAGAGAAAGACGATTTTATCCCTCAGCATATCTCCAGCCTGCTGTGGGCCGTGGCGAAATTAGTAGACAACGGGCTGGAGCTGAAGAAGACACCAAAACTCAAAGAGGTCGTGGCCGCGCTGTTGCCCCTGGTGAAAACCAAAGCCGAATCAAAAGAAGAGAAAGACCATTTTATCCCTCAGCATATCTCCAACCTGCTGTGGGCCGTGGCAAAATTGGTGGACAACGGGCTGGAGAAGACACCAAAGCTCAAAGGAACGGTAGCCACGCTGCTGCCCCTGATGAAAGCCAACGCCGAATCAAAAGAAGAGAAAGACCACTTCAACACTCAAG
>NZ_PJPV01000166.1 GCF_002864045.1 Endozoicomonas acroporae
ATATTTCATAAGGAAATCCACACTAAAGGACGAGGAGCCCCTCTGACTGATGTCAACACTGCACCGGGGTTGATCGAGCCCGGTATGTTGGTTGAAGTACAGGATATAACGGGAGATTGGCAGGGATTATGTCTTGAAACGAAAATTCATTGCAGCCCCGCCAGGGTGAGTATGAATATTAATCTGGAGAGGCATTATTGAGTATCGGGGAAAAACTGGGCAGTGAAATTTAAATAGCCCTGTTTACCGTTTACCCGGTTCCATCGCTCGACGGATTTAATAATCCGTTTTAAACATTTTTGAAGTTCTTCAGAGGTTTTTATAAGGTCATCTTCGTTAAACTGATAGGTAAATCCCTCGGTCATTGCTGTTACATCATCCAGACTGGTTCGGCCAAGACGCCACTCACATATTGTAATCAGCCGTTTGCTCAGGTGTTGCTCAAAGAATGACAAGTTCTTGGTTTTCGGTGGCCTATTAGCGAACTCCGCCCGATAGTGCTCGATGGTGGCCTCAAGTGCTCTCTTGACATCCCAGTCCTCCAGCGAAGGGTTCTGGTAATAGTAATTCATAATCGGGTACTCAAGATTTTGAAGGACATCTTCATACTCTTCAGTAAATTCCACGCTGCAACCCTCACAAATACAAGAGATTATAGACCATGACTACCACCAACATCTGGCAGCAATTCAAGGCGCTGATACCTGAAGGGGGGCGAGTTGTCGCCACTATCACCGCCAACAATGGCAATGGTACCAGCCAAGCAGAGCTAAGGAATGGCTCAGTGATTACCGTTAAAGGGGAGTCAGTGGCGGGAGGCTTAAAGGCTTTTATTCAGGGTGGGGAGATAAAAGGTACTGCGCCAGATTTGGCGCAGTATGAAGTAGAGGTTTAAGGTGGGTCTTCATCAAAAAGTTGCCGGTAGTGAGCTTTAAAATCTTCTACTCCCGCAGGCATATCCCCCCAATAGCGCCAATAAGTAGTTAACCAAATGAAATCATATATTTCTGGCTAAGTGGGCAGTCACTCTGCGGTGTTGCAACTCCGGTCACATAGCTACGGCTATGCTCCCTGCGTTGCGCCTTGCATAGTAACTGCCCACTTAGCCAGAAATATACGATTCCATTTGGCCAACTACTTAGCTGACGATCTCCCTTACTTTAGGCATATCGATATGGTCACACTCGACCATTAATTTCATCAAATCTAGCGACTTTAGCGTCTTGATCCCAAAGGATTCAGCGACAGCTAGCATTTTGATGTCATTTGTGACGACAGTTATTCCAAGGACGTAGGCATAAGCAAGATAACGAGCATCAACGGGAGAAGGCCCTTTTTCTACGGAAATAATATGGTCCCAGATATAGCCAAAGGCAGTATCAACTTCCTTGATCTGCTTTTTGCTGACAACGGGGAAGTGTTGTCGGTTTAACTGGTACTCTTCCTCCTTTGCCCAGGAGAAATTATTTTGCAATCGCTGGCTTTTGCCAAACTCTTCATCCAGTTCTGGTAATACATAGAGGCAGTATTCATCTTTACCAAACGTCTGGAAGAGGAGAGGGTGGATACTTCTGGCAAGTCACAAATAACTGTTGGTGTCGACCAGTACTTTCGATTGGGGCATCAAGTCAACTCATGGTGTAAAGCTTTGGCATCCACCAGACCAATATCCAGTGCAGTCTGAATAAACCCCTCGGTTTTTTTGGTTTCCTTAAGGTAACTGGAAAGCGTCTGGAAAAAAGGACTTTCAAATACTTCTGTTACCAGTTTTACATAGCGTTCCGGTTGAATGGGTGCATCAGCGATCAGGCGATTGATCAGGTCCGGGAATTCTTTGTTGAAATTGGTGGTGGCTCCGTGAATGTTTTTCAGCTCCAGTGGTTCCAAACCATTATGCTTCGCATAGGCTTGAACCTGAAGAAAAATAGCCAGGGGCGAAATAACCAGCTTTTTAGCTATCTCTTTAATAGTGTTTACCTGGATGCCAGGATGTTTACCTTTCAGTTGTCGATAGCACTGTTCTGCCCGTTGATTTGGAAACAGTAATGCTCCGGCAAAGGCATCAGCAAAGTCTTCTCCTTCTTCGCCACGCAGGTCTGGAGCGAGAGCGTGCCCTAGCTCATGAGCCATCCAGAAAAGAAAGTCATGAATATTGACGTCCAGATTCAAATAAATCCAGGTGGTCATGGACTCAGGCAGATAAACATGGGTAGCGTTTTCATGTCTCGCTTTCTGTCCCCACATCACCGGTATCAGAACCGCCTGTAACTTCCGGAAGTAGCGAATCAAGTGCTTAAAGTCTACGGTGTCGGTTGGAGCAAGGTTGATTTCCTTACGCACCATCACAGAGACTTCCTGAAGGTAATCGTAATCAACTCTGGGGTTTTTCAACACCGGCGGCTTGGCCAGATTATCAAAGGGCAAATAAGGAGCCAGCTCTTCAAGATAGCGTCCCATACTGTCAAATCTCTGAAAATCGGGCTCTGTAGTTTTGGTCCCCTTCCTTTTACGAAAAGCCACCACAGGTGCATTAGGGTCTTCCTGAGTAACCAGTTCATTGAAAGGAAGACCCAGAACCATACCCAGTTTTAACAACTTGTCTGGTTTAGGAAAGGAAGTCTGTTTAAACCATTTGGATACAGCTTCCCTGGAGACCTCAAGAGTTTGGCTCAGTGAGGACTGGTTGAAGCCTTTTTTAGTCATCGCGGCTTCAAGGGCGGAAATGTTCAGTGATTTTTCCATAGCGCGCCAATGATAAGGGGTTGTCAACTTTTGTCAACTGCGTTTTTAGTGTCGTACAGGGGAGGGAATTATTCAATCAGAAATGCAGGCAGAACTCGCTAAAGCCCTTCCACTTCCATCCCATGTTCTGCAATCCATTGTTTTCGCTCAATATAGTCGGGCATAGCACGTTCGACACGATGCCAGAATTCCGAAGTATGGTTGGGTTCGTGCAGGTGAGCCAATTCATGAACCAGTACATACTCTGCCATTTTTGCGGGTAACAAAATGGTTTTCCAATGAAAGTTGAGCCAGCCTGACTGGGTGCATGAGCCCCAGCGGTAGCCGAGATCCTGTATTTTAATACCAGCTGGTTCCACCTCCATGCGGCGATAATATTCTTGCGCTTTTCTATCCAGCCAGCCTTTGCCTCGAGTGGCATACCAGCGAATAAAAGTTTCTTTGCTGTTTCCTCTGTCAACAACCTCTTTGTTCAGGCAAAACCTGCCATGAGTTAATGACAAAGGTGGTTGCCTGTCTGAAGGTTCTACGAGCTTCAGGCGATAGCTGCGGCCCAGGTACAGAAACCCTTCACCGTTAACAAACTGCTTCTGTTGAGCGTTTGACCTCAACTGCTGTTTTTCAGCCAGCTTTTTATAAATCCAACGACGCTTTTCCCGCACGAAATCCCGTGCCTGCTGGTCATTGGCTTCGGGCGGCAGTGTTAATACCAGGCTGCCATCCCGCTCAACGGTAATCTGCATGGTTTTACGCTTGGGGCTGACGTTTACCCGGAATGAAAGATCATCAATAGTCAGAGGCGTTTTCAGAGGCATTTTCAGAGGCACTGCTCCGTTAAATGTTTTCAAGTTTATAGCTATTGGCCCTGGCCAGATCCAACAGTTTGTCCACCAGTGGCTCCACATGATCAAAGTCCACCAGCGCAGTATCCATCAGCTTCTCGAAGATATGCTGCTGCAACTCTTCCTGCATGGCTTTACGGTGGGGTTGCCAGAAGCTGGAGGTTTTCACTTCGCTGCTGATGTGATCTACCAGTTCAGTAACCAAGTCTGTCAGTGTAGCGGTTGTCACCAGATCCGGTTCTTCATTGCCACAGGCGGCGATTTTCAGCATACGATAAAACGGCAGGTAATGTTCATCCACGTCGGGTAATCCTTCTTCATGAACCGTACTGCCTGAAGCGATTTCATCAATGATTTGTTGTAAGGCTGCAATAATCTGATCCCATTGCTTGCCCATTTTGCTGAGAATGTCTTCCAGTCGCTCGCTGAGCTTACCGAAATAGACCGGGTCCTCATCCAGGTGTTTGCTGATGTGTGAGCGGACGGCATGCTCCATTTCAGAGGCTTTTGCCCGCTCACTGGGTTGTTGCCTGATGTGCTCCTCAAATTCCATATCCGTCAGGGCAATAGGCGCAACCTTTGGATCAATGCCCAGGGAAATCACATGGTCATCAATCAGTTTGCGAACTTTGGCGCCCACATCCTTGCCCAGTACCGGTGTGTTTTTATAACGGTTTCGGGCGCGGGCATAAATATGGGCCAGTTTTTTCGCATTTTCGGTATAGGGCAGCCCTTCCGGACGAGGGAGAACCAAATCCAGTGATTCCAGAAATGCCTTGAGCTTTACACTGAACTCTGCCTGCAGTTTTTCCGGCTCCAGTGCCTGTACGCAGGCTTCGGTATCATCCAGCCCATCAATACCCTGACTACTCAACAATGCCATCGCTGCCTGATAGCGATCTTTCAATTTGGGCAGCTCATCCTTCAGGCTGCGCAGCGCGCCTTCTACATCATCATCGCTGTATGCGGCCAGAGCCTCTTTCAGATGATGAGCCACCCCGTAATAATCAACGACAATGCCTGCCTTTTTCCCATGGCCGGTCCGGTTTACCCTGGCAATGGCCTGCAAAAGCTCGGCTTCGCGAATCGCGCGATCCAGGTACATCACACCTTCGATGGGCGCATCAAATCCGGTCAACAACATGGATTTAACGATCAGAAAAGCAAGTGGGTCGCGCTTCTTGCTGTTGTCATGAAAGAGTGGTTTTTTGAAACGTTCAATCCGGTGCTCCTGGGCACGTTGCTCCGTCCACGGTTTCCATTCCGGCGCATCGTTATTGCTGCCGGAAAACACCGGGGCAAACTCGATGGCTTTCAGGGTGTCGAGGTAACGCCATGCCTGCACAATGGCCTGAATTTTCGGGCTGCGGCGGCAGAGTTGTTCATCGTCCAGCGCTTTCATTTGCGGCGACAGGGTTTCCGCCTGCTGCACCAGTTCATCCCGGGCTTGTTTGAACGCTTCAAAATACCGCAGTGTGGCCAGTCGGCTGCAACAGACCACCTGAGCCTTGTAGCCATTGGGGAGAATATTGGTCACGTAATGACGCAACATATCTCTGGCTTTCTCGGCGATCAGCAGTGGCGCTTCCAGCACATTGCCTTTGGTGGCGTACTTTTTCTTAATGGCTTCCAGCTCTTCTTTCGAATGATTATGGAAGAAGTCTTCAAACACTTCATCCAGGCTGGCACCGTCTTTTACTGCACCCTTGGCCGTTCGCCCTTCGTAGAGCACCGGCACGGTGGCCCCGTCGTTTTCGGCTTCGGTAATGGTGTACTTGTCTATAAACGCCCCGAAAATTTCATGGGTGCGTTTTTTCTCGCCCATGATGATCGGGGTGCCGGTAAAGCCAATACGGGCACAGTTGGGTAGCCCGGCCATCAGGTTGGCGTGAAGATCACCGGCCTGGGTTCGATGGGCTTCGTCCACCATGACCAGAATGTGCGGGTCGTCGTTGAGAATCTCATAGGCATGCTGAGGGGGTTTCACGGTGTAGCGGGCTGGTGGTTCTGCTACCTGTAATAGCGGCAGCTCATCTTCGTCGGCTGGCGAGTCTTCTCCATCGGTATCGTTATCCCGATACTTCTGGATCATGGCGAACACCAGCCCCGGCCCTTTGCGCTTCAGGGTGCTGCGGACGGAGTGAGTATTTTTGGCGACTTCCACAATGTCACCAGAAAGCTCAGCCGTATCCGCCAGCTGTTTCTGTAAATCTTTCCGATCCGTGACCACCACCACCTTGAACCGGCGCAGCTTCGGGTCGGTGCGCAGTTTGCGCACCAGAAACACCATGCTCAGGCTTTTACCGGAACCCTGAGTGTGCCAGATAATCCCGCCACGGCGGTCGTACTCACCGTCTTCCTGTCGGGTTTTACCCGTCCGCAGTCGTTCGATGGCTTTGACCACGCCCCGGTACTGCTGATAGCGACAGGCGACCTTGATGGTTTGCCCACCCGCCTGCATATAGAGGGTAAAGTGGCGAATGATATCCAACAGGTTGGTTTTGTCGAGCATACCGGCAATGGTGCGCTGTTGTTCTGACAGCCGCTCAATGCCCAGCTCTGCCATCACGGCTTTTTCCGTCCGGTCAGGGTTTTTACTGCTGGCGACGGTTTTCCAGGGGGCGAAATGTCCGGCCTGGGCACCGATGGTGCCGACAACGCACTGGTCAAAGCTGGTGGCGATCAGCAACTGGTTGGTATAGAACAGGCTTTCGTTGCCTTCTTTCTCCTCCACTTCATGGCTTTCAAAGCGTTGGTTGGCGTACCGACGCAACTGGTCAATGGCCTGAGCCAGCGGTTCCGGCACTGCCGGGTTTTTGCATTCCACTACCACCAGGGGAATGCCGTTCACCAGTAACACCAGGTCGGGAATAATGTGTTTTTTATTGGAATCGTAGCCCGGTGGGCACTGCACCTTGTACTGGTTGATTACGGTAAAGCGGTTGTTTTCCGGATGATCCCAGTCGATGAAATGGATTGTACGACCACGGCCACCGTCCCAGCCTTCGACGCCGTCTACAGAAATCCCTTCCAGCAACAGTTCGGTGCCTTTCTGGTTGGCTTCCATCAATTTGCTGGCGGCGATGCGGGTAATGGCTCCTACCGCTGTGCTGATTCGGTCGTCGTCCAGCCAGGGTTTACCATCCCGCAGGTTGATCGTTGCCAGTTGCTGGCGCAGCACACCGGTCTGGATAACCTCGGCAAAGCAGTCACGATCGGTCATGGCCGGATCGTCCAGATCGCCTTCGATAAACTCCCAGCCCTGATGCTGAAGTTGCTCAATAAATGGCTGTTCCGTGGTTGTGTATTCCCATTCCATACGTCGGGTGTCCTGTAATAGCCTGCGGGGCAGGCAGTCATGCTCTGGTGGTAAGGGTTAAGCGGTTTACAGAAGTGAGGTAACCCGGACTTTGCCGGTCAGGAGGTCGTTCATTAGGCCGGACTTTTGTTTTTTGAGTTTGTTGAATCGGACTATTTCAAGCCTGATTTTTAGGTTTAATGCATTAATTCTGGAGGATATGTTCTTTTGCTCTGCGAGTGCAGGGCTAGGCATAAGAAAATTTCTGACTTCAGCCACATTTAAATGCGGGTTGGTTGTACCAGCGGTGAGCATTTTAATCCGGTCTTTAATTTGGCCTGAATATATTTGTGCAACAAGAAACTCACCACATAGAGAATCGGTCTTGGGCCGTAAAATCATCACTCTCTGACCAAGACATACTTTCATGTTGGCAGGTATAACAAATGCTTCACCTACAGGTGCTTCCCGGGTAAAAATAACATCACCCTCCTGAGGTTCTAATCTTAAGATCCTTTTTTTATAGCTAGCCTCGCTTACTTTGGATGCAAGATTTTCTAGGAACTGTCCTTCTTTAATATGCATAGTTCGAGCAACTAATACTCCTTCATCTTGATAAACAGGCGTGGAGTGAGGGCAATCTACAATGTCCGAGCAAATTTCAGTTAATGTTGAAATTTTCCACTCCTTTGGAATCCACCCCAACGGTGAGTCTTTATAAAGCTCCGGCGCAAGGTGCTGAGGGGGGCGAAGCTGGCCGCTGTCGTCAATACCACGGGTTAGCAGATCATGCAAAAGCCCTTTTTTCACCTGTTGCAGCTTGGCGATAATGGCTTCGGTTTGGCGGGTGTTGGTGTCGAGGATTTCCAGATAATGGTCAATAATCGGTTGTTCATTTTCTGGAGCGACAGGAACAGGAATGTCCAGATAATCCTGAATACGGATGCCTTTAACTGTTGACCCGATTGATTGTTCATCAGCCTTTATTTGAATGAACTTCAACAGTCTAAGTAAGTATCCAGCATGAACGCCATCAGCAGGAAAAAGTGCTTTTACATCTTGGTTGATTGCCATTGGACATGTAGTGATTGCTGTCCTGCCGACTGCCATTCGAGTGCAAACTAAAGGAACGCCGGATGGTATTAGGTTTGACGCACTTGATTGTAATCCCTTCTCTGTAATGGACTCTTCAGTGCAACTAATTTTAAGTTCATTATCATTGAAGTCTTTAACGGAGGCCCAAGGTATATCACCATTCCAGAAAACTGATTCGTGTCTAGAAGGGGTGCCTCCTCCTGTTTGCTTTTCTACAAGAACTCTAAGAGGTTTTATTTCAAACATATGTGGAATATTGCAATTAACCCCGATACTCCTGCTCAGCCAACCACTCTTCAGCAGCCTGCCCGAGCAAAATACGACGGGTTGTAAAAAAAGAAGGCCAGCGGTTACGAAACCATTGCTCAGCCAGCTGCGTTTTGAACTGACGGTTATTGTTTCTTCTGGCTCTGGTAAAGGCTCTGTTATATTCGTGCAATATAACTCGCCGGTCATCTACCAGCCTTGAGCAGTTCAGGTTCAGAATACGAATGGTTTCTTCCACCAGTTGCACCAGCGACCCATACTGGTTATCCACATCCGCAAGCCGGGCACAGGCTTCCGGGTCCGGGCTGAGTTCACAGGTGCGTTTGTCGAATTTGAACAAACAGGGCGTATTGATAATCCGCAGTGGGTTGAGCACATAGCCTTCGCAGGCTTCTGATAACTTTCTGGTGTTGATCAGATAGTCTTTATGGGCATCGCAGCTCAGGTTGTCCTGTGTCGGGTAACTGTTCTGTTTTGAGCCACCCATGCAGACACCGATCATATTATTCCAGTCCAGCGCCCAGTTATGCTTCGGGTTTGACTGATCGGATTTAGGGTGAAAGTGTTCTACCCGCTGGTGGTTTGGACGCTCTGTAGGTAATGACACTTCACAAAAGGCGCAGAGATGACCCTGGTCATCAAATATCGTTTGTTTGATACTGGTATAAGGACCGTTATTTCTGAATATCTGCCATTGGGCGTCGGGGTGTTTCAGTCGAAATTCCGTGAGTACATCTGGCTCGGCACTTTTACTGATCTTCTTCACCGTCTAACTCCCATTGACGGTTTTCGATATAGAGGTCAGCTTCGAGCAGTGCGGGTTCTTCACCCTGGAATATCTCGTCGAGCTTCTGTCGTTTATCCAACGCTGCTTTAGACGACCATTGGTCCGCATAAACCAGATCAAGATACTCTTTGAGCAGCAGGGTGTTAGGGTCATGCTCCGGACGGGATTTCACATGGAAGACCCGGTCCAGAATGCGAGAAGCCTCTGCTCCCTTGGTGCCCTGAGGTGCATCGTAAAACACGCCATTATCCAGTATGCGAATGGATTCTGACGCCACGGTGGAGAGTACATGGGGGCTGTGAGTGGTCAGAATAAACTGGATAGCCGGAAACGCGTCTCGTAACGAGTCCACCAATGTCTGCTGCCAGGATGGATGAAGGTACATATCCACTTCATCAATCATGACCAGGCCACGGGTTTTTTTGGCTGCAGCTTCTTTAAACTGAGGGTTCAGTTTACAGCAGCGAAAGGCAATATCTGCCGCGAGGCCCAGCACATTTCGAACACCGTCGCTTAACATCGATACCGGCATGCGGCCAATATCCGGATGTTCGGCGGCAATTTCATCCATGGCAGCATCGTACATCACCGAGTGCCAGCCGGTATGCTTCAACAGTTTATCAACGGTTTCCTGTACCACATGGATGGTGGCATCGTAGGGTGTGCTCAGGTCGGAACTGCCCTGCTGCATTTTTTCCATTTTCAGTTGCAAATGCGCCTGAAACAGCTGCTTAAACCAGTAGGCAAACTCTTTATAACCGGAAACGGGGTTCATGCTCTCGTGGTAGCCGAGGGTTCGGCTTTCACTGAGGGTCTGTCGTTTGGTTTTTGTGAGACGGTTGGCACCCCAGAGTCTACCCGCACCGTAGAGTGCAACCACGGGCAGGGGGTCAGTGCTGTTGTTTCTCACGCCGTTTTGCAGTTGCTTGGCGGTTTCTGTGGCGTATTTGGCGTCTCCGGTGGTCGTGCTGGATTTTTTACCGGTCAGGCTGCGGCTCCACTCCTGCTGTTCATGTTCAGGTTGTAAGCTACCAATGGCACTGATGGTGATCGGGTACTGAGGCTCACAGTCCGGAGAGTCCGGGTTAAGCCTCAGGCGGTGAGCGTCGGAGGTCTTGAACCCGGAGCCTTTCGCTTCATCAAAAGACCCGATAAAGGTGCCCATCGCCACGGCAATGCCTTCCATGGATGCGGTTTTACCGGCACCATTCGCCCCCACAATAACGGTGAGGTGTTTATGAAGCCTCAACGTTGCCTGTTTAAAGCTGCGGAAATTCTGATATGTGATTTGGTCCAGTTGCATGGTGTTAGCCTGAGATTTCCGGGCTGATGAACAGCTTGTCGACAGCTGAGTATAAAGCTTTCCACTGTATCGGATTTCGGGGGGTATCGCATCTTTTACCGTACAGTTCAGACATAACCCAGCCCGCTGAGAAATCCTTGCAGTTTTTGAGCAGCAGCGTCCCGCTTGTGTTCAATTTCGGTCAGGGTAACTTTGTATTTGTCCCACCAGTTTTCCACTGCAGCCACGATCAGCTGGCGCTGGCTACTGATGTAACGTTCAACAATGGTGCGCATATCCTGGTGCAGAATGTTCAGCAGCAGTTCAGCGGCGGCTTCGGGGGTCAGGCTATCCACCGACTGGTTTAACTGGGTTTCAAAACCCTCTTTTTTGGTTTTGATCTGTTTGACCAGGTCGGTGCGTTCCTTTTTCCAGGCTTTGATTTTTGCTTCATCGACGGGGCTTGCTTCCATTGCACTTTCACCCGCATCGTCATTGTCGTCAGCGTCCTTTGATGCCTTGGCTTCTTCTGCCTTGATCTGGCTATCCAGCTCGGCTTTGCGGCTTTCCAGAGCCGCCAGTTCATCCACGTAGCCACTGAGGATCATTTTGACCAGCTTGTGTTCCAGCGGGTTGTCTTTGCTGGTTTTGTCCTCCATGGCTGTGACTATGCTGGTGCGCCAGCCATCCACGACGCCTTTGGAATCCCGGGCCATCAGGGAGAGAAAGTCGTAGCGGTTCTGGTACCAGAATCCGGCGATGATGCCACGCACCTGAAAGTGGTCGAGCATACCGGTTTTTTCCATGGATTCTGCGAAGCTGTTGATCAGTTCGGCCCGCAGAGCAGCGTATTCCTTGTTTTTGGCCAGGGCAGTGATGCTCAGTTTGTGCCGTTGCCACCAGTTTTCGAAGGCTGCCCGCAGAGTTTGTTCTTTGTCGATAATGCCGGGGTTTTGCTCCACCAGCGATTTTATTGCGACTTTGCTGGTGATGTCGGCCTTGAATTCAACGTAGTCGGCATCATTGGCTTTTGGGGTGAACAGATCCAGCGGATTAAAGCCGTGGGCGTTGAACAGGGTTGTTTTGGCCTGAAGCTCTGTTTTTGGAATACCGCCAATAAGGTGAGCCCGAACATCATGGGGTTCCGGGGGCGGTGCATTATCGGCATAGCGACGGATGTTCAGGTTGTAACCATTCTCTGCCAGTGTCTCGTTGCTGATAATGGCGGAGAAGCCCGGTACTTCAGCATAGTCATCGTAGGTGCTGACCATCTTTTCAATATGTTCTGGCAGCAGATGGTTTTGCGCCCGGCCCTCGAAGTATTCCCGGTCGGCATTAATAAACAGGACTTTGCCCTGCCGCTCTGGTGGCTTTCCGGATTCGCTGCCACCCGGAGTGGATTTACGCTGACGCATCACCAGCACGCAGGCGGGAATGCCGGTGCCATAGAACAGGTTGGCGGGCAGACCGATAACCGCTTCAAGCAGGTCGTCCTCAATCATGCCAGCGCGGATGGTTTTTTCTTCGCCGCCTCTGAAGAGCACGCCGTGGGGTAACACCGTTGCGAGAATGCCGCCCTCCGCCAGTACGTGAACCATATGCTGCAGAAACATCAGGTCAGCTTTTTTAGAGCCGATGGGAACGCTGCCATAGTGGTATCTTTCTGGATGGTTAGGGGCAAAATGTTTCTGGCTTTCTTTGTCGGTTGGGCCGTAGTTAATGGAGAAGGGCGGATTGGTGAGGATGCGATCGAAACGGGTCAGTTCTCCACCTTCAACATGTTTCGGGTCGGTCAGGGTGTCGTCATTCTGCAGGTTGGCAGTAGTGATACCATGGAGCAGCATGTTCATTTTGGCGATGGACCACACGGTGCCAGCGGCTTCCTGACCATAGACATCGAGCCTGCGACCTTCGCCACCGCGTTCGTCGATGTATTCCTTGGCGGCAATCAGCATACCGCCGGAACCACAGCAGGGGTCGTATACTTTGTGGCTGATTTCTGGCTTCACCAGACGGGTCATCATACGGACTACGGTTCTTGGTGTGTAGAATTCGCCGCCTTTTTTTCCGGCAGAATCGGCAAAGTCACCAATCAGGTATTCGTAGGCTGCACCGAGCAGATCCGGGAATTCAAAGTCTTCATTGCGCAGGCGGTGTTCGTTAAAGTGCATGATGAGTTCACGCAGCTTTTTATCGGGCAGTTTGCTCTGGCCGATTTTGCGGGTGAAATCGATATGCTCCAGTACATCCTGTAAGGTGCTATTCCCCTGTTCCAATCCGCCCAGAGCCTTGTTAAGTGCATCGCCTACATTCTTATGAGCTTCGTTGACCAGGTATTCCCAGCGGGATTCGTCCGGGACATAAAAGCTGGTTTTGTACCAAAGTCGTGCATCGGCAATTTGCCAGGCTTCTTTTTCACTTTTGCCTTTGGTTTTTTGTTCTGCGACGACTTCTTCGCGGCGCTGATCGAAAACATCGGAGCAGCGCTTGAGGAACAACATGCCAAAGATGTATTCCTTGAACTCGGAAGCATCCATCTTGCCGCGTAAAATATCGGCGGCTTTGAACAGATGGCGTTCCAGCTGGGGGAGGGTTAATGGCATAAGGGGAATCCGGTGTATATGTCTTAGAAATTCAGCTCAGGAGTTTTTGAAGTGTGTTTCAATATAATCATACATTTTTCTGCCAGTGAGATTATCTGTGGCAGGGTTTGTTCTTACAAAGAATTGTTCATTATCAACAAAGCATGGTTTGTCAGATTTTAGACAGTGAACTGCAAGAATTTTTTTGTCCTTTACTTTGATTAGCTTAGAGTTGAAACAGGGATAAAATGCCTCTCCAATTCGTGAGGCCGTGATGTTTTTGAAATGCAATAATAATTTATCGTCACTATCTTTATGGAATTTTTTTATTTCATCATCCAGACCACTAATGGTGCCGTCATCACTTACACCTATTAGCAGAATACCTCCATCGGAATTAATAAAACCGGCAAGCAAACTCACTAAAAAGCCTGTTTGGGTTAAGCTCTATTTTATAATGCCGTTCCTTCTTTGCACTATCTCCAAGCCGGTTGGCATACACAGGCATATGTGGGATTTCAGGTATGAGAACACTATTAAGTAGTTAACCAAATGAAATCATATATTTCTGACTAAGTGGGCAGTCACTCTGCGGCGTTGCAACTCCGGTCACATAGCTACGGCTATGCTCCCTACGTTGCGCCTTGCATAGTAACTGCCCACTTAGCCAGAAATATACGATTCCATTTGGCCAACTACTTATCATAGATGCAATCCTGACTATCCTTTGTCAATCTGGTGATATTTAATACAATATCACTATTCGATAAATAATCCATTTCATAATCTTTAAACTGTTCTTTTAGCTTTCTTAATTGGTGTGCTTCTGGTGAATTGTCTGCGTATTTTCGTATGTTTATATTAAAGTTGTTTTCTTTTATTTCTTCGATGTTGACAACTTTGCAGTAAGGGGATTTTGAGTGGTAAGATCTGTAAGTCTCAATTATTGAATCTATATCTTCATTTCTTATTATATTTCTTGTCTTCTTTTTCTCATAGTTCGATGATGCATCAATAAACAGCACTTATTTTTTGTTCACTCCCACCCCGGAACAAAATGCCATGTGGTACAATTATAGCCATTCGACCGTTATGTCCCATGGACTTGATCATATGTTGCACCCATGCCATATCTGCACAGTTTTTTGGTGGTAATCCGGTTACATTACGGCCATAGATATCATTTTCCCAAAGCTCTGAACCCCAATTTCTAAGACTGTAGGGAGGATTAGAAATGACGCAATCAAATTCTTTTAGCGTTTTATTTTCCTGATATGCTGGAGCCATCAAGGTATCAGCACAAACTATCTTAAAGTCACTGATATCATGAAATATCATGTTCAATCTGGCAATCATACTGGACGAAGGATTTTTTTCCTGACCATATAATTTTAATGTTTCAATGTGCCCACTATTGCGTTTCACATGATTAAGGCACTCAATTAACATGCCGCCAGTACCGCAGGCAGGGTCGTAAATGCTATCTCCTTCTTGTGGATCAAGCAATAATCCCATCAATCTTACAACCGAGCGAGGCGTATAAAATCCGCCAGACTTTTAGCCAGAAGAGTCGGCAAAATACATAAGAAGGTACCATAGACTTCTCCAAGTAAATCTGGAAATTCGAACTCTTTATCTTTCAAGCTAATTTGGTCAAAGCTTTTAACAAAATCAATCAGGGTATTATTTGGTATGCATTGGTGTCCAACTTTCCGATTAAAATCGACAACTTCGGAAAAAACACTACTCAGAGCGTCAGGGTTATGAGTCTCTAAATTTATCAACGCTTCATTTAGTTTGCTACCGACAGCGTTTTTACAGCACTTGATACTTTCCCAGCGAGATTCATGGGGAACATACAAATATTTTCCTATGTAGTTTTCACTGTTTTCAAGATGCAAGTCAATATCACTATCACTTACGCCAAGAGCCTTGTATTGCTGTAATAGCTCATCTCGTCGCTGATCAAATAAATCATTTGTACGTTTTAGAAACAGCATGGCGAGAACATATTCCTTGAACTCATTGACATCCATATGCCCTCGCAAAGTATCGCATGCGCTTAAGAGCAATGTTTCCAGAGATGAGAGCGTTAGCTTGGTAGTCATCAGAAAGTCACCGGGAAATAGATAGAAGAAACGGGGCCAAATCGGTGGCGGGCAAACCTTTATTTTGGTATTACGTCAATCGAAACGTACTGTCAATATGGGGGGAAGGTCGGGTAGCCGGGTTGGCATTACTGCCACCCAGCCCCCTAAGAACCGTACGTGCGACTTTCATCGCATACGGCTCAAGCCTCCGTGATCAGTCAGACTCATCACACGTCAGATACGGTCTTGCCGCTGCCGATCATTCACTGCTATCGTTTAACCGTGAGGTTATTTGGTAGCTGGATGAACGTCTTCCGGTCGGTTCAGTGCAAAAGCACTGTCTAACCCTCCCCGGAAGCAAACGACTTGGCACTACTTGTCTGTCGTTGAGACCAGTCGGAAGTGGGCATCCTTTCGGATTGGGTCAAAGTTCGAAACCCTATCTGTCTCATTACAAGACAGCATTCGCTTTGTCCGACATCCTCTACCCTCTCCACCATCCCCTTTCCTTACGGTCAGGATACCTTCTATATATGAAGGGGTGAGTAGGGCTTACCCAGTTGATAAGCTTGAGTCAAATGAACCGGGGAGGGTGGAGCCTTTACTCCGGCAGGCATAATGACATCGTCAGATTTAGCGCGCAGAAGCTCTGATCCTGCCTGCATCCCTTTTGGGCTCTGCCTGTCAGTCTCTTTGGCAGATTGGCGGTGACGAAGCTTATAACTCTTCACTTACGTTCACCCGTCCGGTTCGCTCCTGGCCCGCCGCCGGTTGAGACTACCAGCTTAGAGGCTTTGTCCCCGGAGCTTCACACCTTGGATTACTCCGCAGCATGTCCGGGTAGGAGCATCTGGATGTACAGATGACTGAATCACATATAGTGTCAGCACCTCAAGATTACCCTTATAAATCAAGTGGTTAGCTTGATTTGCTGGTCGCACTCACGCTACCGCACGTGGATTTTACCGCCGTCTTTTATCGACATTGGGGAGCATGGGACCAGGTAGCTCAAAGTCAGGTTTGTGGAAAGGTCATTATTGTACGACTGTTAGGCTGAAGGCGATAGTTGTGTATTTGCGAAGTGATAAGAAATACGAGGTTTCATGGACATGATTCTATCTGGAATATTGGTAGATTGAGTTGTGGGACTGTGTGAAAGCCCCCTCAGAAATTCTGGGGCAGGGCTTTTAATGAGGTTATCTGGTTAAGCCTCTGGGGACGAGGGTAGTGCAGAGAAGGTTTTTAATGTCTGATTACTCTCTTTGAGCGGTTGGCTAATAGCTTTCTCAAGCTGGTGGATATGTTGAACCATCCAGTTGATCATCTCTGGCCATACGGCTTTGTTATAACCATCAAAATCACGTTCCAGGGTAATGTAGGAGGTTTTTTTATCATCCATCCGACTCCAGCGGAGCTCTTCTCCAAATATTGCCTCAATGTCATCTTTTTTCTTTAGCAGTCGGTCAAATATATATTTATTTTCTTCCTGACTGCTCCGAGAGATAGAGAGCTGAACTCTGGCTCCGTTTTTCATGAAGATACATTGGTAAGGAACACCACTACAGCCAGAGCCTGATGATAACCAGTGGTCTTTTACAGGGTTTACGTTGTTGTAGAGGTTACAGTCGCTCCCTTTTATAGCATCAAGGAACTGCTCCCAGTACGCTAGCCGTATGTGATGTCGGTTCTGCAGTTCTACCTGGGTGCTTTTTTCTTCCTGCTCTTTCTCTGCAATGCCGACCATATAATCTTCTGCTTCTTTAACAGGGATAATCTGGTCAATGCTTAGAAATAGCTGATCACCCATGGAGTAGGGAGTCGCTTTGAAACACTGAATCCGAATTTTATGGCTGAGAAGCCATAAGGCTGTGGATGTGACTTCTTTTCGGAAGTTAGCAGCAATAAAAATAATCCGCTGCTGGTTACCAGGGTTGAAGACCAGCTCTTCAAAATCCTGCTGCTCAAAAAACTCTGACAGGTTTTCCCGAGCATTGCCACCGGCATGGTAACGGTCAAGATAAGCTTGGTAGATGTTGACGATCTGGGTTTTGGAGAGATTTGAGCAGTATGAAGCATACTTCAGTGCCTGCCAGATAACATCACGCCCTGTATCATCCAGCTTGTTTTCGATGACAACAAGGTTACCACTTTTATCCAGTGCGAGCAGGTCAAGACGTTCCCGAGTATCGTCAAATCCATCGAACTCTTTCTGGATGATCAGCAAGTCTTCCCCAAGTGTTGATGGTTCTTTTGCTATCCATTCCTGGAGATGATCCCGTTCACGGAAGCCCAGTTCTGAAAAGCTTCGTTGGGTAAGCTGGCTGATGGCATTGGCCTGTTTGTTTATCAGGTACATAGTAATAGGGCTGCTTGTGCTAAATGGTTTAACCCAGGGAGGGAGAGCGCTGTCAGAATGTTTATTTGGTATATCGTACAGAATATGGAAGGGCTTGTATTTAGTGGATTTTGCAGATGACTTTTATAAGATGGCTAAAATAGTACCTTTGCTGAATATAGGCTTTACAAACAATCCGCACTCTGACAACCTTAGAGTCGTGCATTGGGTAGCCAGCGGTTGGTGTTAGTATCTTCATCAAACAAAGCCCACAGCGTATCAAGTTTCTTCATTGAACCCCTTCGGACACTTATCTGTTCTCCTTATCTGGCTCAAGATACTCCAGCATTGTTGACTGGGAGTCGTACACTGATAGGAAAGATAAATGTCACTTCCAAAGCGTTATATTACTACTGATAAATTTCATATCATCCCGGTACTCGGGTTAGCGCCTGAGGATCTCAAAAAATCATCGTAACTATTCAGCCCCAAGAAGCGGAAGATTGCCGTAATTCTCTACAGCTCTATAAATGGAGTGGAATATATTCTTTCCTTGCTTTTTCGCAGACGACACGTAGCTGCGGATCCGTGTAAACATGGAACCACCGTCATCATTCCTGAAGCAGCCTGAGATTTTCTGCTTCAGCTTTGCCATCCCGGCATCCCTTTCGCTGCCGTTGTTATCGAAAGGGATTGTGAAGTCCGTCATGAAACGCAGTGTCTCTTCCTTGTAATCAATGAGCCTCTTGAACAGGTTATAAGCCTTGGTTCTCTTTACCTTCTTTCGTCCCAGCTCTTGCCGCTGCATCTCCATATAAGCGGCTTCTTTCGCCAGTGCGCGCTTGAGTATACGATCATAAATATCTTCTATGCGCTCTTGCAGAACAGACGGCATCTGTAGCATTCCAATAGTGTTAAACCCTTTACAATAATGCCAGCTGAGCCGCAGCAGTTTCATTAAGCGCAGAGCCAGCTGGTTGGCATCCCTGTCTACCACACCCTGAAGCTCGCGCAGATGATGGGCGTTGCACAATACGTGTACTGCCGCATAGGTAAAGTAGGGTTTCCAGTGGTCATGAACCAGCACGCCGGTAAACGTGAGCAATATACCCATGGCATCCATGCCTTCGCAGCCACGCTTTTGTGCAAGATGGTAGAGTGCCCACTGATCATCCCGCAGGATATGTAGCCACCAGAGATCACCGTCCACCCTCATACCCGTTTCATCGGAGCCAGCAACAGGCGTCTCCTTCAGAGCATCCTTGATGACCTGTTCAGTAGAGGCGAGGTTTTCGTAAGTTGCTGCAACGAAGTTGGCAACACTGCCTGCACTGAGGCTCATGTTATGAACGGTATGAAAATATTCTGACACTCTCTTGTAAGGAATAAAGTGATACTGGTTCAGGTAGACGGCCATGGCCCTTGTTGACGGCCCATATTGAACGGCAGCGGTCACTCCCTCGGGAAAATCTGCCTGATTATGGTGACCACAGGAACAAACCTTCACCTCTGCCCTGTGAGCGGTTACCTCGGGGCAACCGGGCTTTCCCCATTCAAACACCTAACGCTCAATATGCTTGAGTGGCTCAACATCAAGAAGGGAAGTATGGTAATCATGACATTCCAGAAGTGTGTGATAGACAACATAATCAGGATTATCAACTGACTTAAGGCAGTTACCTTTATGCCCCTTTTGACCACCGGCTTTATTATCAGACGATTGCCTCAGGCTTTTGGGAGTTGGAGACTCCTGCTGTGAATCGGAGTTTTTTCCATTAGTGGAATCATCTTGGGGACTGTCGCTTTCATTGGGTTTCTGATAGCCATCGGACGATGGAGGTTTACTGCTGTTCTGACTGTTTTTACTGACCATCCCCTCAAGCTCACGACACCGTTCTTCAAGGTAGGCAACCTTCATGCGTAGTTGTACAACTTCCTCTGCCAGGAGTTGGTAGCTTGAAGGTGTTGACGACGTTTCAGAACCCATGCTGGATATGAACCTGAGATTTATTGCATCTCAGGCTGGCAGATAATTCAGGAATTTCCAGAAAATTTTGAGGGGTGCTGAACAGTAACAAAATCAGAAAATGCCAGATTTATGTGAGGGGGTGCTGAACAGTTACCCCGATTTTATCCGGTAGCAATAGATTCGCGAACTGTGTGACTTAGTTTGCGTCCATCAACTCTGCTCATAAACCGCGCCCCCTGAAAGTGGCGACAGTCTACTCAAATTTGATGTGGAAGGTTTTGGCACATATCAAGATGTGAGGAGTAAAGTAATCAATCTTCGACATATATGGAGAGAAAAGGCTGATTATCTCGCCCCACTCCTCCAGAAATATGCCCGAGAGAGCGTGTACTGTATTTGGGCAGCTTTAACAAGTCATTTCTAATATGCCATTGCTGAGCCAGTTCCAGAAGGAAGGGTAATGCATCTGCCACTGATAACTGTCCCTTATAGCAATTGATATCAAAGGATTGTCTTGCATTGTCTTTCCCGATAACTTCAAGATAAATGAGCTGTGACCCTGTCAAAGATCGGTTTTGAAAAAGTACAGGGCTCAGGAAGTATTTGAAAATCGCATCATTAATAATTGTGAGCGATTTTATGCGGTTATGTATTTCAGTCAGTGTTAAAAGCGGGTAACACCAGTAAATATCTTCCTTCCAATGTTCTGGACTGTCAGCTTCCCATTTATATCCACGATTCAGGGCAAAAGGCTGACGATCATGTTTACCTTGTTGAATGAGGGAAACAAGAAAGTTCCAGTATTCCAAGTATACTTTTAATGTTGCTTTATCATCCATCTCCTCTATTCCAAATAAAAGTGTGTCTGCATTTTGAATATTGTTGAGGATTTGACGTATGACCTCCTGCGGGACATTGAGAAATTTTAAAAATAGAGACCACTCCTCAATGGTTTTCTGCTCTTTTGCAAAACCCATCAGTATTCTGCGGTCTATGACTTGGCCGGGCTTCAGCTTAATAGATCGTTCTTTCTGGAATACAGACTGGATACTGCAACAGCCATGAAAAAATTTCTTTGTGTCGAGTCGCTGGAATAAATCATCGAATTTTTTTGGGGTTGAATTAGCAGATAGCATAAGTGGTTCTCATGGCCATGATAGTATTGATCATTAGGATACCGATGCATTTCGATTTTCTATCAAAGCGAAGAATCATTGAATATCACTCGGTATTGCTGAAATTTCTATACGACACCGTGAACCTGCAATGAGTTGCTGTTGATCATTGTTGACCTCAACGGTGATGCCAAAGGTATCACTGGCCGCATCAATAATAGGGTCAAGAGTTTTTATCCGCGCTGTGAATCCTTGCTCAGAACCTTTGGTAAACAACGTTATGGGGGTATCTTTTTTGATGTGTCCGTAAAGATCTGCCTGAAAAATGACCTGGGCATGCAGTGGGTCGAGACTTACCACCTGTAGAAAATGAGAGTCATCGATATATTCCCCCGGCTCTTTAACAACATCGGTAATGACGCCGGAAAAAGGACTGCGGACTTCCCGCTGGCGCAGTCGGACAAGTGCTTCCTCGGCCTGCAGCATGGCAAGCCTTTTTTCGGTCAACAGTTCATCCTGCTCGTGGTCAGAGATCAGCTTATCTTTGTAGAGAGCTTCATTACGTTGCAGTTTGCGCTCAGCAAAATCCATTCGAGCTCTCGCCGTTTTCAGGGTTGCCTGTTCGACATCTGAATTCAAAACCATAAGCACCTGACCTTTTTTGACGGTGTCGCCCCGTTGCACCTTCAGGTCACGAATGATACCGGGCACTTCGCTGCTCAAATCTGAACTTTTACTGGGCTCCAGAAGGCAGCTAAGCTGACCGAAATCGGTTGTGCTGGTCTGTGCGAATATGACCTGAGCGCACGAGGATAAAAGCAGTGCAAAAATAATGGTGGAGATTTGACGTTTAGTGCTGGTCATGGAATTCATACCCGCGAATTGGCAAATGAAAGAAGTTCCCGTTGGTGCTCGTCACTGCGAAGTAAGTGCTTACGAGCTCGTTCATGCTTGTGTTCAAACTGGCTCTGGCAATAACGGAAAGTTATTAATGCACACCAGTTTTTCAGAAATATTGGGAGTGGAAGATTGAACAGTTGTTGCAGTATCCCAGACAATTTTGAACTCAAAAGAGAGTCTTCAAGGGATAACAGGAGTTCATAACTTCCCCGGTCACCCTGGCGTGCACAACGGCCAATCAGCTGCCGGTCGATACGGGATGATTCGTGCAAGCCGGTAATAATGACATGAAGGCCTCCGTTGTCGTCTGTTACTTCGTCGATTTTAATATCAGTGCCCCGCCCAGCCATGCTGGTGGCAATAGTGATCGTGCCGGGCGCACCGGCTTTGGCAACGATATCCGCTTCAAATTTATCCTGTCGGGCATTGAGAACCTGATGATCAATGTCCGCTTCGTCCATGAACTGACTCAGCTGCTCAGAGTCGGCCAGAGATAAGGTGCCAATCAATACGGGGCGATTTTTTGCACTCAAGGTTCTCACCCGGGACAGCACCGCCTGCCATTTTTGGCGCTCTTTCTGAAAGATTCTATAGTGGAGAAATTGTCTCCGACTGGTTTTGTGGGTGGGAATATCGACTACTGGCAGATTATAAACCCGCCATAGTTCACTGCGTACATGACTGGTGGTTCCGGTCATACCCGACAGGTGATGAAAGTGACGGAAAAAGTTTTGAAAGCTGATGCTCGCCAAGGTTTCTCTGGGTGCCGATAAAGGGCAGTTTTCTTTTATTTCGATCAGCTGATGCAGCCCTTGCTCCCAGGTGCGATCCGGCATCATCCTGCCTGTGTGCTCATCGATAATAACGACCTTTCGTTGTTCCATTGAGTCGTCAATCAAATACTGTTTATCGCGTTCGAAGAGATGCCAGGCCGTTAAGGCCTGTCTGATAAGTTCTAATCGGCGTACCCGTCCTTTCCAGAGCGCCCCGAGGTTTTTAGTGAGATGGGCTATTTGCTCTTCACCGGAAGGAGTGATTTCGATATGGCGTCGATCTTTCCAGATGTTGTAGTCTTTACCTTCACACAGTTCAGTAACGATCATCATGGCTTGAGCATAGACTTCCTGCTGGGCAGCGATGGGAGCTTCTTTTCCTGAGATAATCAGTGGTGTGCGGGCTTCATCCAGTAAAACGCTGTCCGCTTCATCCACCACGGCGAAGTGGAGGCCGCGCAGCATCAGTTCGTCTATATCAGTGGTTTTATGTTTACTGGAAGGGTTAAGCAGTTTCTGCGCGTGAAGATTAAGCGAGCTGTTCTTGCCTTTCAGGATGATGCTGTCTTTCAAATAATCAAAAGCCAGTTCATTGTTAGTGCAATAAACAATATTGCAGGCATATTGCGACTGTCGTTCACTGGTTTGCAGCCCCTGAATAATAACACCAACACTAAGCCCCAGCCGTTGATACACCGGCATCATCAGTTCAGCATCACGCTGTGTTAAGTAATCGTTAACCGTTACAAGACAGGATGGAATGCCTGCAAGAGCTGCTGCAGCAACGGGTAATGTGGCGGTCAGTGTTTTGCCTTCACCTGTCTGCATCTGGCCAATGTTGCCATAGATAATGGCAAGCCCCCCCAGCAACTGGGAATCAAAATGATACATGCCCAACTCACGACGAGACACTTCTCGTATAACTGCAAATGCTTTGGTTACTGAAGTGTGAGTGAGTCCTTTCTTCTGCAATGCTGATTTAAGACTATGGATTTCGTTGTCCAGTTCTGAATCAGAAAGCGCAGATAAACCAGAGTGATAGCTTTTTATTTTCCAGAGGAGAGGGTAGTACATCCAAACCTGAGCCTGAACAGGGCGCAGAACCATTGACGTTATCCAGCGCCAGATTCGTGCTGACATCTGCTGCCCGGGAATGGCTTTCTGAGGGCGGTCTAGTGTTGAAGCCGGTCGTCGTTGTGGAAGCTTAAACATCAAATTGCCTCAGGAATAGCCTTCTTATATCTCGATACCACCGCCAGAATAGTGGCTCAGGGTCATGTTCAAAAAGCACATGCAGGCGCTCATCAAAGCGCTGGCGAGGGGCATTTTCAGCTTCAATATCGACCCGGAAGTAACCCTGATAACTCTGCAGTTCATATTCTCGATCTGGAGCAAGAGCGATGAGGCCACCACCTTCCGTTGATAATGTATGACTTGGAAGAATGTGGGTTGATGAAGGATGTTGCCTGATAATCTCGGCGTGGTATTCCTGATTTGGAGAAGAGCTAAACTTCAGGGAAACCTGTTTGGTGTGATTCCTGACCTGGTCGATATCACTCTCAGAAATCACCGTAGTTAAAGGTAAGTGGTCGTAATTGACAATGTAACCCAGTACATCACCACGTTGAAAGTACTTGCCATCAATGCCTGAACGATCAATAACCACTAACTCACCATCGGTCACTCCGTAAATAGTCAGTGCGCGGATACGTTCTCTGGCTTCCAGGAGTTCATTATTAATAAATTGCACTTCCTGGGAGAGGATGTCGGACTGAGTCCGGTCATCAATCGCGGCCTGGTATCTCAACCTGGCTTCACTGGCCTGGGCGGTTAACACTTTCTCTTGGGCCTTAAGCTCAGGGGCGTTCATAGTGAAAATGGAATCGCCGACAGATACTTCAGAACCCGTTTCTGCCCACTGCCTTTCAATAAAGCCGTTAGCCGGAGCCCGAATGATGGCTTCCTGGGGGATATAAACGACACCTTGGCTATAGGTTTGATAGGGCATCGGGATCATCAGCAATAGTGATAAAACCAGGCCAACGCAGATGCAGGAATATAGGTAAATGGTTTTTCTTTTATGCCAGAGCTGAGGGTCAGAGACTGGTTTGGCAATCATCTTGATAATGGGCGCTAACAAGCTGCTCCAGATAGACCAGCAGGCCAGTAAAACACCAATAAAAAAATACTTGGAAGCAACCAGTAGCGAAATAGCCACGATCACGAACAATCGGTATATGTAGGATAAAACAGCATAACCGACCAGCCAGATGGATTCTGAACGACTTTGGGTGACGGATTTTAAGCCCTGAACCTTCAACAGGTATTGCTTCACCAGATAACCCACCTGAGCATTCCCTCTGGCGGCAAGGTTGGGTATTTCAAGGTAATCAGCCAGAACATAATAGGCATCAAAGCGCAGCAATGGGTTGCCATTGAAGAGCAGGGTAGAGAAACCGCCAATCAACATCACATTGAAAGCCAGTGCGCGCACGACACCCGGTTCAACACTGACCCAGATTATCATGGCAATAGCTGACATCAGCAGTTCGCCAAGAATACCAACGGCACCCACGAACATTCGTTGATATTTGTTATGAAAAGAAGACGCTGCGGATGCATCAACATAAGGCACAGGAAACATGACCAGTAGCATAACCCCCATCTCGTGTACTTCGCCGCCCCAACGCTTAACGGCGTAGGCATGCCCTAACTCATGAATGAGTTTTACAAAGGGGTAGACAAGAGCCATCATCAGCAGGTTTTCTGTAGCCAGTAAGCGGTCGCTGAGATTTTCTGTCAGGGGTTCCCAGTGAGTGATGGCCAGTACGCCACCCAGTAAAATAATGAATAAAAAGGCAATAGCGCCTAAACGGCTGAAGATGGCTATGGCAATAGATGATGTTGCAGAAAGAAATGCTTCCGGGTCTACCAATGGTATTCGTATGCTCAAGGGAGATTTAATCTGTTGCAGCCACTTGTTACGGATAACTTCTGACCGTTGTTTTTGTAATTGATCAATATCGGGCAGTTTGTCCGTTTGAATGACGTTAGCTTTGTTGAGCTGGCCCACCAGCTGGATAACCTCATCCTGAGTGGGTAGATTGTCCCCCAGCTCTTCACAGGCTATTTCCCAAATCTGTTGAAGAGTACGAGTGCCATCCATCAGGGCGATTATCTGATAGGCCGCAGGCTTGAACCGGTGGAACTGGCCTGTCACATGATCCTGAAGTACATACCAGAGGTTGTCCCGATACACATGGCGGTGGATATGGGCATGCTTTCTAAGCCGGACTTTAAGGTCTGCCACCTTATACCATGAGCTGCTGAACAGTGATCCTGACATCCGTTACCTCAACCCCACCAGGCCCATAGTTTAAGCTGAAGCCACTCCCGGGTTTCCCTTAGCCAGATGCCCAGAAGATTCCGCTCATCAACAATGATTTTGCCAATGCCTTCCATTCCGGGTTGTATAAGACTGGTGTCGGATAAAATCTCACCCTCAACGATAAAGTAGGTAGAACCATCCAGTGCTTCGGTTAATGGTGTGATTTTGCTAAGGGTAAAATTAAAAGGTGTTTCCGGCAGCGCTGAAAGATGAACAGTGCCTTCTTGTCCAGGCTGAATATCAGCAATTCTATTTTCCGGTACCAACATTTTTATGCGGTATTCATCCAGTTCAGATACCGATAATAAAACCTCTCCTTTGGTGACTGAGCTGCCAAGTCGCTGATCAAGGTCACCGCTGATGACCAGACCATCAAAGGGGGCGGTCAGGTTGGCTCTCATTAACTGGCTATTGACCAGCTCCAGTTGCGCTTCAGCCTGTTGAAGCTGTGCCGTGATGATATTGATTTTTGCCCGGTCCCTGAATGCCAGAGCTTCCTGATACTGGCGATTAAGCTTTGCCTGTTCTGATAGCCATTTCAGTTTTTCCAGCCGCAGATCCCGATCATCAAGGCTGATGAGCGTATCTCCGGAGTTGACTGTATCACCAGCGCGCGCATGGGTGCTCTCTATATAGCCATCATAAGGTGCCACAATAGCTCGCTGAGCTGAGCTTTCAATTCTGGCCTGGGTTGATAAGCGATAGGTGCCGGTTGCAAAGGTAAAGAATAGAGAAAGGACGACTAACAACAGAGCGGCCAGTTTTCTTCCCGGATAATTTGGCCCTGTAAGTCGTTTAAACTGGGTTTTCCAGGAGTCTACCGCTTTTTGCCACAGTGAAAGATCATTCTGACGTTTGTCGTTCAGTGAAGGGCTGATGAGACTGATAATACTCTGGCAAAGTGCTACCTGTTCATCGGTAAAAGGGCAGGCAGGGCTGGTTTCAAGAACAATGGCACCAGTCACTTTATGGTCGGAATATACAGGTATTGATAATATGCAGGCATCGCCCTGTAGCCCGGACAGTGCTTTATGGGCCAGCGTCAGTGCTGACTTATTGTTTTCTGTTTGGGGGAATCGAATAGGGCGATCCTGATCGATAGATTCATCCATGACCTGTTCAATGGCACGAACCAGGTTCATTTTTTTGCCAAATTGTGTGTTGTGGGACAGGTACTTCAACGTCGTGTGATGGTTATGGTATTCACCCAGACTGACTCGATCACAATTAAAAAGAGTGGCCAGCTCTGTGACCAGCCCTATGGCTGCTGCAGAATAATTTGGTTCCGATAGCACTCTGGCGAGAATATTGACCCGGTCAGAAGTGCATTTCTGTTCAAAATTCAGCGCGTCAAAGCGGTGCTGATAATCAATAATCTCAAGCCCCGCAGTACTCCATTGAAGCGACGCCATCGCTTTTTGCAATGCTTCCTGAGAGTTGGCTTGCAGTGCAATGGCGACCAAGGCTATAGGGCGCTGGTTAGGAAGAGATAGATCATTGGATTGTACCGGGTAGAGGAGAGCAAATGTTTCGCTACTGCTCCCATCACTATGCAGTGTACTGATTTGTGGTTGATCCCAATGGGAGAGTTGGCTGGCCAGTGCTTCCAGCCTAGGGAAGTAAGTTGAGCTCTTTTGGCAGGAGGCCACGTTGAAGAGCACGTTATCAGTTTGAACCATGATCAGGCTGCAATGCAGTCCGTCAATCATATAGTTCTGACCAAGCAGCCATTCCTTATAATAGTCAGCCGATGTCTGGTGACTCAGCTGGCTATTGTCTTGTGGTATTTTTTCGGAGTCAGAAACTGCTTGTTCATCCATTGGTATTCGCTTCTATACGGCTGATTTTTTTTAGAAACCCATGGTGAAACTAAGGGTATTGTTTTGTTAACCTTTGCACACTTCTTCTTGAAAGTGCCTGTCATTTATTTTTTAATCAATGGGTGAATAAAATATCAATAAAAAGCAAGTACGTATATACCCTTTCAGGGTGTTCGTCGAAATGTCACCGCTCAAGGAGGGGTTCGTGAACATGTCACCCGGTATCAAGGCTGCGTCTCTGAAAAGGTTTATCCTTACAGTGTCATGGTTAACGATAGTGCCTTTGTATTCTCAGGCTGCTGATTTGCTTGATGTTTATAAACAGGCGCTTGATCATGATCCAGTGTATCGGGCAGGGATGTTTGAGCACGAAGCTTCCAAAGAAATATACACACAGGCTCGTGCGGTTTTATTACCAAGCCTCCAGTTTGAGTACAGCAAAACAAAATCAAAACAGGATATTGTCAGTTCAGACAATACGGTTTATGCAAAAGGCAGTACTTCGTTTCCCACCGATGAGCAAAACCTTTCACTGACCCAATCTATCTACAGCTACAGCAATTGGGCCTACTTCAAACAGGCAAAGGCCGAAGTGAGGAAGGTTGCTGCTGACCTGGAGAATGTGCGCCAGGATCTGGTGATGAGAGTAGCAGCCGCTTATTTTACGGTATTGCGAGAAAGCGACAGTTATCAGGCAATTGAAGCTGAAGTAAAGGCGCTTGAGAAACATTTCCAGCTGGTGGATCGAGAATTTGCCAATGGCCTTGCTAATAGCACCGATTTACTGGATGCCGAAGCACGTTACATGCAGGCTCAGGCCCGTCAGATTGAAATAGCGAACAATCTCCATGATGCGCTCCAGGGCTTAAAGGAGATTTCTGGCAAGTTGCCAGATAACTTGAATGCTCTTGGCCAGAATCTGGCTTTGCAACGCCCTGACCCTGCTACGATGAAAAGCTGGGTGGATAATGCTCAGGCAAATAACCCGGCGGTTTTGTCCAGACAGAGTGCTGTCGACGTCGCCTGGCAGGAAGTGCGCCGCCAGAAAGGCGGTCATTATCCAACTTTTGATCTTGTGGTCACCCAGAGCACCAAGGAAACCGGCGGCTCACTGTTTGGTGGCGGGAGTGAAGTGGATGCCCGGGAGGTCCTCTTGCAAATGACCTTGCCAATTTATTCTGGTGGTGCAGTTTCATCAAAAGTGCGTGAGTCCATTAATCGTCATTACCAAGCTCAGGATGAATTAGAGTTGGCTCTTCGTCAGGTGGCCCGAGAAGCTCAGGCAGCCTATACGGGGATTGTCAGTTCCATCAGTAAGGTCAATGCATTACAAAAATCCGTGGAAACCTATGAGAAGGCGGCAGAGGGTAAACGCACGGCATTTGAATCTGGCGTGATCTCCAGTGGCAGTGTGCTGGATGGTGAACGGGAGCTGTTTATTGCCAGAAGTGACTTCTCTGCTGCCCGTTACGATTATCTGATGAATCATCTGCGCCTCAAACGTGCGGCGGGTAGCCTCTCTGAAGCGGATATTGTGGGTATAAACCGGTTGTTGAATGGTGTCAGTTTATCAACGGACACAAATGCGTTGCTGGCCTTTGGTGGCTGAATTCTAATGTAAGGGAATGAGGTAATAATAAATGAGTGTTCAACTGTTGATTTATGGACAGGTAGAAGCCGTCAATAAAAAACGTCATTCTGACTGGTCTATCAAGGCTGAAAACAATTATGACTTTGCCAAAGAGGTTAACTCAGTACCTTTGATGGCGGTAGAGTTTCCAAAAGCGTCTCAGGAATACGCGATTGTCTTTGCTGGCAAAGACGACGATGTGGTTCCAGTGGTTGTGATGGGCGTTCGTGCAGGTGAAAACGCCTATGTTGACGAAGAGGGGCAATGGAAAGCCTCCTATGTGCCTGCGTTTATTCGTCGCTATCCGTTTGTTTTTGCGACCTCTGATGATGGAAAAACGCTGACGCTGTGTCTGGATGAAGCTTATGCCGGTTGTAATCAGGACGGGCGAGGAGAGCGCCTGTTTGATGCAGAAGGTGAACAAACCCAGTACCTTGAGAAAGTTTTGAGCTTTCTGCAGGACTATCAGGCTCAGTATCAACGTACCCAGTTGTTTTGCAAAAAATTGAACGAACTGGGTCTGTTGGAAGAAATGGGGGCGAAATTCACCCTGCCAGGCCAGGAAGAGCGGACCCTGACCGGGTTTAAAACCATTAATCGTGAAAAGCTGAAAGGTATTCCTGCTGAAGAACTGTCAGCCCTGATGGCCAATGATGGTCTGGAGCTGATTTACCTGCACCTTCAGTCACTGAATAACCTGAATAAAGTGATTGAGCGACTGCCAAAGCGGGTTATCTCATCCTCTGAGATGGCCGATGCTGAAAGTGCAGAAGCAGCAGGTATTCACTAAGGCTAATGTGGCTTTAGTGTTGATGTTGATAGGGCTCTATTAATAGCACGGCTTATGTCGTGCGTTTTGCTGTAAGGGTGTTGTTGATGTCTTTAATCGAAAAAGGTCTCCAGTCTTTGACCTGACCACCTGAGCCTGGAAACCATTGGATTCAGAACAATAACAAGCGGACCGGCTAATGGATAAGCAAACCCATAACAGCAAATCATACCCGTCAGATATTGCTGCATCGGCTCGTAAGGGCTTATTTCCTAAATTAAACCGGTTGTTTGAGAAAATGTTCCGGCAGGAACGGCTGCAGGAGCGTCGTAAAAGGCTGGAAGACTTCTTCACTCTAGAGCAGTTGGAGCCCCGACTGCTGCTTTCAGCCGACCCCATTGCTGCACTGCAGGATAACGCACTCCAATTAGAGCAGGATGCCAAGGTTACACTTCAGGTCGTTATTAATGAAACTGATCAGCAACAATATCTTCGTTTGGTCGACGAAAATAACACAGTGTTGGGTCAGAAGAAAATCAGTGATATTGCGGCGGGGAGCACTATCACTGTGACAGGGTCAGAAGGTGCGGACAGTTTAACAATTGATCAATCGTTCCTTGATCTGGGTGAGCAGTCTTTTGTGGTTCAGTTTGATGGACGGGGCGGTCATGATACTGTCGCTGCAGGTAATGATGTCACAGACAGTGCCTGGCAGATTAACGGCGCAAATGAAGGCTCCATGGGCGCTAATGGCATTGTCGAATTTCTGGATGTCGAAGCGCTACAGACAAATCAGGCCGATGAATCCAGGCACGTACTGGCTGCCATTAATGATGATTATCACTGGCTGATTGATAAAGACCAAGATGGTAAAGGTGTTCTGTCGACCCTTGAAGGTGTTGAAGGCAGCATTACACAGACACCGTCGAATACCAAGATCACCTTTTCCGGTTTTGATATTCTGGGTGGCAGTGGTTCAGATTATCTGGATTACAGTCAGAGAGAGACCGGTGTGGATGTTAACCTGGATCTGGAAACAGCTGCTGGTTTTGATGGCATTACCGGGTTTAATACCGTTATTGGCTCCCAAGCCAGCGATACGTTGACAGGCGATGGCAACGACAACCTGTTCATTGTCGGGGCTGGCGATAAGGTCGAGGGGAATGGTGGTTTTGATACGGTGCTCTTTGATCAGGTCGATGGTGACCTGAAACTTAATGCATCCACAAAGGGGGATGCGGGAGATGCAGTCAACGTTTTTGAATACGAAACAGGAACCTGGGCGAATGATGGCAGTGACTGGTCGTTTACATCCAGTGGCAAGCTGGAAGCAAAGGATGTAGATCTGCTGGCGGCGAGAGGTGATGACAGTAATAACCGCTTTGATTTTTCCGCAGCGACGGTTGATGTCTATCTCGATGGTGGCAGTGGTGATGATACGCTGATTGGCGGCAGCAAAAATGACCTGTTGATCGGCGGAGCAGGTGCTGATCAGATTACAGGGGGTGATGGTTACGATCAGCTGATTGAAGTCCGGGCTGCTGACTTCACGCTGGAAAATAACACGCTGACGATTGGTAATGACGGTTTAGATACTCTGGAGGGTATTGAATCCGTTTACCTTAAAGCGATCGCCAAAGCGGGAGATGTTTCAGGTTATAGACTGGATGCAGGGAATGCGAAGCACGAAGCAGATTTGGATCCTACTCATGCAGATTATGATGCAGCCGCACATCGAGAGTACGACATTACCCTGGTCGGTACCGAGCTGGATGATGAACTTTATGCATCCTCCTATGGCGATACTCTGAGCGGCCTTGGTGGTGCAGATACCATCACCGGTGGTTCTGGTCAGGATACCCTCGAGGAAGATTTTGCCGGACGAGCTTCGATATCAGATGCATCCGGGAGTTATGAGCTTGATCTGGCTCAGGGGGCTTCTGAGGTTTGGGTATTTGATATTCCTGCCGGCAAAACCAGTACTGGTTTTACGTTATCTATTTCAACATCTGATGGTACTTTTAACACTGACACCATTGCCTGGGATGCAGACGGTTGGGATATTGTTCGATCTATTGAAAAAGCACTGAACATACCGTTTGGCCAGATTGCTGTCAGTAAGACCGTTGATGGCAAGTGGCAGCTTGAATTCACCGGTTTGTATGCAGGAACTGGAATAGCCTCGTCAATCTCTGACAGTGAAAGTGCCAATATCGTTTCGATTACAACGAACGGTAACAAATCGGTTGATACCCTGAATAGCTTTGACAGTAATGACACATTGAAACTGTCAGGCAGTGAATTAGTAGACCATGTCGATCTATCTGCTTTTGCAGGAAAGTCGGAAATCACCACGTTTGGTGGTAACGATATCATTACCGGCACCCAGGGCATAAACATCATCAATGCCGGTAAAGGCAATGACTCTATTTTTGTTACCTCAATCAGCGCCGACTCCATTGATGGTGGCGAAGGTTACGACACGATTGTCGCTGATGTGAGTAATGTGGCTGATGCGGTCAGTGGCTATATCCTTGATCTTGACAATAGTCAGTTAATGTTGGGGGCAACGATTCTTTCGCATCAGGGCTTTGAATCGTCGGCGCTGATTGGTGGTGCTGGAAATGATGTGCTGGATGCAGATGGCTTTCATGGAGTATCGGCCAGTACCAGCCTTGACAGTATTGCCGGATGGAATGCGCTTTCTGAACATACTCTGAGGCTGACTCTGGAAGATGGCAGCACAATTCTTGATGTCGATGTCAGCTCCTCTTCAACCTTGCAAGAACTCATTGATCTCATCAATGCAGCAGACGACAGAGGTAGTGATAATCCCTTAATCAGTTTTGATCAGGCTTCTGCAGAACTGACTTTTAATGGGCTGTCAACCCTGGGTGTGGCTGGCACTGACACCAGTATCCTTACGGTTTTAGGCTTTGCTTCTGGCACTTCTGGTACGGTTATTAAAGGCGTGAGTTTAAGCCTGCTGGCATCTCTTCAACTGACCAGTCAGAAGGGGAATGGAGGTCAGGATAAATATACCGGCTCTAAGGGGACGGATTTCTTTATCATTGATTCCGAAGACCTTGAAGTGGATGGGAAGGATGGTCGGGATATTCTGTCTGCTGAAACGACCAGCTTATATACAACACTGGTGATAGAAGACGATAAACTGACCTGGTCAGGTCAGGATGTTGACCCAACCGATTCCACTCAAACCATTGATGTTTCATCCTCCGTTACGCTAGGTAATCTGGAAGCTGCTGAACTGCTTGCTATAGACGGAGCAGAGTTGCTGGATGGCAGCAGTGCCACACTGGATCTGGTTCTGGATGCTGCCACTTCAACAGCCTCTTTAAAAGGCAGCTCGGGTGATAATGAAATTCGCCTCAGTGTGGATGGCCGGTCTGATGTAAACACTGACAAAGTCACCGTTGAACTTATTGATAATACCAATTCGAATGAGGTTGTCTTTTACGGCAGTAGTGCTGACTTTACAGTCAGTGATTTTGGCTGGGCAACCATTACCAGCGGTAACTACGTTGCGGTTAAAGAGAGCAGCGGTGATCTCACCATTAATAGTGATCTGATCTGGACGGGAGGGGATCTTAAATTCCGTGCATTGAATGGCAAGATTACTGTTAATGGCAGCATTCAAACTGATAACAGTAGTTCGACAGATCGTGCCGGTAATATTACCTTTGCTGCCCGCATTGTTGAGATAAACAACAATGTTACAGCGGTTGGCCAAAACACGGCAAGCAGCGGTGATATCACCATTGAAGCCATTGATGGTCGTAACCTGATATACGGTAGCCTAGAACAGGGTGCTGCATCGATATTGGCGGCACTGCCCGTGTACTATAACGTCGACCTGCAATCAGCCACGGTAACCATTGGTGATGTGAAGATTCAGGGTAAAGATATCAATATTCTTGCCCGCGCGGAGTCGAACCCTGATAGGGATATGAATAACGATGATGGGGTTTTTGGTGAAAATATTCCCATCATCGATGATCTGGCAAACGAAGTGGAAGATTTCAAGCTGATTGCTGGTGTCAGTCGCTCCGATGTGACCAGCAAAATTACCATCTCCAGTGGTGCCACCCTCAAGGGTGATAACATCACCATCCATGCCAACTCCATCGCCAGAGTCAATGCTTCACCCATTTCCATCGGTCTTGCGGTGGCTGTTGGGGTGCTGGATACCGACGCCGTGATCGATATTCAGGGGACACTGGATGCGGAAGGTAATATCAGTATTACCGGTCAGACAGATAATTACCTGAATATTGACGCTGAGCCATTGTTTGGCCTGAAGGGCTTTGCCGGCAGTGTTGCTGTGGGTGTGCTGAATTCAAACTCCCAGGTGATAGTGAACAGCGGCAGTAGCATTACCGCAGGTGGAAACTTGACAGTTAAGGCGGCAACAGTGGATTACAGCCTGGTGTCTGCTGCCAGTGAGGCGGGTAATTCAGGCAAGGCCGCAGCCAGTGTCGCGGTCCAGGTTGAAAGTGGTCATACCGAAGCTGTGCTTGCCGGTGATGTTCTGGTTAATGGGGATGTGATTGTAGAAGCGGCCCAGCAACAGGCGGAGCTGAATCCGACCAGTTCTGAAGCCATTGTTGATCGAGTGCCCAGTGTTCTCGATAAGTATGAAGATGCCGCCAAACAGAAGGTTGCCTTTAATAAAAAAGTACCTTTAGGTAAGTGGTTGCAGAAAAAGGTTAAGCCCAGCGATCGTCTCAAGCCGACAAAAGCCACCGTCGGTATTGCTTTTGTGTATGCAGAAGACAGTAACCAGGTGCATGCTTATCTTGGTCAGGAGAGTGCTGACAGTGATATTAATGTAGGCGGCAGCCTTGACTTACTGGCAACCGCCGAGAGTCGTCTGTTAACTGCAACATCTTCTACGTCCAGCACACCATCTCAATTAAGTCAGGTAGAAGGTACGGCAGGAACTGATACCAGCAGTGGCGAGTTTAAGCAGGTTCCGTTTGGTGCTGCTGTCTCGGTTACCATTGCGTCATTAGATAACAATGCCCAGGCACAGGTTAGGGGCAATACTGAGCTTGATGCACTGGGTGCCATTAATATTAATGCAACGGCTCAAAACTTAACCGGGCTGATTGCGCCGGATACCACTATAAAATACGTAAAACCCAAGTTGGTTGATAAATCTGAAATCGGTGGAAACTATGGCATTGATAATGGTGATCTGATTCGATTTGATAATTCGGATTATCAGTGGGGAGCTACAGGTACACCACCAGATATTGGTTATTTTGGTGCTGTTTACAAGTTTAAGGGTCTTGATGGCAGCTCTCTGACTCTGGCTACAGAGAATTTCAGTGATGGAACCCGCTGGGAATTGTTAGGGAATCAATATAGTAGTCTTCCCTATCAATTCTTTGGCGGTGATTCAGACCTGTATTTGCTGGATAACGATATCAAATCGGAAGCCGCCGGAGCGAAAACGTCTCTTGCACTGAATTTCTCATATCTGGATTCAAAACAAACAGCGAATGCCCTGGTTAAAGGGACGGTGAAGATTAATCAGAAAGCTGACTTTACCAGTGCTTTTGATTCATTCAGTGATGCGCCCGATGCTTCTGCTTCACGTAATCTCTCTATTACCTCAAATACCAATAATCAATCAGTGGATTGGGTCGGTAATAAAACTGCTACAACGTCGTCTATTGAAAAAATCAATAAGCTCTACAAACTGCTTGGCGCTTCAGAGAGTGGTAACGGTGTCGGTGCCAGTGTCTTCCTGAATAATATCACCAATACCAGCACGGCTCTGATAGAGACGGGTGCTGACATTTATGCAGATAAGGTCTCCGTTAAGGCGGATAGCGATGTTTTTGCCGTGAATCTCGGGTATGCCGGCGGTTCAGGTACAGCCAGCCTGGGTATTGCTGGCCTCTATATGCAGAACACCATTGATAGCACAACCATTGCCCTGATTCAGTCTGGAGTCACTTTGGTTGCTGGCGCAGACGATGGGGATGTCGGCGTTGAACGGCTGTCGGTTGTTGCTGATAACCGGGTTGATCTGATTGTTGCAGCAGGCGCGATGGGCAGTGCAGGTAAACTGGGAGTTGGTGCGTCAGCGGCGGTCAGTGATATCACCAAAGTAACTAAGGCTTTGGTAGGTTCTGCAGACAATATGACCGAAGCGGGCTCAGTGATCGTTAATGGTGACGCGCGTATTGCAGCGGACAGTGGTGGCCTGATTATTGGTACAGCGCTCAGTGCTTCCTGGGCAACCGGTAAAGTGACACCATCAGGTGGAGAAACGCCTAAGACAGAAAACACACCTTATGGTTTCAGTGCTGCAGGTGCGTTCATTTTTAACACGATAAATAGCACTACTACTGCCGGTATTCTGAATCTCTCCAGTTTCAATGCACAGCATCTTTCCCTGAAAGCCATGGAAAGCAGCGGTGTGTTTGCCTTCCCAATTACCTATGCCAGCGCCAGCGCTAACAAGGTTGCCCTGGCTGCTGCTGGCATTGGCTTAATGAACGATGCGACATTTACCGTGAGCTCCGGTATTGCCAATGTTGGATCGGTGAATCTGACAACGCTGGATGTGCTGGCGAAAAACGACAGTATTGTAATTACCAGTTCAGTGGCTGCTTCCATCGCCGGTATTGCTGAGTCTTCAGTGGAAAGCAACTCCAGCAGTATAGCCCTGACAGGAAACGTGTCGGTCAACAATGTGACAGCGGATATCGATGCCTATCTTATTGATGTCGATGATCTAACAGTCACCGGTAAAAACGGCGATGGTGTTGCCGTCAGTATAGAGGCAAAAGATGAATCAGAGGTTTATGCCGTTGCCCTGGGTGTCGCCTATGCTGGTAATGGTGCTGTCAGTGCGACGATTGCTGAAAATAACATTAATAGCGACATTGATGCCCTGATCAGCGGTACCGACCTAACCGTTGAAACCGGAAAGATTAAGCATCAGGCAAAAAGTGAGGCAGATATGGTGTCTGTCGCACTGGGTGCATCGTTTGCAAAAGACTCCAAACCGGATTTTGACACCAAAGTAGGGATTGCCGTTGGTGCGGCCATCAGCAATAACATGGTGCGCATGAACACACGTGCCCGCGTTATGAGCGACAGTGTGATTGCACTGCCTGCCAGGCACCTTGATCACGCTCGTCTGGACATTGTCGCTGATAATGAAACCGATATTACTGCTGTTGTGGTTGGTGCCGCTATTGGGTCTCAAACCGGTGCAGATACAACCGTCACGTTAACCGGCTCCGGTGCTGAGGCGAACAACAAAGTCTATGGAGACACCGAAGCGCTGGTTGATGGTTCAATCATTAAACAGGCTACTTCCAATCAGGACACTTCAGACGAAGCGATCGGTGTGTTTCTGTCTGCGGATGTCGATGGTTCGGTTACGGGTGTAGTTGTTGCTGCTAACCTGGCTTATGCCAGTGCCACGACCGGTGCTGGTGTAGTGGGAGGTATTGGCGTCAGCCTTGCTGAGAACACCATTGGTGGTGATTCGGACAATGGCGACAAAGCCAACAGTTTACGAGCAGTCATTAATAACTCGGATATAGACGTCACTGGCGAAGTCAGTACGAATGCAGAAAGTACTCAGAATATTGCATCGGTAATTACTGCTGCTTCTGTGGCTGTTGCCAAATCGGAGTCTGGTATTGGGGCTGGGCTTAGTGGCGTAGGCGCTGATGCCAAAAACACGGTGAAGGTTGATATTGAATCGGCTGTTAAGGCCAACGCAGATGGACACACACTGTTGGCCGATAAACTCACTATTGACGCTAAAGATGACTCAGACATTCTCAGTACCGTTGTTGGGGCAACCATTGCCGGTGCCTATTCCGGAACATCCAGTACTGGCACATTGAGCATTGGTGTCTCTCTTGCAGAAAATGAGGTGAATACCAATACCAAAGCGATTATCGATAACGTTGATATAGGTTCTTCGAGTCGTAAAACAGGTTCTGTTTCATTAAATGCGTCATCTGACGCTGAGATCACCGCCACTGCAGTGTCGGCCTCACTGTCAGCCAGCTACTCCTCTGCATCGGGCGGTTCTGTAGCATTAAGTGGCGGTGGAGCCTATGCTGGCAATACCATTGGTGGCTCAACCGAAGCCCTGGTTGAAAGCAGTGATCTGTTCAGCAATGGCGACGTTTCCATTAAAGCGACCAATAAGTCGGATATAGATTCAACGACAGTAGCCGTTTCTGCGGCTGTTGCGGCAGACTCCGGCAGTGGCAGTGCCGGTATTTCCATTGGTGCAGCCATCACCGAAAACACTATTGGTACGAGTGATGATCGCCTCAGAGTCAAAGCTCTTCTGGAGGATAGTGCTCTGACCATTGATGGTGATCTGAATATTGATGCGACGAATGACATGACCGTCGATGCTGAAGTGGGAGCGGGTTCGGCGGCTGTTGTGGTTAGCACTAATGGCTCGGGTCTCGCTGGTAGTGGCTCCGGAGTTGGTGCGAGCAATAAGATTTATGGTGAGACGTTGGCCTGGATTGCTAACAGCAGAGATATCAATGCAGGCAAAATAACAGTTAATGCCATTAACAAAGCGTCCATCACATCCGTAGCGGCTTCTGCGAGCCTTGCCTTTGGTCTTGCACCCAGTGGTGGCAGCGTATCGCTTGCTGTAGCGGCTTCAGTTGCAGAGAACACTATTGATTCAATCGCAGGAGCCAAGGCTACAGGTCAAAATACTGGCAGGCCCAAATTCCTCTCTGAGTCCCTGGCTGTTAATGCAACCGATACGTCTACTATTGATGCCCAGGTCGTCGGCGTTTCTTTAGGGGCAGCGGTTGGTGAGTCATTTGGTGGTACGCTGACCGTTGGTGCGGTAGAAGCCACTAACACTGTTGCTAATCAAATTTACGCAAATGTCGAATATCTGGATATTCAAGCCAGAAATGGCGGTGTGACCGTTGGTTCCCATGAAAGTACCACCGTTAACTTAAAGGCCGAAGCGGCTTCTGTTGCCATTGCTGGTGGTAAAGTTGGTGTCTCACTCGCCGGTGCCGGTGTAAAAGGTACTAATACCATAAACAACAGTAGTCAGGCATTGATCAGTGATTCAAAAATTACACTGGTTCCCCGTTCTGATTATGCTGGTTCAAGCCTGACTGATGAGCTGTTGAAAAGTGACCTGGTTGAATTTGCCGATGGCGTCTATCGCTATATTGGCAGTGATCTTGATCTTTCTCCTGATTTCGAGTCAGACGGCTACAAGTACGATGAAAATGGCAGTCGTGTGGGCGTGGCAGAAACATCGGTAGAGAGTGGTGAGCAGTTCTACTTTATTGATGGTACTTATCGTAATAATGGCGCAACAGAGCTTTCGCTGGAGAAAGCCATTGCTGTAGCCGCTGCGCTGCGTGCTGAAGCGTTAGCAGCAGAAGCGGGTAGATATGAAAGTCTTGCCAGCACAGCTCAGAGTAATGCGGATGCTGCCCAGGCATTGGCAGATACGGCCCAGACAGAAGCAGATCGACTGGCTGCCCTTGCTGATACTGCGGTAGAGGCATCATTAAATGCCAGTACATCGAACGCGGTAGCAAAAGCCGAAGCGGCAGAGCTAGCCGTTGCTGCATGGCAGGTCGAGCTTGAAAACGTAGTGAAGCTTCAGGAAATCGCTGACCAACTTCAGGAAGAGGCCGATGTCTGGAATGCCATCTCTACATCAGCCAGATCGGCAGCAGATGATGCCCAGTCACTGGCAGAGAGTGCCGCTGCAGAGGCGGGGCTGGATGCTGCGGGAGTGTCAGCACTCAAACCGGATTGGTCACTGTTAGATCTCGACGAAGTTAAACGTACAACACCTGCAGATGACTGGGAGTTGGTTTATGCCAATGCAGATTATGGCGATCAGGATGTTGCTGTTATCGCGGTTAATAATGCTGATATTACCTCTGTTGTTGGTGCTGCCAGTGGCTCTGTGGGAGTCGGAAAGGGTGGTGGTGCTGCAGCCATCGGTGTAACGCTGTCCGAAAATACTATCGGATCCAATCATATTACCTCCGCCTACATTGAAGATTCCCAGATAACTTCACTCAACGACATTGTTGTTGATGCTCAGTCACTGTCGACTATTGACAGCACCGTTTATGGTGCGGGTGTTGCCGTTGCCGCCGGTAAGTTTGCGATCGCTGGTGCTGGCGTTGGCATTGATCTTGACAATACCATCGGTGGCAGCACCTCTGCTTATGTCAATAATTCCGCCATGGTGGCTGGTAATGATATTTCCATCACTGCTGATGCTGATGGTCAGGTGGTTAAAGCGGATGCCGTTGCTGCTGCCATATCGGCAGCTATTGGACTGGGTGGCTCTTTTTCTATCTCCGCAACGGATATCGATAACACCATGGCTATGGCCGTGAGTGCCTGGCTGAATGTAGACGACAGCCAAAGTATTGCTAAGCAGGATTACCGGGTATTTGCCGGCAACGATATTGAGGTTGCCAGCCATGCCAATGCCCTGATGAAAAATGTTGATGCGACAGCGGTGACCTTCAGTGCCGGTCTGGCCGGTGCCAGCGGTGGTGGTGTGGATATCACTAACCTGGTCAATAATCAGGTGAATGCAACCATCAGTGGCAGTGATAATAGCAGCGCTGTGATTGGCTCAATGGGGGTTATCAATCTTCAAGCCAGTGAAGCGACCGATTTAAGCATCAATGTGACCAATGTGGCACTCAGTGCCAGCATAGGTGGCGCTCTTGGTATTGCTCTGGTTCGTAATGATGTCCGCAGCTCGATTTCCAGCAAGGTCAAAGATACTTCGCTGGAAGCTCAGAATATTTATATTGATGCCCTGGCGGATAATAACATCCATAAGACACAAGCCTTTGGTTTTGCTGCGGCGCTTGCGGCTGCCAGCGCTAACCGTGCCGATGTCGATATCACCAACACGGTGTCAGCCGTAACAGAGTCAGCCAAACTGACTGCCGTTGATGACATTGTTATTAATGCCAATGCCACCAATTATGCCCGTGCCGATGCCAGTGGTGGTGCTGCCGGCGCGGTTGCTGCCGGTGCCATGATTGCAGATATTGAGCAGGGTAACGATGGTTCTGACGATGTGCTGGTGGAAATTGGTGATGGCTCACAACTGGGTGCTGCCAGTATTACGGTAAAAGCGTCCGGTAATGATGACCTTCTGCCAGAAACCATTGCGGCCTCCGGTGGCTATGTTGCTGGTGCAGGTGCACAGAGCAATGTCACCAGTTACCAGGCTGTCGTTGCCAATATTGGTAAGGGTGTTGTGATTGAGGCGGATCAGTTTGACCTGAGCAGTACGCTCGATCAAACCGTCGATGCCAGTGCAGATGCCTTCACGGTGGCGTTAGCCTCTGGTGCCGGTGCCGGACTGAATATCATTATTAATAGTTACGCGGATGTGAATATTGGTGCCAGCACCGGCCTGCCGGGTTCTGGTAATCCTTCATCCATTACCGCTCATGATATCAGTATTAGTGCCTTGAATCGCTTTGATAAATCACGGTTCAGTAACGGTAAATCCCTGAGAACCGGTTCTGGTAATATTGTGGGTGTCAATGTGATGGTGAGCCAGACCATCCTGAACAATCATGCGCGTATAAACCTGACCGATGATGTGCAACTGGTTGCAGAAGGCAGCTACGACGATAAAGCTTCCCTTCGTATTGAAGCCCGGAATGACATCACTACTGTCGATAGTATTACGCTGGAAACCGTCAGTGCAGTGGGTGGCATCAATGCTGCGACCAGCAAGGTAGAAGCCAATTCTGATGCCAGGGTGAATATCGATGGTACGGTGATAGAAAACGTCACGGGCAAAGTATTTGTGACCGCGAAAACGGATTCCGAGAATCGGGCCAGTGCCGATATTCTTGCGGTTTCCGGACTGTCCAGTGCGGCTACCGGTGTTGCGATTGCTACAACGAATGCTCGAAATAATGTCAGCATTGCCAACGCCACTATGAAGGCTGGAGACGTCTATCTCTATGCTGGTAAGAGTAGCCAGGGTGTGCTGAATATTCTTGAGAGCAGTGCCAATGTGGAACTGACATCAGTCTCCACCTCTGCCAATGTAGCAGTGCCGGTTCCAGATGCCGACATCACCGAAACCAATACCATCACTTTGGGTAACAACGCTGATATCAAGTCCATGACGGATATCACCATTGAAGCCCGTGAAGGTATCGGTGGTAGTGAACGAGCGAAAGAATCGGGGCTGACACTGTCTATATCCGGAGTTCCTTACGGTGTGGATATTGACCGTGAGGGTTCTGTCACTTCCAACAACCAGTTCTCGGTTGCAGATTCTGCCAAGGTGACAGCCGGCGTTAATAATAAATCCTTCCTGCAGATTCGTCCGGTGGCTGAGATACAAAGCATTCTTAACGACAGTAGCAAAGTGAGTGCTGATGGTGTCATTAATATCGATGCGCTGACCGACGACGATAAAAAACTGTTGTTTGGTGTAGATAATGCGCAAGGTGAAGTGGTTATTCCAGAACTGCCAGAGGATGTGGTGTATTTGATGGAGGAGCTTGCGCTCAGCACCATCAACTTCCTGGTCACTCAGGATACAGTGATTGAGCACAACGGCAGTTATTACCAGTACGCTCCTCAGAACAGCGCTGAAATAGACCTGAAGCAGGAAAATTACAGTAACAAAAATCGCTGGACCAGGTTGAATCTGACATTGGCGCAGATTGAATCTCTGGGCTACCCGATTTACGAAAGCTCTATCACCGACGCTCTTGCCAGCGCCATGACCGGTGAGTTCTTTGTGGTTAAACCCAGAGAGCTGGATTCACCTACCCTGACGTTTACCAATTTAAGTACGCTGCTGTTTGAGCAAAAAGCTCAGGTAGAGAGTTGGATTCGTGATCACAGTACGAACGCTGAAGCCATTGCCCGTTATCAGGTTCAACTGGAAGAGATCAATAAAAAAATTGATGAGCTTGGGCTGTCTGATTATGTTCATACTGTGGATGCAGGCCAGATTGTTAAGGCACCGGACGGCAATTACTATCAGAGCAAAATCAAACAGGAAAGCATTCTTGAGTTAGCGGACTATTCCGACACTACGTTGTGGCAGAAAACCAACTCAACGTCGGGAGCCTGGGATTATACCGATACTGCCCGTGCCACCAGTAAAGTTTACAATCAGGCACTGGATATCCTGATGGTAGACCTGCCGGATGTTTATGCAGCTCCCGGTTCCGTCTATCTGCAGATTGATGGCAAAAACGCTGAAACTCTGGCTGCTCTGGACAATATGGACAACCTCCATGCCCGGGAAGGCGCAACCATTCAGATCGTTAATAGCACACCATTTGCCTTGCGTGTGAATGACGCCATTGTTCAAGACTCCCAGCGGGTTGAAGTGGTGGGTGGTTCCCTCAAAACCTATACGCCGGGCGCCGTGCAAATTAATTATAAAGATGTTAATTCCATTGCCATCCGTGGTGGTACTCAGTCTACCGACCTGGGCCGCAATTCTGACACACTCAATGAAATTATTATTTATCAGGACAGTGACTCGCAGTTTATTAAAGATACTTACGGTAGTTTCACACTGCCTGAAGTCCCTCAAGGGATGTACATTCAGGGTAATGTGGTGAATGAAAACGGTGGTGCCTATATCAATAACCGGGAAGGTTCTATTGAAGTCTCTACCCAGATTCGTGCTGAGACCGTCAATATCTTTGCCGCTGGTGATTTCTCTCTGAACTCGGATGCCTGGTTCCATACCAATAAAGATCCACGCCAGTATATTAATTACCAGTTGATGCGTAACTTTGTTTACAACAAAGAAGGCAACTCAAGCTCTTATCAGACTGGTTTAAGTAATACCTCGCTGATCTACACGCTGTTTAAGGCTAACTACAACGTACTGACCACCAATATCAATGTCGATAACTCCCAGATTGTCTCCATGGGCAAAATCACTCTGACCGCCCGTTACCTGAATATCAATGGGCTGATTCAGAGTGGGGTGAATACGGTTTATCTGGAGATTGATGAGAACTTCCGTGGTGGATCTAAAAATGTCGACCTGACCAATAAGAAAGGTCAGGCCATAGCGGGTGTCAGCTTTGCCAATCCGAATGACAGCAGTAATGTCAAAGTACCCGTGGATGGTTACTGGGATGCTGTACGAAAGGCAATCATTATTGAAGACATTGTGCCTGCCGGTGGCGAAGTCGTGATTTCCGGTCAGATTATCAGCACAGGTAATGGACGTATTGTGGCGGCCAGTGGTTATGCTTCTGTCGATATCAACAATAACAGCGGTTATGAGCTGGTGATGAACGATATCGATAACCGTCAATATCGCGAGGGCAAGATCACCATTATTGATAGCAAGCAGCTGACCAAGGATGAATATCAATATAACGGTTCCGGAGCGAGACATACTAAATATACCGGAAAATTAACTGCAGCCACCGGCAATGACATTGCCCGAATCGATTATGAACAACAGAGCACCAGCAATGGCGCTGCGGATTCTTTTGCTTATAAAGTCGCCACCGGCTCCCGCTATGTCTGGACAGAAGGCCAGAGCAAAACCAAAACAACGGTTCGCAAGTACGAGAAGAAGAGCTTTAACCTGTTTGGTGATAACTCGTTTGGCGACTGGCTGGTTAAGGATAAGAGCTATAAGTGGGAAACCATTGAGTTCACTGATAAGAAACCACTGCTTGAATCCGAATCGGTGCTGCTACCAATTGAAGGGGCTGAGTCTGCAGATTATAAGGTGACTTATATTCAGACTGAGGGTGATCCGAATGTTTATGACTTTGATCGTGAATCCTGGACGACAGGTGGCGGATGGCTCCGCAAAAAAACGGTACACACCAAGATTACTGTGGTTGAGGGGCTGAAAGATTATTACACCCACTCCCTGAAAGCAGACTACGACATTGCCATTGATTTCCTCAGTGGTAATAGCCAGCCCGATGTGAATATCACCAGTAAAGGGGATATTACCCTGGCCGGTAAGATCAAAATGGCTGACGAAGGTACCTTAAGTATTCTGTCTACCCATGGTGCTATTACCATGAGTGATGGTGTTTATGCTCAGACTTCTCAGGCAGATATTGAAGCGAAAGGCACTGCCCGTGTGATTCTGGAGGGTAATACTGCAGATAAAGGTCACCGCGTAGTGTCTAACACTGGCAGTGTCTATCTCGGTGTTGTGCTGGATGATAATCCCGGAGAAGGGAAGACCAGTTCCAACAAGCTGTACATCGATGAAATCTCTGCTCGCCACACTGTCGAAATCAATGCCGGTGGCGGCATCTTCAAAGCCAGTGGCGGTGAAACGGTCGCTATTTCAGCCAATGTCATTGAGCTTCTGTCACTTGGTGGTGATATTGGTCACCTGACCATTGATTCAGCCACCCGAAATGATGCGGGTTACATCACTGTTGAAGCTCAGGGCAATGTTGCATTGACTGAGTACGCAGGTGATATGAATGTGAACCAGATTATTGCCGCAAAAGTCGCTGGCGGTGGCAGTTCACCTTATGGTGTACAGCTGACCACCAACAGTGGTGATATTCTGGATGGCAATGATGATGAAGTGCGTGCCTCCAGCCTCGATACCTCTGCTGCCCAGCAGTTTTATGCGGAATCACAGGTGACCAATGAAGCGGATGCCGTGACCGAACTGTATCACCAGTACTGGAATATCCTCCGTGATAATGGCTCAGTGGACTATCTGTCCGATGTTACTGCTTACGACAAATACAATGATCTGTTTGAACAGCTTTCCGGTGATGAGCTGGCAGAGGTGCAGAGTCGTATTGTGACACTGAATAACAGCCTGACCGATGCATCTGAATACGATATGGCCTTTGATCAGCTGGCGGTCTGGATAGCGACGGATGTCAGTTCTGCAGCTGGCACTATCAGCGAATTCGAAAGCCGTATTCAGGAGAAGGTAAACACCAATCGTCCTGTATTTGAAAGTATTCTTTCTCCGGGTATTGTTGCGAAGCTCTACCCGGATACCCCGATTATTGGTGGCGCAGGAAATACTGGTTCAGCAGAAGCCGCCAATATCCAGGCACTGGTCAGTGGTAGTGCAATTATCCTTAACGCTTATGGAGGTTTAGGCCAGACCGGTGACCGTATCACCATTGATATGAGCGGTGGTGTTGTTGCCCTGGAGGAGAGTGAGAAAGAGGTCCTCGCCCAGGCGACAGGCAGTGATGTCGTCGCCACGGATTATGTCTTCTATGTATACACTGGTACGGCGGGTGATATCTCCCAGCTAGATATCAATTACAACGATGGCAACTGGACAGAAATCAGCAGCCTGGATGCATCCGCTAATGGTTTCACCTCAGTAACTTATGGTGACTATGTTCAGGTAGACCAGGATGGAGTACCCGTACTTTATCAATACACGGGCACCAGTGACTCGATTGAACTTACCCGGGAAAACTTTGACGACGCTGGCTCTCCATGGCAGCTCGTCAGTGTGACCAGTGTTGCGCCTGCCAGTGTGTTTAACCTGAACTCTGGCGATCTGGTGATGCAGCTGAACTCAGTCACGATTCAGCTGTGGGATGACTTGAACCTTCAAGGCAATGTTAACCTGACGGCACAAGCCACAGAGGGTATTGCCATCGAACATAGTGGAGCACTGTCCGTTGATCGCATTGTAGGGGCAAGCTGGGTACGACTGAACGTTGCCGGGGCATTGATCGACAGCGGTGAGCACAACACTGCTGCTCTGGTCAGTGCTGGTGACCTTGTTCTGATCACCAAGGGGAATATTCTTTCCCAGAGTGATGGAGGGTTCCGTGTTCAGGTAGCGGAGTCTGCAAAACTGAGCGTCGATACGGTGGGTTCTGTTGATATCTGGCAGATTGAAGGCAATGTCAGCATTGGGGGTAAGAATACGTCGATTGGCGATCTGTATCTTGATGATGTGGCCGCTACCGGTGATCTTACCTTTACCGCCGGATTACTATCTTCCTTTACTCCAACCACTTCCGGTGCCGGGCAGGCAGATATTGTTGTTGAGAAAATCAGCACAACGGCAGGCAAGGTGACTCTGCAGGCTGCAGGCGATATTCTCGATGCTTATGACGATGCCAACAGTGCGATCATCAATATCCGTGCTCAGGATTTGATGCTGGTTGCTGGTGGCGGTATTGGCAGCCGACAGAACCAGATTGAAAACTATCTGGACTTGAAACTTACCGGTGATGTTTCGGCCAATACTCGCAGCGACGTATATCTGAATGCAATAGAAAGCTCTCTGAGCGTTGGCCAGATTACTTCCGATGCTAATGTTATGTTGAAGTCAGCCCAATCCATTCTGGATGGCGATCAGGACAATAATAATGATCTGATCAGTCTGACCGGTGATAGTGATATTACAGCGTCTTCTATTTTCCTTGAGTCAGCCAGAGGCACTATTGGCCAGCTGGGTAATCAGGTGGAAATTGATACCACCGGCGGACAGCTGACCAGCCTCAGCGGCAAGAGCTCGTACCTGAGAGAAGTGCGTGGCGACTTGTCTATCGCCAGCCTGGTGGCAGACAGTGATAACAGTGGCGGTGGTGATGCCAATATCTACCTTACCGTTGAGGGTCGTGTTCTGAATGGTAATGCATCTGGTGACACGATTACGGCCAGTGGCTTACGCATTGTTGCTGGCCAGGGCATTGGTGCTGCTGGTGATGCTCTCAGAACGCTGATTGATCATCTGGAAGCAGAAGTACTGGTCGGCAGTCTTATTCTTAATAATATCGGAGCCCTGATGGTGGGCGGCATCAGTGATGAAATGGAAGGTCTGCTGGTACAGGGCTCCATCGAACTGGTTGCACAAAGCCCGCTCACCATTAATGAAGATGTTATCGCCAGTGCAGGCGATATCATGTTGACCGCAATGGATTCACTGGCTACAGGTGATGATCTGACGGTGAATGCTGTTGAAATCGATGCTGAGTTGGGCAATCTCATTCTGAATGCTGGTGATAAATTTGTACTGAATCTGGATGGTCTGCTCAACGCCGCTCAAACGCTGATCCTTAATACTGACCTTGGCAGTGTGGACAGTGAATCTGGTGATATCAATCTCTACGGCAGCCTGAATGCTGCCACTATTCAGGTGAGCACTGGATTGGGTGATGATGCAGTCCTGTTTGATGTGCAGGATATTGATGGCGATGTTGATGTCAATACTGGTGCCGGTAATGACCTACTGACCATTAACCAATTGGTCAGCCGTTCGGCAGAAGATGCCTTTGTGCTGGATGGTGAAGGCGGCACGGATACTTACACGATCTATCGCACTGGTAACAACGCGGACTATGTTGTTAATGTCCGTGATTCCGGTTCTGAAGCCGATGGAGCAGACACTCTGACCATCAATGGTACTTCTGAAGCTGACACCTTCCTGCTGCGAGCAAACTTTGTGGCAGCCATGCATACTGATAGTCAGGGTGAATACACTTCGACTGTCGAACGAATCAACTATGACCGGAATATCAATGCCCGCCTGACGCTGAATGGCCTTGATGGTAATGACAGTTTCTTCAGTGATGATAACAGCACTATTACAACGCTGGATGGCGGCGCTGGCAATGACCGTTTCCAGATTGGCCAGCTGTTTGGGTTGGATCGTAATACCGCGGAAGGCACCGTTGCTGCAGGTGATGAAATTGCAACCACCGAAACGACTCTGGGCTTCCTCAGTAAAGGTAATAGTCTGCCCATGGTTGTTTATGGGGGTGATGGTAAAGACGAAATCAAAGTTTACTCCAATAAAGGCATTACCAAACTTTATGGTGAGGACGGCGACGACAGTTTTGTGGTGCGCGCTTTCCTGAAAAAGAACACACTGCAAACTGCGGGTGGTGGTGATGTGGAGTTGTTCGGCGGTGATGGTGCCGACGATATTCAATACAGTATTAATTCACCGCTGAAAATTGACGGTGGTAACGGCACGGACTCCGTTGTGGTTCTGGGTACCGAAGGTGATGACAACTTTATGATCACCGAAAATGGTATCTTCGGTGCCGGTCTGAATATCAGTTTTGATGGAGTGGAACTGGCGGAAGTGGATGGGCTGGAGGGCGATGATACCTTCTATGTGCTCAGCACCAGTGATGATGTGGAAACCACCATTATTGGTGGCTTGGGTGCAGATACCTTCAATATCGCCAGTGATGTGACTAAACCCATTGTTTCCTACTCAGTAGAAGGCCGCAGTAGCTTTGTTAACCACAGTGTGTTCAGTGATGACCTGTCCTACAACGAAATTTTTGTGGAAGGCATCTCCCTGAACGTAGCCAGTAAAGAAAACGGTGCCATTGGTGTTGACCGTGATGATGGTGAGGTTGTGGTCAGCGAAGGCGGTGTTACTGACTTCTATGAGCTGCAGCTGAATGCACCAAAACCGTCGGATGCGACCATTGCTTATGTCACCGTTTCTGCTGCCAGGGCCTCTGGCAGTGATAAACAGAAAACCAATGGGTTGGCAGACAGTGTTCTGATTTCTCTGGATGGTCAGACGTTCTCTGAGTCTCTGGTCATTGACTACGACTCAGCGACCAACTGGGATGACGCCACCAGAATCTACATCAAGGCGGTGGATGATCAAGCTGCCGAAGGTCATCGGGAGTATGTGATCAGTCATAGTGTCCGCAGTGATAACCCGGACTTCGATCAGCTGGATATCGATAATGTTGAAGTAGTCGTTAATGACAATGATATGGGTGGCATTATTGTCAGCCCCTTCAGCAACCTGACGGTGGTTGAAGGTGGCAGTGAAATCACCTTTGATGTCCGCCTGGCAACAACCCCTGAAATTGGGCAGGTTATCACGGTATCCCTGGCTGAGATTATTCCTTCTGACTGGAGCAGTCAGCTGACTCTGAGTACTGATACACTGACGTTTGATCACACCAACTGGTCTGGCCAGTTTACGGTGATTGCAACAGACGATGGATCTGTTGAAAATCTCTATCGAGCCGGTATCACGCTCTCTGCATCTGGTAACTACGCGGCTGACAGTGTGTCGCTGGATATTGACGTCGTGGATAACGACAGTGGTTCGGTCCTTATTACTCAGACCGATGGTTCGACACTGGTGAGTGCGACGCAACAGGATGCTTACCAGATGGCACTCAGTAAACAACCTGCTGCACCAGTGACGGTAAATCTGCTGAATGATGGACAGGTACTGTTCAGCAGTGCTGATCCACGATTTGATGCCAGTACCAACAGTGTGACTTTCGGTATCGATGACTGGAATTCACCAATTGAACTGACTTTGGCTGCTAACACCGGCTTCCAGCCTGAAACGGATTCTCAGCCGGTTCAGAACCCACCATTGCAGCCTCATACGCTCTCAGATATTCGCGGCAAGCTGATTATCGAAGGTGGCACGCCAGACGGTAAAAAGCGTGAACTGACACGGGCCGTCATGTTGCCAACAGAGATTGACGGGCCATTGCCACTGGTTAACATTGAACTGAATGAAGATGAGCAGACCGATACACTGAATGTCTTTAACGATGGCAGCATCCAGAATGACTCCGGTATGTTGACTGAGGATACGATTACCGGACTCGGTATGACGTCAGGTAAGGGTATTGAATATCACGATATAGAAGTGCTCGAAGTTCTGCTGGGGAGTGGTGATGATGGCTTCATCATTGAAAATACCGCTTCCAATGTGATCACCGTCCTACATGGCGGTGGTGGTAATGACACCTTGACCGTTAATGATAGTGCCAGTGAGGGAGCACTCATCCTCCTGGGTGATTCTGTTCAGAACGGTTCTACTTACAATGCAACATCGAACCAGAAGACCGAAAAGGCCAGAGAGTATACTAACCCCGGCAACGATGTGATTAATGCTTCAGGTGCTGGCGCTTCCGTTGTGATCTACGGCGGACAGGGCAATGATACGCTGACTGGCAGCCAATACAGTGACCATATTGCCGGAGGCTCTGGTAATGACAGGGTCTATGGTCTTGATGGCGATGACCATATCTATGGTGATTCCGGTTTCAATCTGGACGTTGCAACTCGCCTGGATCTCTCCACGCAAATTTTGACCGTGGTAAACGATGCCGATTTGCTCAACGACAACCTGGATACAGCAGACCAGCTAACGGTGGGTAGTGACACCATTGATGGTGGTGAGGGCAATGACATTATTCTGAGTGACAAGGGTGAAATCGTACAACAGCTGGATAGCAATCGGATTCTGACCACTGGTCTGGTAATCAGCATTCACGGTACCCAACGTGATCAGGGCGGAGATGACCATGTTGATGGCAATGCCGGTGATGATGTCGTGATTGCCGGGTTTGGTAACGACACTATCCGTGGCGGCACAGGCAATGACATTCTGCTGGGTGACAGTGGTCAATTAAATTATGTCGACGGTGATACTGACCTGACGACACTGGACAGTGTTATGACTAGCGACGCGGACCTGGGCGGTGATGATCACATTTCCGGGCAGTCCGGTGATGACATTATCTTTGGTGGTGCCGGCAGTGATTCACTCTTTGGTGATGGCTCAGTCAATCGTCTGGCGATGATCGATGAGTCTGATAATGACATCATCATTGGTGATCTTGGTGCCATTGCTCTCGTTAGTAACCGAGCTGTTCGAATATACAGTACAGACACCAACGTGGGTGATAGCGATACCATCCAGGGGAATGAAGACAATGATGTTATTATTGCCGGTGCAGGTGGTGATGATGTTAAAGGCAATCAGGGGAATGATTGGATTCTGGCCGACTTTGGTGAAGTAGATCTTCGTAATGGTCAGCAGGTGCTGAGTACCGCTTCTGGTGACAGCCACAGCACAGGCGATGATATTGTCGATGCTGGTGAAGGTGAGAACCGGATTTTGGGCGGTCTTGGTGACGATCAAATTACCGCCGGCACAGGTGCCGATGATGTGCTGGGCGACAATGGGTCATTGACGTATACAGAGACAGGCGTTGCTATAACAATTATCAGTACGGATACAACTCTGGGTGGTCGTGACACTATCCAGGCAGGCGATGGTGACAATCGCATTCTGGGTGGCTTTGGTAACGATGAACTGACGGCAGGGGACGGTAACGATACCGTTATCGGTGATAACGGACAGGTTAATTTTGTTGGCGGTATTCGCAACGAAGTCTTCAGCACCGATATCAGTAACAGCACAGGTGGGAATGACATTATCAACCTGGGCAATGGCAGTGATCAGGCCATTGGCGGTGTTGGTAATGACCAGATGAACAATACCTCTGGTGAAACCATCATGGTTGGCGACGATGGCCGTATTGTTAATGACTCAGAAGGTCGTTACCTCACAGTTAGGACCGGAAGCACAACCATTGGTGGTAATGATCGCATTGCAGGAGGTCTGAACCGTGACATCATGATGGGTGGCTTTGGTGATGACCTCCTGGATGGACAGGCTGGTGATGATCTGATGGGGGGGGATGGCACACAGGTGACTCGCAGCCCATCAACCATTGTTATTGAAGCGGTAGACCTGTTCACTGGTGGTGTTGATACTTTGATTGGTGGCTCTGGCCTGGATCGTATGCAGGGGCATTTTGGTGGTGACTTCTTTGATGGTGACTTCAGTGAGGACGTCATGATCGGGGAATATGGTCGTTTCACCTTTAATGCCAATACCGAAGCGCAGCAGGCGACATTTGTTGTTTCTCTGGCACAGAATGGCCTTGATTTGATCAGGGGCCAGCAGACTAACCTGTTCAGTAATTTTGCCCAGCAGTTCTTTGCGGAATCGGGACTGGGGCAGGTAGCACGAGCCAGGGCTCTGGAAACACCACTGTTTACGGAAGATGCTCAAGAAGCCTTCGCACGATTGACGCCGACTTCCCAGCAAAGAACTCTGGCTTCCAGTGAAGTAACCGCTACAGAGATTGAGGCGGAGCAGCAGGAAGTTCTGGTCGAAGAGGTACCCGTCAACGAGCAACAGGTGCCTGAAGAAGAATTGGTGCCGGTTGAAGGTGAGCCAACTGTTGAGCCAGCTTGTGAAGTTATTGGTGATGACCCTGAAGGCTTCTGTAAACCAATGGGAGTGACTCAGGTGCCTGAAAATCATTCAAGTGATGTGTCTGATACGACATTGGAGCACCAAAGCTCTGGCATTGATTTAAAGGCGGTACTGGCTGGGTTTTCTGCCTGGGCAATTGTGCGGCCTGTTAGAAAACAACGGATTCGGTGAGCTTCTGATTCGGAAATTGTGTAGTGCGTGTATTTTCAAAAAACTCCGCATTCGGTTTCTGCCCCAACGCCATACAACTCCTTCTTGAACTGATTGGAATATTCCAGGCTATACATCACTTACCTTGCCATCAGTCAGCTCATTCATTAAGGCACTGACAGATTCGGCGCTGTGGCCTTTGCCTTCATCCAGTTCTTTCATTGCCGCCACCGAGGTTTTATTGGGCTGCTGAACTCGCACTTCAAACGGGATGCCACCGTGATTGATGACCGCTTTGGCAAAGAGCTTAATGGCCTGAGAAGTACTTAAACCAACGGCTTCGCAGATATTAGTAAAGGCAGCCTTGGTATCGTGATCGATACGGGCGCTGAGCATTTCCTGCCTCATTTTTCACTCTCCATAAGTTGAATTTGTCTTACATTGTTATACATTGTATGACAAATTATAGAAAGATATCGGAGATATTCAAGTGCAGTGGATGCCGCTTCCCTGGGCAAAATCCGCAAGCTGTATGCCATTGAAGAAGAGATCAAAGGACTCACCGCACCAGAGAAAAAAGTCTGGCGACAGGAAGACAGTAAGCGACTGCTTGATGACCTGAACCAGTGGTCAAAAGTGTTGGTTTACTGTGAAGACGGACACCTCAACATTAGCAATGCAGCGGCTGAGAACGCTATCCGCCCCTTCACTGAGGGTAGCCGTAACTGGCTCTTTGCTGATAGCCCGAAAGGTGCCAAAGCGAGTGCAATCTACTACAGCCTGATCGAAAGCGCGAAGGCCAATGGGCTGGAACCGTTCGAATACCTGAGTCACATTTTGAAAGAACTGCCTTATGCCGACACGGTTGAGAAACTGGAGCAGCTTCTGCCCTGGTCAGTGAAAGCATCAAAAGGATAAGTCATAAAGTTTGGGCTGGCTATGACGGTGGTTTTATTGGCGTTTACAATCTTTTGGTTCAACGGGCATTCTGCAGTAAGGATATTTTCAGTAAATCTGGTCATCTTTCTCAAGATGGTGCACAGATTAATGGAGGCAGATTCACCAACCTTGCCATTTTCTTTTTTCAAGCCACTGTAAGGCAGAGCTTAAGGTGGCACTCTGGTTAGGCCTGATTTTATAAACATGCCACTGTTCTTCTCTGAATATATAAAGACAAGTGCCACCAAATGACGAACCATTCAGGCTTGTGGCAGAAAACCGAACCAGTATGGCCAATGCGTCATCGCTGACTTCCACAATGACCGGATGGCGGCGATACGCATACCAGTCGGAGGGCTCGGCAATGACATCCACAGGGAGACCAAAGTAGTAATAAAGAGCCTCCTGAACACTACCTATTTCGCCTGTTTCACGGTAGCGAAATTCATTGTTATCCTGATCCATCTCTCTATTGTTTTTAAAATTTAACTTCAGGTCTTCCCGCAATTTGGCGTCCAGCGCACCCAACCCGTAAAAGATCTCAGCTCCCTGCTGTGTCAGGGTTCTGCTGATCGTCACTGGCTTGCCTTGTTTGATGGCGTGCCAACACTGACCGTCTCCGGACTCAAGCAATAATGCACAAGGTGGGTCGCTTAATGGAGTAACCCTTGCGACCACCTCTTTTTCCATCCTCACACCATAAGAAGTCGTTCTTTCAAGATAAAAACGCCCCCGGGCAAACCGCATGGCATGGTGCAGCTCCATTAAAACCATGGAGTTTTGTATGGCGTTGGTCAGAGCCTTGAGTATCGAAGCTGCCTGTTCTTGTGTGAGCTTCTGGGCTGACTGTCTTCGAGAGTATTCTGGCCATTGATTCCAGCTCATAAACCTTACTTCATTATTTGGTTGCCTGTTGGTAACCATAGTCTCGAAATAGCTCCGAAACCACAAACCTCAAACAGTCTGAGATCGTATTGCTGAATTGCCTTCGTTCAGCAGAACGGGGAAGGGAATTTTTTCCCGTTACCCGTTTTTACAGTATCAGGAGCCAGGTACATAGAAGCGACTCAGGCATGTGCTTACTGATAGCCGTATAAAGCTCCTGCTGCGGGAATGCCGGAACTTTGTCTGAGTAAATATATCGGTAGTCGTTTGATTAAATCTGCTTTGGTAATATCCTGTTGATTACCTTCATTCCTCTGACGGATAAACGACGCCTTAATGGAAACTGCTTCAAATCATCAATGCTACACCGATCATCAGCCTCTGGTTCATCTGCAAGGGTCGGTAGAGCGAGTTACTTTCCACAGTGAAGCCAGCGGATTCTTTGTGATTCGGGTTAAGTGCAAGGGGCAGCGAGACCTGGTGACCATGACCGGCAATACACCGTCAGTGACACCCGGTGAGTTTGTGGATGCTACCGGCATCTGGTTTAACGACCAATGGCATCGGTTTTAAAACGGCAGATAATCTGACCATGCAGCTGGGGATTGACCGGGTGTCGTTAATTCGTGCTCAGGCAGGCGTGCGACATGTATTGCAGGAGTGTTCTGGTGAAGGGCACTGCGCCCAGCCTTTTCAGACGCTGGTGGGCGATGCCGTTAAGCTGCTGGAAATACCGGAAAACACCATCAAGGAAGCGATTCAGTGTGAGATCAATGAGGAACGGCTGACACCGGAAACCATTAATGAGGTGCCCTGTCTGTTTCTGACGCCACTTTATCGTGCCGAGCAGGGAGTGGCTAATCATGTGAATCGGTTGCTTCAGGGAAGTTCCGCTTGGTCAGGCATTGCTATGGATAAAGCCATCCCTTGGGTGGAAGAGAAAAATAACATCCAACTGTCTGACTCCCAGAAAGGGGCTATTGGACTGGCGGTTCAGAATAAGTTTTGCATTATCACCGGTGGCCCCGGTGTGGGCAAAACGACGGTGGTTAACAGCATTCTGAAGATTTGATCGAGTCTGGCAAAGTGCCGGTGGTTCGATTGACGGAAATTTTCCGACAGGCTGCCACTTCGCAGATTATTACCGGTTCCCATGCCATTAACCGTGGACATGCTCCCAGGATCACGCAAAAAGGGGAAGAGACGGACTTCTACTATTTAACCGGCGAAGAGCCAGAAGAGCTGTTTGCCAAGTTGATGTCTGTGGTCACACGACGATTGCCTGAAAAGTTTGGATTTGATCCGGTCAATGATATTCAGGTACTGGCCCCGATGAACCGTGGGGGCTGGGTGCCCGAAGCCTGAATGTGGCGTTACAGGAAGCATTGAACCCAAATACGCTCCCACGGGTTACTCGGTATGGCTGGACCTATGCACCGGGGGATAAGGTGATTCAAACCGTTAATAACTATGACAAGGAAGTGTTCAATGGCGACATTGGTCGAGTAAAAAACATTGATATTGAAGAGGGCGACTCGTCAATCAGCGCTGATAGCATAGGTGTCGTAAGTTTCTGATAGCGTGTCATGAAAGCCCCAGCCCATATCATGAGTATCTCTTAAGATGCTACGCAATCGGTCATCAAAATCATAAAAGAGATCTTCTTTGACAATGAATTTGATGGCGCTTTCATACATGCTTTCCATACTGCAATAAAAAGGTTCATCAATGTCGCCATACTCTTGGGTGCACCAGACACCGGATTCGACAAAGGTAAGCATTATGTCGGCAAGGCCAGCATTAGAGCAGGATATTTTTTTGTAGTCTGAGATCGCTTTCCTGGCAACGGATGCTCTCATGGAGGGGAATTGCCTGCGCCCCGATGGGATGTATTCATCCCTGACGATCTTTTTGTATTTTTCCAACACGGCAGAATCGTCATTAAAGAATGAGGCTTGGTAGAACTCTTTTACGTTGGCAAATTTCTTATAGAGATGGGCAATTTCTTCGACCAATTCATTCTGGCTCTTTTTCCTTAACTGTTTCTTCAGTTCAGTCAATGTTGGTTTTTTGGACATTTGTATAATCGCTCATTTAGAGACAGGGCCAATGTTAGGGTGGTGACTTATAAGTAGTTAACCAAATGAAATCATATATTTCTGACTAAGTGGGCAGTCACTCTGCGGCGTTGCAACTCCGGTCACATAGCTACGGCTATGCTCCCTACGTTGCGCCTTGCATAGTAACTGCCCACTTAGCCAGAAATATACGATTCCATTTGGCCAACTACTTAGCCTTATGAATGGTCAATTTCCACTACTTTATCGAAACTACAATCTTTACTCGAAAAGTCAAAGAATTAACGAGTGATGATGAGTATAAGCTGCTGCAGGAATCACTGGTTAATCGGCCCGCTGCTGGCGCTATCATTCAATCCACTGGTGGCCTGAGAAAGCTGAGATGGAGGCTGTAAGGAAGGGGCAAAAATGGTGGTGTACGCATCATCTATTACTGGGTGTCAGCCGATGACCAGATTTATAAGTAGCTGGCCATATGGAATTTTGAAGCTATTTCCAGAACACTCTTTAAAGAGCTGAAAGCACTCCAGCAAACACTTAGGAGCTGTCCTGAAATAATTTCCACATTTCTGGGTTTCAAAACTACGTTCGTCCTGAGCCTGTCGAAGGGCGTGAACTCCAGCCTCATGTATTGTGCCAATCACCCTTCGACAAGCTCAGGATGAACGGAGATCAAGTTCAAAATGTGGAAATTATTTCGGGACAATTCCTTAACACCAAGGATTCAGCAACTCCCAAACACATCAATCAGTGCATCCTTGCATTGTGTGCTTTAAATTTCTGCGTAGGCAGTGGCCATGTCAGCTCAGAAATCAGACCAGATTACATGGGAACGTCCAAGTGGAAGTTTCAGGTGACTGAGCCTGCTTACCCTCGTGTTTATTCTCCATATAAAACTCTTGCCAGGGACCATCAGGATAGCCAAGGTCCTTAAAATATTTTCGTGTATAACTATCATTTCTATCCAATTGACTCTTATAGTCTTCCAATGCTTTGGCCTGATCATCTTTTAGCTGCTTTGCATAGATTAACCTCTTGACATTACCATCCGATTGTAGGGCAACTCTGCGAATATCAAGCAATACTTCCTTAATCAGGTCAGCTGGCGTCTTCCCGTCATTATCCAGCTGCAACAGTGTTGACCCTCCAGAGCTGTTCAGCTGATTTTCCAGTAGATACTCAAAGACCTTCGGATTTTGCTGCTGTGTAGCGAGATGCAGCAGACTGCTCTGGCTGTTTGTGCTGTGCATCAGATAGTCGTCAAAGTAAACCAGGCTAAACTCTCGCTTGAGACAGTTACAAAGCTCGGACACCACATCCAGGCTGCCATAGGCGGCGGCCAGGCTTAGTAAACTACTGCCGGTATTATTTACCGTATTATTGATTTTTCCAGCATCTGACAGTTCGTGAATTAATTTTAAAGCGCCCTCATTCCAGCCGTTATACAGGGCAAAATGCAAAGGAGTATCACCGTTCATGGCAGGCATTTGCTTATCATCCTTTGTAATTGCCAGTTCGTCCACATCAATTGCGGAGGTGCATTGATCGATGATCCTCCAACATTGAGGGTCAGCAAGTGCTGCCTTAAACAGCACCCTATCCTTTGCCAGGCAGGCAATGTGGAGCGGAGTAAGCTGATGGGGAAGGTTCCAGCTATCAACCAGACGATCATCGGGGGTAAGCAGCTCGGCGGCAACGGCCCTGGCATTGTCAAGAAACGCCCCTACCTCTGCTGACTTCAGAAACTTGCTCGCCGCCTCAGTGAACTCAGGCACCGCTGATGCCTTATCAGATTCATACATGGGACCCGGGCTGATATTCTCCGGGGGCAGATTAATTACACCACCAGTACCATTCATAATATGCTCCAGTGTTAACTTATCAGTTGGAGCAGGTTCGCGGTAGAAAGTTCCCTTCAGTCCAGTCGTTTTTCTTACTTTTCCCTCCTCTGTGAATGAGTCTTTGGCTGATGGCTTTCTCAAGCTGGTGGAGATGATCAACCAGCCACTTTGGGCTGATCCCGATATTCAGGGCATAGAAAACGCAGTCGTATAGGCCGTTTAAAGTTTTAGAGTTAGTATCTGGTCGATTTTGTCAGTTTTGCTGCAGAGCCATAAATAATATGGTGTATTCCTCTGTGTGCTTGAAGAGATTGCTTTGCATGAGAAATGGCCTGTTTTAGTGTAAAAAAATTATGAATTTATGAGAAATATGCTAATCTTTAGGAGAAAATATCACCTAAAGACTTTATTATGCTTTTGCGATTCTCTGTTGAAAACTATCGATCCTTCAGGGACAGGGTGGAGCTATCCATGGTTCCAAGCCGGGTTCGCACCCATTCTGGTCATGTTATCCCGCCTGGCAATCCAAAAGATATTGGTGCCCTGAAAGCGGCTGTCATCTATGGGGCCAATGCTTCAGGCAAGTCTAATTTGATCAAGGCTATGCATTTTGCCCGATTGATGATTGTCCAGGGCAGCCCGCAGGGAAAAAATCTAAACTATGACCCATTCCTGCTGGATAAGGATTGCTCTCAAAAACCATCACGTTTTGAGTTTGAGATCAAATGTGGCAAGAATAATTATGCATATGGCTTTATGGCAGATAGCAAGTTTATTCAGGAAGAATGGCTGTACAAAATAGATAAAAAGGGTGAGTCCCCTGTGTTTGTTCGAACAAGTGAACATAGTATTTCGTTTCCTGCCCTTAAGTTTAAGAGCAAGGACGATGAACAGTTTTTATCATTCACTGCCAAAGCGACTCCTGGACACCGGCTGTTTTTGTTTGAGTGTCAGGATCGCAATGTGACCAAGGCATTAGACTACATTAAGCCTTTAACGGAGGTTAATGATTGGTTTCATCATCGACTCAATATTGTTTTTCCTGATTCAAAGTATAATGGTCTGGAAATGGCCGTTCATTCTGATGATACCGTTAGTAGTCTTCTGGCAAGTATACTCAGAAGCTTCGATACAGGTATCAATGATCTGTCGTTGAAACAGGTCGATTTGATCAAAGATGTCTATGATATTCCTGACCATATTAAACAGGATATTATGGCAACCTTAGAAGCTGGTGAGGCCTCTTTGGTGTCAACCCCTGATAGTACCCGGTATCAGATTCTTAAAAATCAGAATGGTGAAATCAGTACGTTTAAACTGATGACATCACATAAGAATCATCAAGGTGAATCTGTCGATTTTGATATCAATCAGGAGTCTGATGGCAGTCAACGTATTTTAGATATTGCCCCCGGATTATTGGAGCTCTTTTCGCAAGACAAGGTTTATGTAATAGACGAAATAGATAGAAGTTTGCACTCAGAAATAACGATGGCGATTCTGAGTCAATTTCTATCATTAACCACTGGTCGACATAGCCAGCTGATTGTCACAACTCATGAGTCTAACCTTCTGGATGTTAGCCTCATACGACGGGATGAGATATGGTTCGCACAAAAAAGCTCAGCGGGCGTATCCAGTTTGTACTCGTTGGAAGAGTACCAGTCCAGACCGGACAAAGATATTCGAAAAGATTATCTGGTAGGGCGTTTTGGCGGTGTCCCTGTAATTAAAGATGGCTTAAATAATCTGGTCAAAGGTATAAATAATGACTAGGAGCCTGTCGGACTTAAGACTGTCCTACTGCGGTTGCGATAAATTGGTCTAAAAATTCCTGCTTCTTCGTCAAATAGCCCCGCTATTCTCCTCAGAAGCAGAAATTTTTATCCTCAATTTCTCGCAATCCTCGCTACGGACGCTTAAGTCCGACAGGCTCCTAGAGAACCCCGCCCATTCACACGTATTCGAGGTGTTCGTGATCCATCCTTAATCGTCATTGCCTGCGAAGGTGCAGCAACTGAGCCGGTCTATTTTCAGGGGGTGGCTGACAAGTCTGATGCGCTTGGTTCACGTCTCAAACTGAAGGTTTTACCGCCTCGGGAGGGTAACCTCAACGCTCCCAGGTATGTTTTGCAGCAGATGAATACGTACAAGAAGGAATTCGGTATTGGTACTCACGACGAACTTTGTCTGGTGATTGATCGTGATCAGCAGGCATGGGAGGAGAAAGCCATTTCTGAAATTGCAAAGGCCTGCGATCAGAAGCAGTACCTTTTGGCATTAAGCAATCCTGCATTTGATCTCTGGCTTCTTCTGCACCATTTGGATGTGTATGCATTGACGCAAGATGAACAGGAACAGCTTTATGCCAATAAAAAAAGTGCTCTTAAACGAAAGATAAAGGAATATGTTACTCGCGGATAAGTCGGCTGTGTTTAGCATACAAAGCTACCAGTTTGGTAGTCATAGACTGACCGTAATGAAATTCTCGATGGCAGTTAGGGCATAAGGCTATGGCGTTAGTTATCCTATCGGACCCTCCATCTGCCAAGTGTCTCAAATGATGTACTTCCAAAAAAGGTTCACCTTCAGCAGTGAGAAATGGAGCTTCACTGTCACAGCACTCACAGTAGCCATTTGCTTCTTTAAGAACCCAGGCTTTTACTTTTGGGTCTCGCTGGTACTGGGTTACTTGAGTAGTAACAATTTGAGGCTTAAACTCTCCAAGTGGTTTTGAAAGTGTTTTTTTCTTTTTTAACTCAGAAACCTGGCTTTCAAACGTCGCTTGACCAACATAACTTTTGCTTTCTGCTTTGGATATCAGTCTTTCGATAAGTTCTATGTGGTTGGAGCCAACATTCTTGGCAGGTTTTAGTCCTTTAACCCATTTTCGTCCCATATGAGACATAACATAAGAGATATTCTGCATTCGATACTCAAATGCTTTTTCGGTTCTGCCGAACCGTTTTGATAGGTCGGAGTAGTAATTTTTTTTAATATAATGTTCGTTTTTTGTGTCTTTTTTATGCATGTCCATGTAGGCAAGCACAGAAGCTTCAAGTTCTTCTTCGGTCCATATTGTTGTCACAGCTATTTCCCTAAAATTTAATTCGGAAAAAATGATGTAATCTGAATTTGATTAAAGTTGTAAGTTTTATAATTTTACGATTTTAATTGATGTTGTTACAAGCTGCTAATGATACTTACTGGTTTTCGTTAAGGGATAGTTATAGAAGGTCAAAATATGAGCAAACTAATTGATGGGCATAAAGTTTCTATAGAAGGAGTAAAGGGTGAGTTTTCAGAATTTTATAACGATGGGGCATGCGGTTCTGGAGGTCAGGAAATTCTCAAGTACGCTGATGAATATGCTTACCAAAGGTATGGTATTAGTGCTGTTGATATAATTTGTGGCGGAGATATGAAAGAGTTTTTTGCGAAGTGGTACGATGAAAAAATTGGTGTTGAGGCTATACGGCAGTTAATTGATGAGCAGGCAGAGAAATATGATTTAACTATATTTCCGATACTTTCAAGTACTCAGACTTAGATGATAAGCGTCGTACAAAAAGATTAACTCATGTAGCCGCTGAATTGGCTGCCCACACGGGTTCCTCTTTAGCCTCCTCTGCTTTTTGAAGCTTTGCCTTAAAAGGTATCAACCTTCCTTTCTCTCAACCAGGTTGGTTCCATTATGTATAAATTCATAAGTCACCTCGCCCGGAGTTTTTCAAGACAGTAGCGCCAACGTCATTCTTCATGCTTTCAACTGGTACTGACGACTGAGCTGTGTGGTCGTGTCTTCTACAGCAAACTGCATATGTTTGCCAGTGGCGGCAGGTTAGCAGCGGGGCCCGTTGTCTTGTCATCATACTGTGGTGGCAGGAGCAAAGAGTCCCTGGCAAGCCCGGAATTGGGCACCATTTGGTAAAAAACTCTCCCTTCATGTGTACGTGACTTCACGATATAACCGCGCTCATTGAGTAGACGGGCACCCGGAGAGTCCGGCTGTAGGAGCATCTGCTCCAGTTCAGATTGTGTCGGGGTACCAACAGCGGGCAGGATGGCCTCATGCTGGAGCCGCAACGCCTCAGCTTGCAGAGCATCAGGGATGCCAGCGGAAATCCGATCTTCCAGCCCGGGTTGATCAGCCGCCACGATGATCTTATCTGCCAGGGTCATGGCTTCGGGTAACTTGATTTGTCGAAGTTCCTCTTCATTGTGCAGGCTTCGATAAGCGCCACCGGAGCCGATACCCGGATCCCAGCAGTCAGGCAGCCGGGAATCTTCGGGCCTTGGGTGTTCTGCGAAGCAGGCTGAGATACCGGCTTTCTCCGCGATAACGAACCGGACCAGATCGTCCAGACACTCACGCAGACACTGATAGGGATCCGGTGCCTGTTCAATCAGCAATCGTCGTTTATGGTTATCAACCGGGAGATGGTATTTACGGGTGAACGGATTGGTCATCTGGTGATGCCAGCCACCGGTAATGCTGGCCAGATCGCGAAAACTCAACAATGCTGACTGGATCAGGAGGGTGAATTGCGGGTTATTGACCACGGCCAACAGCTCGATCATTTCCGGATGAAAATGGCCATCATGGATCATTCCCAGGGTGTCCATTGCGGCTGAATCAGTTGACAGTTTGATCGTCGGAAAGTCCTCCCGGGGCGGTTTGACCCGAAGGATATCCACTATATCCCCAAAGCGCAGCACCTGGCGCAGCAGTAACTCATCCTCCGGGCATTGCTGGTCAGGGATAAACGACGGGTTACCCATATCTATCATTTTACAATTTTTGTTTCTCAGGGCGCTGGCCACCAGAGTAACCAGCTGCCCGGGGTACTGTTGCAGCCCGGTCATATCACGCTGGAACAGTTCCGCTGCCCGAAGCTCTTCAACCTCTTTATGCTCATCTTCAGCGACAGCATCGTGGTAGAGTTCGGCAATGGGCAGCAACTCCAGCAACTGAGGATGTTTAAGCAGTAACTCCCGGAATGGCTTATGAAAGTGCGGCAAAACCTTTTGATCCATAAGGAATTCGGTGGCCAGCTGGGTGCGCAGGGCGTGATCCAGTCCGTGCCATTTGCGGTAAAAGGGTTGTATGCCTTCCGCCAGGATGGTTTGCGCCCTGTAGGGATGGGGAAACTGGTAATAATGCTGACCGACCACCTGGGTAATTGACCCATAGCGGCTATCAGGCAGGTTTTCCCTGCCCTCAAAGGTTGGCGGGGATGCCAGAAATGCCTCCAGCCAGGCAAGCTGGTTTGCACCGTGTTCTATTGACCGGACCACTGCTGGAATAGAAAAGCAATAGGCCTTACCCAGGAACATAATAACATTATCGCTAACAGAGGATTTGCGCGTCGCTATAAGCTCTAAATGTGCACGTAACTTTTCATCACTGTAGCTCCTGGGTGATAATCGCTGTTCCAGAAATTCCCTGACTGCACCCCCGTTATCAGACCGGTTCACAACAAAGCGATAATAAAACTCCATGCCAAACAGTTCATCGACCATCTGATGACGATGGATACTACCGAACTTCCTTCTGTAGTTGTCATGATACCTGAGCAATAGCTCCTTCAAGGTCGACAAGCGACTGATAATCTCGTCAGGATCAGTAACGGGGCCGTCGTCACTTTGGCAAAGAAGTGACCACAGCATCTCGTGTCGTATGATATCGGCTTCATCTGCTGTCAGCAGATTCGCCCTGCGAAAATGTTTGGCAGATATTAACAAGGTACAGTCAGGCAAGTTCAGGGGTGGAGTGAGATGGACTCTTGTACCGTGTGCGATCAGAAGACAGCACACCAACGGATTATTGTGGGAGACTCCTGAACACTCTGGTGACCCTGATAATAATGGTACAAACAAGTTGTGTTTTAATAGCTCCCGACAAATAACAGCTTGTGCCGCAAAGTGGGATTTGGTCTGCTGCAGGAGGTAATCCCAGCTGAGTTTGACGCGCCGATGTTCATAAGTATTATCTGCCCCGTCGTACAGGATTCCGGGAAACTGTTCTTTTATCGGGCATTGCCTGATCAACGCCTCCATCAATAGATTGGGTAAACCGACCGGACTTTTCACCCTGTCGTCCAGGGTTGAAAGTCCGGTCATGAATTTTGCTGAATCGTAGTGCTCAATGGCTGTCAGGAGGGCGTTGATATCAATATTCTCTTCTCCAAACTCCACAGCTACCGTGCTGACCTGCTGTGGGATATTTGCCAACAGCTTCAGGAATCGCTCACAGCCGGACTGGCTCAATAACTGGTAAAGGTTATGCTCATAACCAATGACGCTCCCATATCGGGAAAAAGCATGGGTGTGGTATTGCAGCTGTTGCACCTGTGCACGGCTGAGTGTCACCGGGGAGTGAACCACGCCCTGAAAGCTGTTGAACAGGCACAGTTTAACCGGTTCACGAAACTCACCACCGGACAGGTTACCTTTCTTTTGCTCAAGCGTCAGGATATTGCCCATAACTTCTTCAATACGACGAAAAGAAAGTTCCCTGCCAAAGTCAAGAAGATAGCCATAGTGCATGCGGTCAAAATTAATTTGACAGATAATCTCAGGATATTTGCCGGTTTTTGTACGGAATGTAGGATGCGCTTTGTGGAGTAAATAGCCATTCTTGCCAATGTGACCTGAGGATAATCTAAAAGGTGATCCGTCAAATAACGAATGCCACCTGCACTCCCACTCATCCATTTTCGTTGTTAACACATCCCAACTGGTCATTTTCTTGATACGTTTCGAGTGCAGATGTTTGGGTTCTCCATTGGCATCTGAAGCAACATCTTGTTTAAAAGCCCAGCGCATATCGCAGCCGCGTGCAGGTTTCAGAATAGTAAGGACCCGGTCTGATCCCATCAAAAACTCATCAAAGCGCTTATGGTGAGTGGTTAGGGCATATCGGGAACCCCGGCGTAATAAACTTATCGGTCTGTATTGATTTCCGGAACCCGCTTCTTTTGACGCATTGACAACACGGACCATCATTCCGGAAAACTGACCGTTTAATGCAGTAACAGGGTGATAATTGTCACCTGCAAATTGTGATTCATTAAATACCGGTGAACCAGCGCCTGCCCCCTGCTGAGGTATGGACATATCAATGATCTCCTTGCATTTAAAATCGTATCCGACTTACATTTTATTGTTGTTTCAGAGTGTCTATTGATGTTTTAGCGTGTCGTGCTGATCACAACTGAAGGACCGCCCGTTCAATGCACTGCCTATTGCATGCAGGCATCATGCGGTAAACGGGATGCCGCTCACGTTGCGCACGTTTCACCCGAATCCCCCAGCCATTATCCGGGCACCATAACGTCATCTGAATTCAAGCGAACATAAGCAACAGACAAAAAAAATACCAAAAGGTTCCTTAAAATCCGGTGCCAGGCAGGTCAGGTGGATGAACCTGGATATCTAATTCCCTGGTAATCAAGATTTTTGCGACGCTGCATTCTTTGCTCCCTGGAACGCTTCCTTTCTCGCTCTGCGTAAGCAGGATCATTCTGGTAGCGCTCCTTTTGGCGCTCCCTTCTGAGCTTGTCTTGGCGCTCGGCGTAAGCGGGATTTTTGCGCCGCTCCCTCAAGCGCTCCTGTTGGCGCATGAGATAACCAGGACTTTTGATAAGCTCCCTCATGCGTTGTCGTTGGCGCTCTGCAAACTCTGGATCATTCTGGTAACGCTCCCTTTTTTGCTCCCTTTGGCGTTTCCTTCTTTTCTCCAGTGAAGTGGGATCGCTTTGGCGCTTCATTATGGAAGAGGGAGCTTCAACAATTTTTTTTGTCTGGATCGTTTGGTTATCACTTGAAGTCTGGTTCTCAAATGTATATTGATCAGAAACTGATTTTGACCTATCAGGAGTATTTGTGCCGAAACTTTCTTCTGTATCGGAGGGGGGCAGAGGCTTAATACCATATTCACTTAATAAAATAATAGGATCAGGGGAGAGGTTGGGTATATCTGATTGGTTATGATAAGCAGGAAAAGGAGTGTCCACTATCTGAACAGTCATGCAATGATACGTCAGTGGTTCTTCGCTGCCATCAGATATATAAGTTTGTTCTGATAAGTCTGATGACCCTGAATAAGGACCAGAAAGAACGGGATCAGGTAACGGTGACTTATTTAAGCAATCCATGGAATTACTGAATTATCAAATTACAGCTTAAGACCTATCTTTCTTATCAAAGTTCCTCCCCAACATAATCCATTCAATATTTAACTACAAAATAAATGCAGGTTAAGATGACGCCAACAACATCAGGATTATTGGGCTGTTTTGCCAGCCCGGCCCCTCCGGTTCTGCCGGGTATAAAGGTACAGGCTGTCACCGAAAAGCACTTGATCAGTGTTGATGACGAGAGATTCAGGCCTCTGAAAGCGGTCATGGACAGCAAAAATATAAAGTCTCTGTTCATCCATGAGCTGAAACAATTGTCAGACAGAGTGATCACGGTCTTTCCTCCAAAGGAATTTCTGTACGTCGGGATAGGCCGAAGTCCGGCAACTGTTATCGCAGAGCTTCAGGGGCGGTTAGGAAAAGACGCGGCATGTAATATGCCGCTTTCCGATTTTCAGTTTATGGAAACCTGTAAAAAGGGCAGGGTTCGATTTAAACAAAAGATGACTCCTGAACAACAGAAGGCTCTTTTTCACCATTTTGATAAGGTTCTTGGGTCGCTAGCCAGCAACCGAAAAGTGCTGATTATTGATTATGTCTGGTCAGGATGCACACTCTTGTCAGCCACCTATTTTTTCCATCAGTATTTTCGAGAAAAAGACTCGGCCATGGTCGTGAGTCCGACGACGGGCAACAGCGAGAGAAAGGTGCATGCCCTGGCACTGGGCGACTGTCTGATATTACCAACAGATATTACTGCCTATGGTGCGAATCTGATGCAGGCAATCCAGCCGGTACTTCCCGCCGGGTGCTATGACCAGTGGGAATACGGCGATGGTTTTGAACACACCCTGCATTTTTCCCATGCCAAACCGCTTGCCGAGTACACCCAGCGGGTCACAGTAGCTGATCTGGCCGGGGGTAAGGCGAAAAATTTATGCCGCAACCCGCTCTACGATCTGCTGGTTGACTACCTGCGGGCAGAAGATCATGAGGCGGTACCAGCAGCACTGTTTACTGAGTGGGTTCTTTATCATGAATATGCACCTTGATGGGCTAAATGTTCATGCTGGTCAGATGTCTCGATAGCATGGTCTGCCCGGGTAATCTGAGCCATCAGTTGTTCATGCACCCCGGCAGGACCGTGCACTCTGAATATGCGCATCAGTTTTCTCAGGAAGATTTCAGCGGCTTGTCGTTTTACCGGAGATAGTTCTTCGAGGTTATCAATACCTTTTATAAAACATTCAATGGATTTGCCGGACTGCTCAACACTGAGAGACTCCGACACGGTTATCCATAGGCTTTTGGCCTCATTGATCAGAAAATCATTGCTAAAGCTGGCGAGTGCCTGAACATTATCTTCTGGCCACTCCCGGATTCTTATAGCAACATTGAACAACAACAGGTCGGTGGGGTAGAGCCCTTCATAATCGGCCTTGGTCAAGAGTGTTTTTAACAAGTGTTCCCGATCCAGGGCGATCCGGTTTTGCAGGCAATCGGAAGGATAGTCTGCATCAAGATCCTGTTTATTACTGACATTATTGAGCAGTTGCAACAGGGATTTAAGCAGAGCTGGCTTTGCCAGTTGCGCTATCAGGTGCAGCAGGTTTCTGTTATCACCGGAAGGGTTGGCTGTCAGCAACTGATTAAGGGAGTCCAGGTCGAGGTGCCGGGTTTCTTCAAGACATTTGATCAGTGTTTCGCAAGCCCTGTAGCGCCCTTTTGCTGCTGCGAAAACCAGCGCGCTGGATGGGGTGCCCTCATCATCCTGCCTAAGCAGTTGCCATGAATAGATTCTGCCCTTTTTATGCAGTGACTCCAATAAGGGGAATGCCCCCGAGACATTAATAATCTGGAAAGGCAGGTTGTCCGTTGACCGCCACTGGCAGCTGCGCTCATCGGTACCAGGCCAGGGGGGCTCAATGATGTCCGTGTCTTTGCAGGGGACGTGCTTTTCCTGAGCTTTACAGTCCTCAACAATTTCTTCAAAAACGCTTGCAGCATTTCTGTTTTCACGGAGATATTGACACAACACCCGCTGTATAGTGCGGTCTTCTGACAAGTGATGTCCATGTTCAAAGGCTTTGCTGAACAGTGCCAGCCTGGCGGCTCTTGTGGTTTTTTTCTGAGCCTCAAGCTCTGGCTTCAGGCTGGCTTCCAGTTGTGCAACCGCTGCCCTGACTCGCACTGTATTTTTAGCAATGGTGTTTTCCGTTGCCTGAATTTGTCGTTTTAAGTCCGCCATTTTGTTTTTTATATCATCAATGGATACCAGACTTTCCAGCTCCATTAAATGGAGGATATCCGGAAGGATTTTCGGGTCGATATGGCGAGACTGACATTTCCCTGCAAGCTCTAGCCATTGCATATCTTCTTGATATCTTTCATGGTTTCTTCTGTTTTGCAATCCCTTTGAATACAGCGTTGCAGTTGCCTGCCGCTGGGCACTGCTTGCATCGCTCAAGCCGTAATCATTATTTCTGTTCTCATAGGCAATAAGTGCATCAGCATAGGAATACGTCCGGTCTTCAATCATTATCTCGCAATGCATTCGGTTTTCTAACAGGTGAAACAGTGCTTCCTTACATTTTTGCAACCTCCTGGCCACGTTATTATGCGCCTTTTCCATCGCGACCAGGATTGTGTTTTCTCTCTCAATCTGTTGTCGTCGATTGTTAATTTTTTCGGTATTCTTTTCCTTAAGCAGATCAATAGTCTCAAACAGGTCGTAGCAGAAGGTTTTGTGTCTGCTAAAAAATTTGCGGGAGCGGCTGCTCGCAGCAGTTTTCAGCGGCTGGCTGCTTGCTCCCATACCGATCAAGTCGAACAGACTGGCACTGGCAGATAATGCAGACTCCAAAGGAGCAGACTCAATGACTTCCTGCAATTGCTGTTGTTGTTGTTTGCTCAGTGGCTGCGTATCAATACCGGAATGTTTTGCAGTATGAGCCTGTGCCATCGACGCCAATGTTGATAGCAGAGGTTGGTCATGCTGGTCATCAATCTCATACAACGGGTGTAACTCACACTTTTTCTGCTCGCTCCGCAAGCTGGACATGCTGAGGTCATGCCTTTCACGGGTCCGGTACAGAGCTTTTTGTTGTTCAATATCAGGTGTGCTGTACATGGGGTCTTTGTGTTGCAGATAGTCCAGTGTGTTCTGTAATGATCGATATCTACGATGCTGAGCCAGAGCACTGTCACTCCATGGCTGGCCCACTTCGGCAATACGTTGGGCCAGTCGCTCAGGCAGTTGACTGAACTCACGGATATCTGGATGAAACAGAGCCCTGTTGACTGACCCTGCTTTAATGTATCGGGTTCTTAATGCAGAAACAGTGTCCAGCAGTTTCCGGTCCTCCGGGGAGAGTTCAGGGTTTTCAGGCCCACAAATGATCGCGTTTATCTGTTCCTGCAACACCTGTGGGGGAGTGAACCGGTGTATTTTCGTGAGTTGTTTCAGCGTATTTCTGGTTTCAACCCACTGGTTATGGATGGACGCTATCTCATGGGTTGATTGCCACTGGCTGTGCTCCTGTTGTACCCGGTGGAACTGATTACACAATGCAAGAATCTGCTGTAAGGTTTCGTCCTCATTTTGGATGGGGCGATTGGCCCTGATCGTGCTGTTGGCAAACTGTTCCAGCCGATCTATTCCGGCTTTAGCAGCCTCTTTCTCAGTAATCAGACCATCGTCATTGATTTGATTGAGCCAGGTGCCAATCAGTGGGATAAGTGCCTTGAGTTGGTCATACAGGTAGCGTCTGGATAGCTGGGCTCTATCCTCAGTGGGATTGATCTGGTCAGACATTGCCATGTCAGAATCAATACGGGAAGCATCGCAGGCTATCGGTGTTGTTCTACTGACGCGCTCTTCAGGAAGAAACTGCTGACAAAGTCCGGAAGCTACTTTAATCAGGTCTTTGATTTCACGGCTAAGGTCTTCCTGGTAGGCAGGCTGGTGATGAGCCGTTAATATCTGCTGCTGCTGCTTCAGGCTGTTTAACTCCCACCGTTGGTCCATTCTTCTTTCTACTTTATTGATCATCTGGTCGATTATATATGGGTAGTCATCAGAGGGCTGCTTCGATGGGCGGATGGATTCCAGGACTGAATCCATTATTTGCTGATAGCTGCAACTGCGGTCACTTTGCCTGAAAGCGGCTTTCACCGACTGCCGGATCCTGTTCCCCAGTAAACCGTCAGGTTGGCACCACTCGTTTCTGAAAAGCTCACTCATTTGCAGCTTTAGTTTATTGGATTCACTGTTAGCGTGGTGACCGTAATAATCATTGGCAAACCGGAGAGAACGACTTCTGGATTGAATGATATACAGCGTTTTGATTAAACGCCTGAATTGGGGGTCTGTTGGGTGTAAATCAGCAAATAAGTGAAAGGCCGTTAGCTCCAGCAGCTGTTTGCGCATGTTAGTGTCAGGCAGCCCCGGGAGCAGGGCTTCTATATGCTGTAACAGAGAGCATAATGTCTGGCTTGATGCCCGGCCCTGAAAACGGGTGATGATGGCCCTGAGGTTAAGACCTGGCTTCCCGGTTGTCTCTGCCACTGCCAACAGTTCCCTGATAACGTCCATAGTCTCCCGTTCTGCAGGGGGAAGTTCGGTGATGCTGGCAGAAGAGACTTCTGTTTTTCGCGCTTTTCGGGGGACAGACTCGGTGGCGGAGCTGATAGTGAGCGGCCTTTTCAGTGACGTTTGTACATTGCCACTGTTTGCGGCAACAGCGCTGTCGTTTTCTCTGGCCACCTGCTGAATAACCGGCAGCACTTCGGTATTGAAAACCTGGTAGACATAGGAAATTTGACTTTTATCCTGAGCGCTAACGGTAAACAGGAAAGTGATGGGTACCTCCATTTTTAGCCAGTCAACCGGTTGTGTCAGATCGGTTGATCGGGTTGATAGCAGAAAATCCTCCCGTAGTTTTTGCTCGTCGCGTCCCATTCGTTCAATCCTCCGAAGACTTGAATCGTCTTCAAGTTTTGCTGAAGGAATACGAAAGTGTTTGTCCCTGGGCAGAAGCAGATGTTGTGGATCAAGTGTGACAGCACGGTCGCTGGTCAGCAGATAGTCGGGAACGCTAAGATAGTTCTCTTCTGAAATGGTGTTGTTGCCATAAGGTTTTCTGTCGTAAATACGGTCCCGGTACCCCATGTCGGAGAGTTTTGTCCAGCGTTCACCGTCGTTGCTGTCATCTGAATTGTGCCGGTGCCGGTAACGTCCATGGGCGCGCAGTATGGCTTGAAACCCTTCCATGTCGCTATCATCGTCGTAGCTGTCATCTGAATCTTGCCGGCCAGGTTTATGGGTGCGCAGCGCGGCGTGCAACTCTCCGGGGTCGCTATCATCGTCGTAGCTGTCATCTGAATCTTGCCGGTAAGGGTTGTGACCGGGTATTTCGGCTTGCGACCTTTCCTGGTCGCTATCGTGGTCGTAGCTATCATCTGAATCCTGCAGGTAAGGATTATGGCCGAGCATTACGGCTTGCGACCTTTCCTGGTCGCTATCGTCGTCGTAGCTATTATCTGAATCTTGCTGGTAAGGACTATGGCCGGGTATGACGGCTTGCGACCTTTCCCGGTCGCTGTCATCGTCGTAGCTATTATCTGAATCTTGCCGGGCAGGTGGGCGCAGTCCGGCTTGCGACTCTTCCGGGTCGCTATCATCGTCGCAGTTGGCATCTGAATCTTGCTGGTCAGGATTATGGGCGGATGTTGTGCCTTGTGAGCTTTCCTGATCACTATCGTAGTCGTAGTAATCATCTGAATCTTGCGGCTCAAGTTCATTGGTGGGCAGTACGGCCTGTAATCCCTCATTATGATGGTCAATAAGCGTCCGGGCCTTATTCACGGCCTCCAAAGGCACGGATAACCCATCCGTTGATGCCATCATTACGATGCACTGCGCCATTCTCAGCTGGAGGGTTTTGATCAGGCAATTAACCGATTGTTCTTTGGACTTCTTTACGGCTTCAGTAACATGTTGGTCAATGGAATAGGTCAGGATCAGTTGGGTTTTGTACATTTTTATTAGAATATCCTGACCAATGCTCCCAGTTGCCAGTAGATTTTTCAACAGGGACTGGTCTCTGAATTTAAGCAATGTGTAGATAATGCCCAGGCGGTTTTCTGCACTGACTGACGGGGTGAGGTCACAGAGCAGTGTGCCAAAGAGTTCAACGACTTCAGACAGTTGTTGTGGGGTGGCATCATTAATGGCCTTATCCATTCCCTGTTTTAGCCACTGCACACGAGGGTTGTCCGTTTCATGGCCACTGAGCAGACGCTCTTTATAGATACAGAGTTTCTCCAGCCCGGTCCTTTTAAGGTCTGGTAATTTTGTGTAAAGCTTGCTGGTAACCATACTTTGCAGCCAGGTCAGTTGCTGGCTGCTGAGTTTGCTGCCTTTCAGATGGTGTTGTGATAGCCAGCAAAAAAGCGGCTTCAGCAGGGTAAAGCCGGGATGGACGGTTAATTTCAGCGTTGGAATCAGGGCGTTCAGTGCCGTGCACTCTGCCTCGTTGGCAGGTGACAAATCGGGTTCTGTGTTGAGAGCCCGGGCAATGTGCTGCCTGATGGCTGAGTCCTGAATGTTCAGAACCTTCAACAGTATCCTCTGCCAGTGAGCCATGGCTACAGCTTTTCTTTTTTGCACATGATCCAGAATAACACCCGGGTCTTTACCTGCCGTTTTTCCGAAAGGAAATAGACGATCACGCAGCTCGCGGAATGTCTCATCACCGAGATCCTCCCGGGTAAAATGATGCAGGCCAATACTTATGGTCTGTGGCTGGCCATTGATTTTTATCTGCGCTGAGGCGGGTTGCTCATCTGCCAGGCGATGCAGCTCCTGTAGTTTATACCCCTGTTTGATCCGGCTTATCAGTTCCAGTAACAATCCGGTCTGAAGATGTGACGGGTGATCTGAGACTTTGATCATCTCCTCCCGGTTCATTTTTCTTAAATAGGGGGTGAACTCAAGGGCTGGTAACAAATGCGTCAGGACAGACGTTTGCGACATCCCTGTTGTTGACATTAACGACGGAATGAGTTGTTCAAAAAGACAGTTTTTTTCAAATGCCTGTTTGTAATCAGTCTTGGTCAGTTGGTGAAGATGCACTCGGTCGGCAATGGTTTTTTCGGGAACCCTTCTTGTGACATAGCCTGATACATGGTCTGTGGAAATAACAGGAATCTGTTTTTTGGTTGTCTGAGTGCTGGAGTACGGGGTGCCTGAGGTCAGCTTGCCTGATTGTGATGAAATCGTTAAATCAAGAAACTGTGGACTTAATGCGGTGTTGAGTTTATCCATACTGCTGCTCTTAATGCTAATTGTCTGTTTTGATCACAAAGACCGGCGAAGCACCATGTGGTTGATCAGATGTATTAATAGCTTTCGTGCAAACCCGGGTAATCAGAAGCAGCCCCGGAGGACGAATGTACGATAAATTACGGGAAACTGGCTCAGCAAGTATCTCGTTAGTTTATCCAGTTAAGTAAAAGTTCCCGCTTTATATTTTTTCCTGTATAGGTTGGTCTAACGTGCTGATATTGAATGGCGGGATGATGATGAAGTTCAACGGCCGGGAGATAAAATCAGGGTCTTATAAGTAGTTAACCAAATGAAATCATATATTTCTGACTAAGTGGGCAGTCACTCTGCGGCGTTGCAACTCCGGTCACATAGCTACGGCTATGCTCCCTACGTTGCGCCTTGCATAGTAACTGCCCACTTAGCCAGAAATATACGATTCCATTTGGCCAACTACTTATGGTCCGCCCCGCATTGCAAGGAAAATTTTTCCATCGTATATCAACAGGGTTCGCAGGTAGGTATCGCCCCGTTTACTGATCCCCAGCAACGTGGGCACGCCACCGGTCGATTGCTGCTTTGACACCAAGCCCAGCCAGGCAGCCATTTCCCTGCCATTTTTAAATGCTGATATATCTCCAATCGCAGCAAACAGTGCTGTAGCACTGAGTAACCCAATGCCGGGTATGGTTAGCAAAAGTTTGCAAGCTTCAATGCCGATAACGCATTGAGACAGGTTAGCCATAAAGGGCAAGAGTTCCTTGCGGTTAAGTTTCTTTTTGAGAGCCACATGACCTTTGGCATCAACACCATGTAACTGGAAACTCTTTTTGCTCAGATCGATTCCGAGAAAAACAACCTGATCTTTCTGGTTTGCTCCTGATTTGTTAATCTTGCCCCAGCTTTTTCTTAGCACGGATGAGCAGGTCGGGTTTATGGAAAAGCTGCTGGGCGCGCACAAAACGCTGATCCAGGCGGAGGCGGACATTACCACGGCCCGGTTAGGCATTACCGGGCAGTGTTCGGATGATAAACGTCCATTGCTCAATGTCTGGCTGAAACAGGTAGCGGCATTGCCGATACTGGACCCCAAACCACACCCGGAAAAGGATATTCCCAGTGAACCCCACAGCCGCAGCGACACAGGCCATTGAGCGCTACCTGGCGGACAACCCCGACAATGAGCCGCTGAACGCCCTTGGCATGACGGCGGACGGGCGGATTGTGCGCCTGGCAGAGCAGGAGGCGGGCCAGCGGCCGGCACTGTGCCAGGTGTTTGAGCACCAGCTTGGGGCTTTGATGCCTCAGGAGGTCAGCCTGACGGACAGGTACAGGATGATCAAGAACACGCTAGGCACTGCACAAACCCTGGGGGATTACCAGAAGAGGATCTGGCGGGACCGGCAGATCCGGGACCGCCTGGCCACTTTGAAGACTGATTATGCCGATAAATTTGCCGTCATAAACAAACAGACCAGGACGGTATACGACATCCTTGGCAGGATCACGACCAGGGGGAGCGGGGTGCTTGAGGATGGTACCGATTGGGATGGCGATTTTGAGAATAAATTAACCGGGACGCACTGGGAATTCTATCGCAATTTTAAAACAGGCAAGGCTGCCAAACATGTTTTTTACATGAGCAACGTGATTGTTCACCAGTTTGAACAGACTGCCCGCCATGAGAGCTGGCTATTGGAACTGCCGACCATCATAGAACGATGTGGGATCATAAATAAACAAACCGTCGAGTGCCTGGTTGAGCATAAAGACAGGTTTGATTCCAACACCTTCGTGCAAGCCTTCCTGGAAACGACTGTGAATGGCAAGAGCACAGTCAGGGTGGCGCAAGACCTGGGGCTAATGATTTGTGGCCTGGATGTTTTTTTTGACACCCAGCCAGTTGAGAGGATTGATTGGGATATTGATCCCGATGAGGCCTCAGGAGATTTTAGTGTGCAAGTCCACGTCAGCCCGGACCCGAAGGTGTACGGCGCACCATGAAGTGGGTGAACCATGTTCTGATTGCCGGGTCGGTCACGGCCGTTTATGACGTACGACTGGTGCCGTCGACCATTATCGGGGCCACTGCGCGGGACTGGATGGAGTGGGTGCTGAAGTTTGCTGGCAGGCCGGTAAAGCACCGGACGGTGAACCACTATCTAAGCGTGTGGTCGCTGGCGTGGCTGGCCGGGGTATTATGAGAGCGGCGTGATTGATGGGTATGAGTGGCGGGTGAATCGGTTCAGGATTTTTTGAACCGCAATGGGTGACGGCTCCCACAGATAAAATCCTGAAGCAAAATTCGGCAGGTAAACAAGACTCTCTTGATTAAAACCGCGGGTAGAGAGTCACAGCCTCGTTTCCGCAATGCCCGGCATTAAGGCGACAGTCTCATTCGCCGCCATTGTTTCTGGCAGTTTGACGGCCCTCCTTTTTTCTTGAAGGTGGCATTCCAGGCGGCGTTCCGTCACTAAATGGCCGCTCTGGCCTGCGGCCTTCAAAGGTGACCTGGCGAAGCACCATTTAAAGACCCGGTATTTCCCGAGAAAGCAAGTAACCCATGCCTGTTCCGGGTCAGCGCCTTGTTCAAGCAAAAAATTCAGAACCGCGCCGTGCCCATTCTTGGCAGCGACGAAGAGTGCGGTTGCTCCGTCCTGGCAAGCGGCTGACAGGAACGCATTGACCGCGGTGGACTTGTCCGCCTCCGGCAGGGTTTTCACGGCCTCGTTGAGCGCCTCGACCAGGCATTTCACGACGCCGAGATGCCCGTTCCGGGCAGCGACGAAGAGTGCGGACGCTCCGCCCTGGCAAGCGGCTGACAGGAACGCCCTGATCGCCGTCGACTTGTCCGCCTCCGGCAGGGTTTTCACGGCCTCGTTGAGCGCCTCGACCAGGCATTTCGCGACGCCGATATACCCCTTCTTGGCAGCGATAAGCAACGCAGTAACGCCGTCTTTGCGAGGGGCCGACAGGAACGCCGTGATGGCGGAGCGTTTTTCCTCTTCCACCAGGGGTTCCACCGCCTTGCTGAAAGCCTCGATCAGGTACATCACGACGACTAAATGCCCACCCTGGGCAGCGATGTAGAGCGCAGTAGCGCCGTCTTCGACAGGGGCCGACAGGAACGCCCTGATGGCGGAGCGTTTTTCCTCTTCCACCAAGGGTTCCACCGCCTTGCTGAAAGCCTGGATCAGGTGCTTCACGACGTCTAAATGCCCTTTCTGGGCAGCGCTGAGCAACGCAGTAACGCCGTCTTTGCGAGGGGCCGACAGGAACGCCGTGATGGCGGATAGTTTTTCCTCTTCCGGTAGGGGGTCCACCGCCTTGCTGAAAGCGTCGATCAGGTGCTTCACGACGTCTAAATGCCTTTTCTGGGAAGCGATGTAGAGCGCAGTAGCGCCGTCTTCGACAGGGGCCGACAGGAACGCCGTGATGGCGGAGCGTTTTTCCTCTTCCACCAGGGGTTCCACTGCCTTGCTGAAAGCGTTGGTCAGGTGCTTCACGACGTCTAAATGTCCATACTGGGCAGCGATGTAGAGCGCAGTAGCGCCGTCTTTGCGAGGGGGCGACAGGAACGCCGTGATGGCGGAGAGTTTTTCCTCTTCCGCCAAGGGTTCCACCGCCTTGCTGAAAGCGTCGGTCAGGTGCTTCACGACGTCTAAATGCCCATTCTGGGCAGCAATGTAGAGTGCAGTAGCGCCGCTTTCGACAGGGACCGACAGGAACGCCGTGATGGCGGAGAGTTTTTCCTTTTCCGCCAGGGGTTCCACCGTCTTGCTGAAAGCCTCGATCAGGTATATCACGACGTCTAAATGCCCATTCTGGGCAGCGATGTAGAGTGCAGTAGCGCCGCTTTCGACAGGGACCGGCAGGAACGCCGTGATGGCGGAGAGTTTTTCCTTCAGGTACATCACGACGTCTAAATGCCCATGCTGGGCAGCGATGTAGAGCAGAGACACCGGTGAACCCGTTTTACCCGACAGGAATAACTGGTTCACCTGACTTGAGTCATCTTTCAGCAACTCCTGCAACCAGACAAGATTGCCGGTTCGGCATGCCGCCAGCAGCGGAGCCTCATTATAGGGGTTTGAACGGTCATCACAGTCAGCGGAACTCTCCATCACCATTTCCATTTCCGGTGACGAGGTATTTTGAGGAACCCCGCGACATCCAGGCACAGGGAGAAGGTTTCTGAGACAGTTCATAAACAGCCACACAATGAAATACAGCAAGACTATAGATGAACAGCTTATTTTTTCCTTGCCTTGAGCTGTAAGTATTCGGTAAACCCATTGTGGCGCTGGCAAAACC
>NZ_PJPV01000167.1 GCF_002864045.1 Endozoicomonas acroporae
TCAGGAGAGGCGACAACTATGCTGACACAGGGGGTTTTTTGAGCTTCTTACAATATGATAAGGCTTCCTATTTGAAAGAAAATCTTTAGCCCCATAAACAAATAGAATCTCAAATATGAGAAAGAAAACAAAATTTTGCGTATTGAATAACAAAAACAGAAAAATACACCCTGGTTAAAAAATGGTATTTCTTTATATAAGAAGGAAAGAGAAAAGGGAGTATAAGTAGAACTCCAAAAATACCCACTTGGAAGATAAACATGGTCAGCCCATCAGAACCCGTTGGTCTAGACGAAGAATGGTAGTTATCATAGCCCAATAATTTTTCACCAAAAGGGATTGCTACTTCAATCTGATTTCCATAACCATATCCAAACCATAAATTATCCATCAAAAGTTCAAAGCTAATTAAAACATCACTTATTAGAGAACTAGCCGAATGAAATCCATCTCCATTGAATTTATCATCTATTTCTGGAACAAGAATAAATACAGAGGCAAACACAAATAACAACAGCAGAATATTTATTTGAAGCAAGCTAGCTTTTTGAAAAATAAGATAAAAGGACAAAATGAAAAACAAGAAAACCCCGGCTGTTGACTGGTTACTGAAGACAACAACCAAAAAAAGAAAATATTTCGACTTGCTAACCTCCTTATTAATTATTGAAAAGAAAAAAACCTAACATGACAAAGATTTGGAAAGCACCGGGTTCCCACCATAAACCACTATTCCTGTATATTTTATACTCAATAAAGTTTTCAGAAACTCCAAAAAATATAAAATTTCTTAATTATCTCCCATCAGTTGCAACAAAATCTGGAAGTGGAGAATCCATGTCAAAAAAAATAATTGGAAATGTTAAAAGAGAAACAACACCAACAACCAACACAAGATCAGTAAATATTTTTGCAAACTTTTCAAAGCTCAAATAAGAAACAAGAAACATTGCTATCCACAACCTCATTATCAATGATAAAAATGAGGGCATTCTAATTTCATCATTAATTAAGACAACAAAAATAAAAATTAAAAAAACAACAACAACCGTACATTTATCTTGTTACTAATTATTATCAGAGCGAAAGAACAAATAAAAAATGGTATTAGAATAGTATTATTAAAAAAAATTCGAAATACAGTGATTTTGAAAGCAATATAGCCAAAAAAACAAGAACCGCATCAAATAAACTAGCTCGCGAAGTAAAGGGAAAAAGCTTCAACATGATATTTATTAAAGGTTGTTATAACAATTAATTTGATCAACATCTTTATCATGAATGTAAGTTGACAAGTCAGCTGAGCGAAGGAGTTTTTTTCCAGTAGTAATTGAATAAATCAGGGACTTCAAACTATCAACATCAGGATCAACAATATAACCATTAATACCATGTTCAATAAGGTCAACAGCTCCACAGTGGCTAGAAATAATAACTGGAACATTGAAATGTAATGCTTCTTCAACCACTAACCCCCAAGTCTCACTGATACTTGGAAGGATTAGAAAATCATAATCTATAAACAAATCACTAATCTTATCATTAGTAACATGGTCTTGTAGCCCAATGTTATCTTGACATATTGATAGCAACTCACTTTTAAGTGGGCCTTTACCAACAATCATAAGATTACACTCAGGAAACTGGCTAATAACTTCAATCAAGCTAAAAAGATTTTTTTCTGGCGACAACCTACCAAGAAAGAGAAATCTCTTCGAAGAGCGTTCAGTAGGGGTAAAGACAGAATTAGCTATATTTTTATTAATTAGCCCAACCCCTTTAGTTATTCTTACTTCACCGCTAAATCCCAATTTTTTTGCAAGTTCACGATGCATACTGCCTGAAGCAAGAATTGTTGATATTCTTGACAAAAAGAATTTTTTAATAACTCCTTTTATTCCTAAAATGGTACTTTCATATACAGTTGACTCCAGTGCCAAAATGTTATTTTTTTTCCTACTAATAAAAACGGCAAACCAAAACTCAAACAAATCCCAACCACTTACGATTACCTTGTTATATTTTATTTGACTTAAAACTTTTATAAGATTTAATAAGCTTTTAATTTTAGGTCTTGATTCAAAACTACCAGAACTCAAAAAGTGATGATCAAAGGTGAATTCAGAGCTCACAAAATCCTTAGTTCTCTGCAATGATCCATCTGACACAAAAATTACAAAAATCCGATTATTCTCAGAAATTTTATTATACAAATTAACTTTGTAGAAGGCTGGAAGATGAGTAATAATCAGCAAATCATACATATTTTAAGATTCCAGAATCACCAAACCTAGACCTAACAAAAACTAGCAAGCCAATAAATAACAAACTAAAGAAAAAAGTATAGAACCATTGCCCATAAAAATACTTCGTCACAATAAGGTAAGCGACATTATTACAATAGGGGTGAAAAATAAAAATCAACAAAAAATATTTTGAAATTTTTTTCAAGAATTTAAAATCAAAATAGCCCGACAATAGTTTTGAACCTGATACCAGAAAGGCAATTATACCCAAAGCCCAAATCACATTTAACGATTGGTTTTCATAATAATTTCTTGCCATATCTAAACTAGGAATTCTCCTAGAAAGAGAAAAAATAGCAACAAGGAACAATAAACTTGCTAACAAAACCAAATTACAAAAATCAATACTATGTTCTAGTCTGGAAAACAAGCAACCTAGAGAAAGCCAAAACAATGCATTGCAAGCAATATTCAATGAGAATGGTGAAATAAAGTAAAAGCTTGAAAAAAACAAAAGTATTGATAAAACCAAAGCAGACAATGAATTATTCTTAGTAATTAATAAATTAAAATACAAGAATAACTTTGCAAAAAATAAAGCGCTTAAAAACCACAAGATAAAACCGTAATTATCTGAAAGACCATCAATATTCATCTTGTAAAAAATACCAATAAGCGACTGAAATATATCAACTGAATCCCGCCCTAAGATCTTTCTTTTAACAACTTAAGCAAAAAGACCAACAACAGAAAAAAAGAAATAAGGCACCATTAGCCTATTAAAGTCATTTTTTATAAACTTAATCACATCACCAAAAGAAGATGGATTCCGCACAAAAAAACCAGAAATAAAGAAAAATAAGGGCATATGCCATGAATAAATAAATTGTGAAGCTGGGCTATTGATGTGGCCGAGTATGACAAAAAGCAAACCAAAAAACTTAAGCAAGTCAATCCATACTACTCTATTTTCACTTGGCATGTAAAAAACCTAAAGCTTTCTTGATTCCATATTTTAATAAAATCCAATTATTAATAATTTGCAAAACTAATGGATTTGCAATCTTATTTTTGACCTTTATCTTATTATATTCTTTTAAAACCTCTAATTCTCTATTATTTCCAATACCATCAGATCTCCACTTTGCGACTACAACGTCTTTCAGAATCACCCTGGGAAAGCTTTTATAGGCACGAAGCAAGTGCTCGTAATCCATACAAAAAGTGTTTTCTACATCAAATCGCCCATATTTTTCAAACAATGATCTATGAGTGAATAATCCTTGATGTGGCATTGACATTCTAAATAGCAAACTTGTCTTTTTAAATTTACTCATTCTTTGAGAAAGATAAATTATGCATCCTCTTTCATCTATTCTTTTTATTCTTGCAGAAACAAGCATATCCTTTTGGCAATCTACTCCATTCATAACTTCAGCAATAGAGTCATTGCTACAAAAACCATCACCATCACCTTGAAAATTTATATAATCACCTGTTGACTGCAGAATTCCTTTGTTAAAGGCATCAGATATACCTTTATCCTTTTCACTGATCCAGTATTTAATTTTCTTTTCATATTTTTTTATTATTTCAACCGTCCCATCAGTCGATCCACCATCAATTATAATGTATTCAATATTTCTATATGTTTGATTGATAACACTAAGAATGGTTTCTTCAATGTGAGATTCACCATTAAATACTGCTGTGATAACTGAAACAGTAGGTCTAACAACATTGATCACTGCAAAACAAACCTGTAATTTGAAAAAACTGAGTTTCTATCAAAAGAATTCTGAATTAAAATCATAGCTTTCAGCAAAAACTTGTGGAAAATAATTATTCAACTATGAGTATGAATAAACAAACACTCATCTAACAATTGCTAAAAAAATTAATAATGCTCTTATCCACTTCATTTCTCATTGGAATATAATCTTTTTTTTGCTCACAATCCTTTATTTTTTTAGTCAAAATAGCTGCTGCTTTTTTTTTATCTAATGGCAATCTTATTAAATTAAAATCATTGGCTACTTCCTTTTCATAACCAAATTCTGTTTCAACTGTTGCAACATGATGCCCATAGGCAATTGATTTCAATAATGCACCTTCTATAGGTGCAGACCATAAACTAGGGTTGATAGTGATTCTTGCTTGAAGGACAGCATCCTTTAAACCTGTTTCCCAGGAGCATTGTTGATAAATAATATTTTTTGCACAAATTATGCGACCGATAACTTTTTCACAATCTACCTGACTTAGCGGAATGAAAAAAGTGTGTTTAGGTAATAACTCAGCCAACTCAACAAAATATTCAACGCCTTTAGCTAAATGGCCAGCACCATGGAAGACAAAATCATAAATAGGTGGTAATCTTTTTTTGTGAAAGGTTTTACTATCTACTTCTCCAGTGTCGAGCCCAACTATATCACATACAATGTTACTACCGAAAACTTTAATTAATAATTCTTTTTGAAGTTGATTCTGGGCAAGAAAATGTACCTTACTTGAAAACCTACGCAAGCTATTTTGAAAATCAATGTAATCTGACCTAGAGCAATTTACAATAAATGGATAGCACTGTTCATATGCATTTATTGGGTTATTAATACATCGAAGACACTCCATTTTCATTTTAGGATCATAGTTATATGACATCATACAAAAAAAACTATTGTCCATAACATAAAAATAGGTTTTTTTGTTTCTGCTAATTAATTCGATAAACCTACTAAATCCTAGTGTCTGAGGATGTATACAAAAAACTTCTACTCCACTTATTCTGCTTACTCTAAAGTTAAAAACAAGATCACCCAAAAATCGCTGAATTATTTCTGTTAGAACTTTAAAGTATTCTCTATTTCTGATGTAATTTTTGATGCTCTTTTGCTGGTAGCCGGTAACAAGCTCAATACCATTTCGCTCAGCATCTTTTGCTAATTTTTTCATTAACCGAGCAACTCCACCTGCTTCTGATGGAGCTATCCTACATACAAGGTATTTTTTCAAATCAAACACAGCTCCGCACTGTAAAATTTTTGATTAAAAAGTGTGAGTAGAGTGGTAGAACTAACGCTGATAAAGATAGAGAAATTAAACTACCTAAAAGTACTCCTTCCACTCCAAATTTTCTCCCTAAACATATTGAAATAGGCAAATTTATCGTTGCTTGAATAACTGCCAAATACATCTGCACCTTTATTTTTGAAATTCCATTTAAAAAATAGGCATAGATATCACACCATAATCTAACAATAATGAAGACACACACAATTAATACGAGACTTTCTTGAACCATGACTCGACCTCCCATCCATATATCAATAATCGTGTGTGATAGTAGATAGATCAATAGAGATATCATGGATAGCACAACAAATATTACATGTGTTTTCTTTAAAGTGCTTTTAATAAAATAAATATCCTGTCTCGCAAACGCTCTAGTATATGCGGACCACAAAGGGTTCAAGAAAAGATTATTAAAAACCAAAACTAAACTAAATAGCTTAATGGTAATCTCGTAGGGAACAACTGCTGCGGGAGAAACAACCTGAGCAATAATAATTTTGTCTGTTGTAAAAATCACCAAAACAGCAATTTGAATAATAAAAAATTGTCCACCAAGGTTTATAATTTCAGAAATCCGGTCTCTATCAAAATACTTTATGCTTGGTATTAAATTTGGAAACTTCGAATAGAAGGAAATAGTAAGTAATAAGCTTGATAAAACCAGTGACGATCCATATGCTATGGCCAAATAGGTTAAGCTCGGATCGAAAAATACATTAGCGATATATACAGTTATTAACGAAAACAAATTACTAAAAAACGATCTCAAAACTGTTTTTTCAGTTTTTTTTGTCGCATGAAATAATTGATCAATGATCGATAATACAAAATTTACTAAAAACAAACCAAATATAGTCAAAAAAGAATTTTGTATCTCTCTGGCTGATATTTTTTCCGTATTGAATATTACATTCCAGTCTATGAATTGTCCTGCAATAATAACCAATATATAAATAAGCAAAGATATAATTGCGATAGATACATAAGCCGAGCTGATACTCTTAATTGCCTCATTATACCTATTATGCTCTAAATATTCACTAAGCTTATTACGAACCCCATTACCAATGCCGCAGTCAAAGAACAACGCCCAAGATACGACGCTATACATAGTAAGCCAAATGCCATAACGTTCATCACCAAGATACTTTAACATTAACGGCATCAGTAAAAATGATGCTAAAACCATCAGCATCTTAAAAATTAATGACCCAGCTAACTGTTTAACGTATTCATTTCGAAATAAACTATGATTTCTCAACAATTGTATATGCATCTATGGTACAAATCTTTGATTATTAAATATAAGCTGTCTCATTGGAGTTCTTTCAGAATAAAATCAACAACATTATTCTTTTCTACCCAATCAGGTATTTTCTTATAGGATTGCCAAAGTGTCATCACTTCTCTATCACGATAGTTAAAGCCACCAAAATTCACATGCAATGGGATGTCAGAGTTATATTCTTTAATAATAGTTTTAATCAAAGCTCTTAATTTATATGTATCCGCTGAGCAAATACCATATTCTCTTGAGCTTCCTTTTTTAATCCCAACTAATTCCTTGATTGCTAGTTTATAGGCACTAACCACATCATCGATATGCACCAATGAAATTTCTTGTTCTCCAGGAGAAATATCTATATGCCCTCCTTCTTTTATTTTCTTAATAAGAAAACCTATCAATTTACCTCTACCATCATTTGGACCATAAGTATCAAAAAGCTTCAAGGTAATGCATGCAATAGAATTTACCTCAAGGTAATATCTCACAATATCATCAAAGGCTTGTTTAGTTGCCGCATAGAGGTTAACAGGGTTGTAGCTTTCGTCATTATAATGCTGCCATGCAGTCCCTGTATTTATAAATTTATACACTCCATGTTGAACCATAGACTCTAAAAGCATTGATGGAAATTTGATATTACTGTCAATTAATCTTTCTACATCCTCTTCTCTGTGGCTGGACAAAAACAAAGATGCGCAATGTATCACAAGATTGATGCCATCTTGAGTCAATGCTTTTGATATTGAACTATAACATCCATCATATATGTGAATAGAAAATTTTTGTATTCCTGTAGAAAATTCTGATAAATCAGAACTTGGTCGCACCAACAAACTAATTTTATGGCCACTTTCAAATAATGCTTTTGCTAGATTTGAACCAATATATCCTGTAGCGCCTGTAATTAAAATATTCATTAAAAGGGACTCTTATAGGAATTCATTGGCAAAAAGCTTTCATCTCGAGCTGACAGCAGTGGACTATCAATCATCCAGTCAATGCCACAACTATTCCATAAAATACCATCATCATTAACCGGATCATAACAAGTTGATGTTTTATAAATCATGATTGCAGAGCTAGTCAACGTATAAAATCCGTGCGCTATTCCTGGAGGAAGGTACAAAATACGACGATATGTTGAGTCCAATTTTAATTTTTGATGTTTTTGGTATGTAGGTGAACCCTTTCGGATATCAACAAATGCATCTAGCACTTCACCTTCCATGCAATAAATCAATTTAGCATGTGCTGATGGTGGCTTTTGAAAATGCATTCCTCTAAGGACATTCCGATTCGATAATGAAAAATATTCTTCTTCAAAATTACTACATAAGCCATGTTCAAGAAAAATATCTTTATTTAAAGTCTTAACAAAACAACCACGATCATCATTAATGATCCGTGGTGTAATCAAATAGCAGCCTTCAATACTAAGCTCTTCAATTTTCATTAGGCATTCTCAAAAAAGGCTCTAAAAATAGAGCCTATTTAATCATTAAAAATTCAGCCCAAAAAACTCTTCCAGCTTGCCAATCACGTAATCCAAATGCTCTTCAGTAAGCCCCGGGTATACGCCAAGCCAGAATGTGTTATTCATAATACGGTCAGTATTAGTCAGCTCACCCACAACCCGGTAGTTGACGTTCTGAAAATACGGTTGACGAATCAGGTTACCGGCAAACAGCAGTCGTGTACCAATTTTATGCTCATCGAGAAACTTGAGCAGATCAACCCGCTTAACCCCCGCTGTCTCTTTAATGGTAATTGGAAATCCAAACCAGGAAGGCTCTGAATTCGGGGTTGCTTCTGGCAACTCCAGAAACTCTTCGCAGGCCTTTAAGCCGTCCTTTAAATACGCAAAATTATCTTTACGCTTTTGTACTAACCACTCAACCCGATCCATCTGCGCCAGGCCGCAGGCGGCTTGCATATCAGTAATCTTCAGGTTATAGCCCATGTGGGAGTATGTGTATTTGTGGTCGTAGCCAAAGGGCAAAGTACCGAGCTGTTGTTCAAAGCGTTTGCCACATGTGTTGTCACAGCCTGGCTGGCAATAACAGTCACGCCCCCAATCCCGAAAAGACTCTACAATTCGGATAAGTTCTCGGGATTTGGTGAACACCGCACCACCCTCACCCATGGTAATGTGGTGCGCTGGGTAGAAGCTTACCGTCGCCAAATCACCAAACGTACCCACCTTCTGGCCATTATATGTACTGCCCAGGGCATCACAGCAATCTTCAATAAGCCAAAGGTTATACTGGTCAGCAATGCGACGTACTTCAGACAAGTCAAAGGGGTTGCCCAAAGTATGGGCAATCATGATCGCCCGGGTTTTTTCTGATACCGCAGCCTCAATTAATGCCGGGTCGATGTTGTATGTTGGAATATCAACGTCAACAAACACAGGTACCAGGCCGTTTTGTACAGTCGGGTTCACTGTGGTCGGGAAGCCTGCCGCTACAGTAACTACTTCATCACCTGGCTTGAGCGCCCGTTCACCCAATTTCGGTGAGGTCAGTGCTGTCATTGCCAGCAGATTGGCTGAAGAGCCCGATGTGGTAGTCAGTAAGTGCGGCACGCCGATGTAGCCTGCCAGTCGCTTTTCAAACTCAGCATTAAATCGGCCCGTGGTTAACCAGCCATCAAGGGAGGCCTCCACCATTGCCTTGATTTCTGGCGCACCAATCACTTTGCCAGAGGGTGGTATGACTGTCTCGCCCGGAACAAACGGTTTGTCCGCAAAAGCATCATCGGCATATTGGCCCACAAGGGCTACGATATCGTTACGCAGTGTTTCCTGAGTCATTGTTTATCCTAGCTTGTTAACTGATCAAGCTTTCATATAGTCATTAATTTCATTTATGGTGTATTGGCGCATGTCATCGTGGTTCAACCATGCTTTATGCCACTTAACTATGCGCTTAAGGGTTTTATCCAAATCCCAGCGAGGTTCCCAATTCAGACGTTGCCTTGCTTTGGAGCAGTCCAGCTTGAGATAGCCAGCTTCATGAGGGTGATCCGCACCATCCAATTGCCAACAGGCATCCTCACCCCACAGCTTGACCAGTTTGTCAGCGATGTAATCAACCGGCCTGGCATCACAATCGTTTGGCCCAAAGTTCCAACCTTCTGCATAGGAAGGCCCATGGTGGAATAATTTTTCCGCAATAAGCAAATATCCTGACAGTGGCTCTAACACATGCTGCCAAGGACGAATAGCGTGTGGATTGCGAACGACAACGGGGGTATTTTTTTCGAATGCACGAAGTATATCAGGAATCAGACGATCAACTGCCCAATCTCCGCCACCAATCACGTTTCCGGCTCTGCAAGACGCAAGAGCAACTCCGTGCTCAGCATACCTGGCATTATTAAAGTAGGAGTTTCGATAAGCTGAAGCGACGAGCTCTGCACATCCCTTACTATTAGAATAAGGGTCGTAACCTCCCATCGGCTCGTCTTCCCGATAACCCCAAACCCATTCCTTGTTGTCGTAGCATTTATCGCTGGTGACGTTAACCACGGCTCGTACGCTTTTACTTTTGCGCACCGCCTCCAACAGGTGAACCGTGCCCATTACGTTGGTTGAGTAAGTCTCAACAGGCTCAGCGTATGAGAGTCGTACTAATGGTTGTGCAGCCATGTGAATGACGATCTCCGGCTGAAACCGGATCATGCTGCTTGCCAACGCCTCACTATCACGGATGTCACTGATTTGTGACTGCATACCGGTAGCAACGTGAGCCTGTTCAAACAACGAAACGTCAGTGGGAGAATCGAGTGCATAACCTTGCACGATAGCACCGAGTTGTTCCAGCCATAAGCAAAGCCAGCTGCCTTTAAAACCGGTATGACCTGTCACAAAGACCCGTTTACCCTGCCAGAACGGAGGACTAATATCGGCTTTCATCGTCCTTTACTCCCAACGTTTCCACGGAGCTTTGCCACTTTGCCACAACTCTTCCAGCAAATGCTTGTCGCGCAGGGTATCCATAGGTTGCCAAAAACCTTCATGGCGAAATGCCATGAGCTGGTCTTGTTCAGCCAAGGCCATCAGCGGCTCCTGTTCCCAAATGGTGGCGTCACTTTCAATCAAATCGATCACTGCCGGGGATAGCACAAAGAAGCCACCATTTATCATGGCACCGTCGCCTTTAGGTTTCTCCTTAAAGCTTTTTACTGCATCGCCCTGAATATCCAGTGCACCAAAACGCCCCGGAGGATACGTCGCCGTTAATGTAGCCAGCTTACCGTGTTGCTGGTGAAAGGCAATTGACGCCAGAATGTCAATATCACCGACACCATCACCATAGGTAAAACAAAAGGCATCATCGTGCTCTATGTACTGTCTGACCCTTTTTAAACGACCACCGGTCATAGACTCATCGCCAGTATCAACCAAAGTTACCGTCCAGGGTTCGGCACGTTTGTGATGTACTTCCATCTGGTTGTTGTGCATACAGAAAGTAACATCAGACATATGCAGGAAGTAGTTGGCAAAATACTCTTTGATGACGTAACCCTTATAGCCACAGCAAATGATAAAATCGTTGATGCCATGGCTAGAGTACATTTTCATAATGTGCCACAGAATAGGGCGACCACCAATTTCCACCATGGGCTTTGGTCGTAAGGCAGTTTCCTCACTTAAACGAGTTCCCAATCCACCGGCCAGAATGACAGCTTTCATACGTTGCTATTCCCTGTTTTAGTGTGCTGACTCCACAAAAGCATCAGCAAAGAAACGATCTTCCGGTAAGCCACTCGCGGTAAAATCTTGTTGTGCGGCTTCTATCATCAGTGGTGTGCCGCAAGCGTATACATCGTATTGAGACAAGTCTGCGTGATCTTCCATCACGGCTTGATGCACTAGGCCTGTCCGCCCTGTCCAATGCGAATCATCTCCCGAGACAACAGGAATATAATGGATATGACTGTGTTCTTTTGACCAAAGCTCAGGCAACTGCGAGTAAAAGCTCTGCTGTGTATGACCGCCCCAATAAATATGGGCAGCCCTGTTATCCTCCTCAGCAAGCATTTGTTCTACCATCGCTTTCACTGGGGCAAATCCGGTGCCGCCAGCGAGGAAAATAATTGGCCGATCACTCTTACGAACAAAAAAGGTGCCCAGCGGCCCGTCTATTCTCATCAGGGTGTTTTCTGATAAAGATGGGAAGATTTTTTCACTTATTTCCCCTCCTATAACCCTGCGAATATGCAGCTCAATACCATCCTGAGCGTTATTGTTGGCAATGGAATAGCTGCGAATTACGCCGCCATAATTCAAATCAACGTATTGTCCTGGCAGATATTCAAAAGTGATGTTGGGTGGTAGTCGGAAGTGAATGACCGCCACATCTTCCTTGGGGTAATAGACAGAGGACACTTTTGCCGGGACGATTTTACGTGATAGGCGAGCAAGTTCAGGTAAATAATCCGCTTCCAGTGTGCAGTCAGTGAGAGCACGGCTACAGCAAGTCAAGACAATGCCCTGGACTTTTTCATCGGAAGATAGCGAAATATTTCCTCCCTCTGAAGTAACCTCACCACTGATCACTTTGGCTTTGCAAACGCCACACACGCCGGATTTACAGCTGTAATTTAATGTCACACCTGCTTGTAGCGCGCTATCCAGAAGTGTTTCTTCATTTGATGTGGGAAAGGATAAATTTGAAGGAATAATCTTAACAGTCGCCACTATTCTAAAGCCTGACCATATGAAGTTTGATGTATTGCAGGGAGCAGCCACAATGAGTAGTGGTTGTGCTCAGCGGGGGTGCGGATATTTCAAACCAGCACAATGTGGTTGTTATGCTACCGCAATTCTCAAATTGTGACTGATTTACTGGCCACTTGCCAAATTTCATCCCGTCTCTGGGTCATGGTGTTTCACTCGACTCAGCTCATCCATTCCAACTTGTCGTGGATCGTAAATTATTGAAAGGCTTTCCATCAAATTTAAAGCATTCATTTCGTTGACACATCCGGCGAAATTTATATGACAATAGTCATATAAATTTCGCCTATACGTAGTATCCACTGTAACGCTCAACACCAGCAAATTCACGCTTCTTCATGAGTTTTCCCTGATACCCAAGCCTGAATATTTTCTGAGACAGTGTTTGGTTCAGCAATGGGCAGTGGTGAGCGGCATTCACTCTGCCGTGATACTTTTGAAGGGAAAATATTTTCTGCTAACCGACCCATTGCTGACTTAAGCCCTCCCGTACGTATCCTCAAACCGGACAATATCATCCTCACCCAGATACCCACCGCTCTGTACCTCAATCAGTTCAAGGTTAAATTTGCCAGGGTTTTCCAGCCGATGCATCACACCTATGGGAATATAGGTGGACTGGTTTTCGGTCAGCAAAATCTCCTGATCACCATTGGTGATCAGTGCCGTACCCTTCACCACAATCCAGTGCTCTGCACGATGGTAATGAATCTGCAAGGAGAGCTTTGCTCCTGGCTTAACGGTAATCCGCTTAACCTGAAATCGTTCGCCCATATCGATGGAGTCATAAGCACCCCAGGGACGATAGACTTTGCGGTGCAGTTTTACCTCGGTGCGGTTTTGTGCCTTCAGCCGGTCAACAATTTTTTTTACATCCTGCACCCGATCTTTATGAGCCACCAGAATGGCATCATCGCTTTCGGTGATGACCAGATCATCAACACCCACCGTGGCAATTAGTTTCTTCTCACTGCGTACGTAAGTATTACGGGTATCCTGCAACAGAACGTCACCCTGGACCGAGTTACCGGACTCATCCTTTTCACAGATATCTGCCAATGAGGTCCAAGAACCCACATCGGACCAGCCGGCATCGAGAGGCACCACCACCGCATCGGTGGTTTTTTCCATCACCGCATAATCGATAGATTCATCCGGGCAGGCGGTAAACGCTGCTTCATCCAGACGAACGAAATCAAGATCGGCATTCTCTACGGCAATGGCCTTTTCACAGGCTTCCAGAATATCAGGCCGGAATTTGTTCAACTCTTCCAGATACCGTGAGGCCTTAAACAGAAACACACCAGAGTTCCAATAATAGTCCCCTGAAACAAGATAACCCTGAGCCGTTCCTAAATCAGGCTTCTCTACAAAATCCTGTACAAATAAAAAAGAAGTCTTTTCTTTGTGCTCTTCATGCCCTTTGTGGTTCAAAGCTTTTATGTAGCCGTACCCGGTTTCAGGATGAGTGGGCACAATCCCAAAAGTGACCAGCTTGCCATCACGAGCTGCTGGTAATGCCGCTTGAACAGCCTGATGAAAAGCAGCAACATCCTTCATCACATGATCTGCTGCCAGCACCAACAAAAAAGGTTCTTCTCCGTGCTCTGTGCGACTGCCAGGTATGATGGAAGTGCCTGTGTTGTCGGGCACATTCAACAGCCCTTTGTGGTTCAAAGCTTTTAAAGCCGCCAGTGCAACCGCTGGTGCAGTATTTCTGCCAATCGGCTCGAGAATTATGGCCAAAGCTTGCCGCCCCATCTGCCGGAACTGTTCCGCCACCAGGAAGCGGTGCTCTTCATTGGCAATCACCAGCGGAGCGGTAACCGAATTCAGGCCATCCAAACGGGATACAGTGTTTTGCAACATAGTTTGCTCATTGAGCAGCGGCAGGAACTGCTTAGGTATAAGAAGCGGGACTGAGGCCAAAGACGACTGCCAGAGCCGCCGGACATTATCACGGGTATTAAGTTCATGGTTGTTAGTTTTGAGTTGTGGGGTAAGGGTTGGAATTTTGTTCCAGGTAAAAATCATGAAAACCCGCACCCTTTGAGAACTTCAGACACAGGGAATGTTAACGTGCGTCATCAATGACAGATAGCCTATTCATTAAATCAAATGCATTCATCTCAAGAACATCCAAATCTTTTTTGTATAAGACACTGGATGTATATTTTGCTCTATAAGGGAATATCCTTATAGCCATTGAGCCCACTGACTTCGGGGGCTTTCATGATTTTTCCCTACCACCATCAACCCTGCTCTTTAACAAAAATGGTACCATTAATGGCTACTCTAGCCTGCTGCAGGCGTCGATTAGCAACCTCAATATCTTTTACAGAGGTCTGCCCCGCCTGAATAACCACAAACCGGTTGCGCACCGGCTGCCAACCACTACCCCATCAGTCACATTAAGAATCGACGGAACACTGATCAATACGTCGTCATAATGACTGGATCCCCAGTCCAGAAGTTTTTGAAACTTGGTGCTCATTAACTGTTCAGATGGATTATCTGGATAGCTATTACCGGAAATCAAGTCAAGGTTTTCACTGACCGTGATCACTGAGTGGTCGTTATTGATCAGTTTTCCGCCAGCAATTCCCGATGAATCCTGGAGCTCCACCGCCACATAGCATACAGAGGAGGCAATAAAAACTCACCCGCACAATTTATCGACTAAAAT
>NZ_PJPV01000168.1 GCF_002864045.1 Endozoicomonas acroporae
TATTTCATAAGGAAATCCACACTAAAGGACGAGGAGCCATTTTACCTGGGTATCCAGCGAGATATGGACATCATTTTCTGTGGTCCAGCTAACGGCCTGACTGACACCGGGCATGGTGCCCAGAATAGCCAGTGTGAGTAGATAAGTTGATTTTCTGATTCCAACAGGCCGTTCCATCTGCCCGGAAGCACGGTGATTTTTTTGCATGTTGCTAAGGTCTCCTGCTCCTTCTTGCCACTACTGCCCTCAGTAGTCGGTTTCAGGTTTTTGTTATTATTGAATTCTTGTATCGAAGATTTCAGTGCTTTGTGATCTTAGCCTGAGGGTATGATTGAAATCAATATATAATACTGCACAGCGAAATGTGAGTTCGATTTTTTATTTTATCTCAATCAAGTGCTACGTGCTCGTTCCCACGTGGAGCGTGGAAACGAGGATAGGACAGTATTCAAGCCGAGCTATTTATGGGTTATACCCCGGTAGCCTCAATATCCCGCACCACATGAACCAGCTGTGGCCCCAGTGACTGCATGATCATCTCATCGGAGATAAGGTATTTCGGGCCACCGCAGTTGATTGCCATAACCCGGCCATCCAGAAGTTTGAGCGGGACAGCAACGGCATTAACATCTTTGCTCCAGTCGCCAAGGGATGTACAGAAGCCTTTTTCCTGATACTCATCAATAGCCTTGCTGATGCTTTCTTGCCAGGCTGGCCAGTGATCACCTGAGTGCTGCTCCATCAGTGACAGAATCTGCTGTCTTTCGTCGTCTGACAGACCGGCCAGAAAGGCACGTCCGGAGGATGATGTTGCCAGTGGCAATCTTGAGCCAACATCCATGCGCAGAGCCTGTGTTTTTTCATTGCGACAATTCTCAACGTAAATCATCGACAGACGCTCGCGGATGGTCAGTCCAACAGAGACATTGGCTTGAGTGGCCATTTTTTCCATATAAGGCTTGGCAATTTTACGTACGTTGAGATTGGAGGTGTAGGCGTAACCCAGTGCCAGCACACCGACGTCCAGTTGATATTTTTCCAGGTGCTTCGAGTAAGTGAGATAGCCCAGCTGGGTCAGTGTGTAAGTCAAACGGGAGATGGTTGGTTTGGGAAGCCCGGTAATTCTGGCAAGGTCCTGATTACCGAGAACGCCGCCCTGTTGACTGAAAGCCCGCAGCAAATCCAGGCCACGTGCCAGCGCCTCAACGAATTTCCTGTCTTTCTCCCCCCCTTTCTCTCTTGGCAGGTCAATAATTTCATTCATATGCGGTGTGTCTTCTACTATTGTGTATGCTCTGCAAGGGGTGGAGTTCCGCTCCCTGCAAATTAAAGGCCATTATCAATACTGGTTAAAGGATTAAACATTTATAACATAGGTGAATCAGAAGTATCGGGTAAATCTCCGGGGTTTGCCGGTTAACATTCATCTATTGTTGTCTGGGACTGCTGCTGTTCCAGAACGCCGTAATCAGCCCGGCGGCAATGACCAGCAGAATTCCTGTTAGTGCAAATCCGTCGGGAATATGGTTCCAGATCAGCCAGCCCATAATTCCTGAAAATACTACACCGGAGTAGTTTATAGGTGCCACGATGACGGCACTGGCAAGTGTCAATGCCCGGGTATAACACCACATGGTCAACGAGATAGAACCACCAATATAGAGTAAATAGGGCAGCGTCCAGTAAGGAATAGGCTGCCAGTCAAGGATGGCTAACGGGATGCTGCAGAGAAACGATATCAAAAAATAGTAAGACAAAATCACATGGGTGGATTCAGTGCCTGAAAGGACCCGGGTGCTGACCATGGAAAGCGCCAGAAACACGCCGGACAGCAACCCGATGATATGCCAGTATTCAATGCCTTCTGCGTCCGGTCGCAAGATCAGCAGAATACCCAGGAAGCCAACAATAATAGGCAGCCACTGCCCCCCCGGAATGGTTATTTTTATCCAGGCCCAGACAAATAATGGGACAAATAACGGTGCCGTATTACGCAGCAGAGAGGCGTCCACCAGGGGGATATGTTGAATCGCCAGATAGTAGGTAAAAAAACACAGCCAGCCGGAAATCCCCCGGACAGCATGAATAACCGGGTGTTTTGTATACCAGTTGCGAAGAGGGTGTTTCAACAGCAAAGGGATAAGAATAAGCAGGCAGATGCCGTACTGAAACAAAACAACCATAGAGATGGGAACTGCATCGGCTACCACCTTGGTGGCAACACCCGCGGTAGTGGATGCCAGTGCTGAGAGCAGGGCAAAGATTATCCCTTTCAGAGTGGCATATTGGTCATTCATATTGGATAGTTAACTGCCTTGTGCCTGCCAATTTTTCCATGGGTTGACTGGTAATCTTTTGGCCGGTCGTTTTTATACGACGATAATTGTCTGTCTTAAAGCAAAAAATTGATGTCGTATAATATTGGGTTTTTCTGAAAATACCATAACAGCCCGGGAATAACCCCAGGCATCTATATGAAGGTTATGACTGCAAAGTCATGCCTGCTCTTTTTCCCATTGAGTCAGGCTTTTATTGTCGGTGACCAGTGTTTTCAGCAGTGCAGATGGTGTCCAGTTCTGCTGGCCGAACTGTTCGCCAAACTGGCACATTCTGGCGTAGACTTTTTTCAGGCCCTGGTTCTCTGCAAACGCCATCGGGCCACCGCGATAGGCTGGAAAGCCATAGCCAAAGATATAAACCACGTCGATATCGCTGGAGCGCTGGGCAATACCTTCTTCCAGAATGTTAAAGCCTTCATTGATCAGCGCTAAGGTCAGTCGGTCAAGAATTTCGTCGTCGCTGATCTCTCTTCGCACAACACCCTGTTTTGTGGCTTCTTCTTCTATTACCCGAAGGATGGTTTCATCAGAACTCCTGGCCCGTGACGTGGGATCATACTGATAGTAACCGGCCCCGGTTTTTTGCCCCAGCCTGCCCATTGCCACCAGTCGGTCAGCAATGCAGTAGGATTTGGGATTACCTTTTTCCTCGTCGGACAATCCCTGGCGGGCCTTATAACCGATGTCGATACCGGCCAGATCAGCAACAGCCATTGGCCCCATGGCCATGCCCCAGTTCTCCATGACCCGGTCGATCTGTTCCGGGGTTGCCCCTTCGATCAGGCATAACTGCGCTTCTCTTGCGTATGGCCGCAGCATCCGGTTGCCAATAAAGCCGTAACAGACACGGGAGAGTACCGGCACCTTGTTAATCTGTTTGGCAATGTCCATGGCGGTTGCCAGCACCTCGTCCGAGGTCTTGTCGCCCCGCACTATCTCCAGCTATTTCATGACATTTGCCGGGCTGAAGAAGTGCAGCCCAATCACGTCTTGTGGACGACGGGTCACGGTGGCGATGGCATCGATATCCTGATAGGAGGTGTTGGAGGCAAGAATAGCGCCGGGCTTGCACACGGCATCAAGTTGTTTGAAAACGGTTTGTTTGATGGCAAGATCTTCAAATACCGCCTCGATCACCAGGTCCACTTCCGCCAGGTGGTCATAAGAGGTTGTGCCACGGATCATCCCGAGCCGTTTTTCTGCTTCGGCCCCGGAGAGCTTGCCTTTTTAACGGTGATACCGTAGTTGCTGGCAATAATATCCTTACCACGTTGCAGGGCTTGTTCATCAATCTCCAGAAGAGTGACGGGAATACCGGCATTGGCAAAGTTCATGGCGATCCCGCCACCCATGGTGCCACCACCGATAATACCCACCGATTGAATCGCTTTAGCCCGGGTTTCTTTCGGCAGGCCATTAATTTTTACAGCTTTGCGCTCAGCAAAAAACAGGTGTCGTAATCCCTGTGACTCAGGCGACAGAAGACACTCAACAAACAGTTTCCGCTCAAGCTCCAGCCCCTTGTTGATGGGTTGGTTAACGGCAGCTTCAACACAGGCGACGATTTTTTGTGGCGCAATCTGCCCCCGGGCACGTTTGGCCAGCCTGGCCCGGTAGGCATCGAACAAGCCCGGCTCTATTTGGGCAGGGTCAATGGTTATATCGCTTACCCGCCGGACTTCCGGATTGTCAGCCAGCAGGGTGTTGGCAAACTCGATGGCACCGGTCAGCAAGTTGCCCTCAACCAATGAATCGAGCAGCTCGATACTTTGCGCCCTGGCCGCCTTCATGGGGTGACCTGACGTCATCAGATCCAGTGCGTTTTTTACCCCGGCCAGACGGGGAGCCCGCTGTGTGCCACCTGCACCGGGCAGCAAACCCAGTTTGACTTCCGGCAAACCTACTTTGGCAGAAGGAACTGCAATGCGGTAATGACAGGCCAGGGCGACTTCAAATCCGCCACCAAGCGCTGTGCCATGGATGGCGGCAATCACCGGCTTGGCCGATGCCTCAATCAAATTGACCACATCCGGCAGCGATGGCTCCATGGGCATTTTGCCAAACTCGGAAATATCGGCACCGGCAATAAAGGTGCGCCCTGTGCAGATGATAATTAACAGTTCGGAGTCATCGTGCTGAGCCTTCTCAATGGTGCCTTTCAGGCCTTCACGTACAGGCTGGGAAAGGGCGTTGACCGGTGGGTTATTGATGGTGATAACACCAATTTTGTTCTGCAAATCATAGGTGACAGTCATAATTTCATTCTTATAGTGCCTGGGTTGCGAAGGCTTCGTTGAATTCCAGCACATCCATATCGGCCATGGTCAGCCCTGCTCTTGCCAGGGCTTTGCGTGACGCTGGCACCGGACCAAGCCCCATGACCCGTGGCTCAACACCGGCAATCGCACCGGCAAGAATCCGTGCGCGGGGCCTGATGCCGGCCTTCTCCCCGGCCTGTTGACTGCCAATAATCAGTGCTGATGCACCGTCGTTTATGCCGGAAGCATTACCTGCGATAACGTCTTCGTATTGATTCAGATCGAAAGCATTGCGCTGAATGAGAGTCCTGATGATGTCACCCAACAGGTCATCCGGACGGATCGATGAGAGCGCCCCACCGTGTCGGCCGAAAGGGATACGACCACCGTCGTAGATATAGGCATCGGACATGTTATCATTTCCTTCTTATTATTCTGCTATGCGGAATTTGGTTTTAAATATATTGATTTTGCTTTTGTTAATCAATACCGGGTTTTATCCATTTTCAGTGACTGCTGGTGTTCAGTCGTTTTAAGTTGTGGGTCTTGAATGGCTCGGTGGATACCTTCCCGGGGTGGGGATATCCCATAACTTATTCCATTTGAGCTTGTTTCAGAATCCCTTGTAGTGAAAGTCCGTAACGGGATAGCAATCGGTCTGATTGGTGAAAGATTGACAGATAGTTATAATCAAATTTTTCTTTAGACTCCCTCAGGATAATATGACGACTTCTCTTTCCGGAACTGCAAAGACAGAATTTAACAAGCTGCAAAAAAGGTTGCGCCGCCACGCAGGTCAGGCTATTGAAGAGTTCAATATGATCGAGGATGGCGACAAAGTGATGGTCTGTTTATCGGGTGGCGCTGATAGCTACACGATGCTTCATATTTTGCAGAGTCTCCAGAAAAGTGCACCGATAACCTTTGATTTAGTGGCGGTGAATCTGGATCAGAAACAACCGGGCTTTCCTGAGCATATCCTGCCGGAATACCTGGATGGCCTGAATGTTCCTTATCATATTATTAACAGGGATACCTATTCGGTGGTTAAGTCGAAGATACCGGAGGGTAAAACCACCTGTGGTTTATGCTCGCGCTTGCGCCGTGGCACTCTGTACGCCTTTGCCGAAGATATCGGCGCAACCAAAATTGCCCTTGGCCACCATAAGGACGACATCGTAGAGACCATGTTCCTTAATATGTTCTACGGCTCCCGGCTGGCCGCCATGCCACCCAAGTTACTATCAGACGATGGACGGAACGTGGTGATTCGCCCTTTGGCTTATTGCCGCGAGAAGGATATCAAACGGTTTGCTGAACAAATGGCGTTCCCGATTATTCCATGCAACCTGTGTGGCTCACAAAAGAACCTGCAGCGTCAGAATATCAAAGCCATGCTGGCTGAGTGGGAAAAAAAGAACCCGAGCAGGATCGAGTCAATTTTTACGGCTATGCAGAATATAGCGCCATCCCAGATGGCTGATACTGAGCTGTTCAATTTTAAGGATCTTGCAATGGATCGTTCTGGCGAGCGCAAGTCCTATGAGCATGAGGACAATCAAACGATCTTTTCCGGGAATATTCCTGATCCAATCGATACCGATAATGACATGGTAAAAATTATTACTATTTAATTTCCCGGCATCACAAGCTGAGAGGCTGTGCAGCCTGACAATGACGTTCAATTCAGATCAGACTGCAAAGGTGCGCCAATAGCTGGCAGGACAGCTTCTGTGCTGCCTTTCAGGAACCAGTCCACAATTTTTCTGTCAATAGTGTTTATGAAATCACCGGTTGTCCATGAATTCAACCGGGTACACGGTGACCTGAATACTGATGGAAAATTCAATTTCTCCAGTTTCCAACCCGACAAGGCAACCATTAAACGATGTCTGTCCGATTTGTCTGGTTGGATTGTTTGGACACAACAGGGTAGTGGTTACCCCTTGTCGCCATCGCTATCACGAGCAATGTGTGACCCCCTGGCTTAACAGCCGACCGTTGGCCAGACGAACTTGCCCGGTCTGTCTTAATTGCGCCGTGCCACTGATGCGAGAGGGTGGGGCGAAGCTCTATGAGTACTCAGCGTACAGCGAGTCAATGCCCCTGAGTTGCTGTCGCTCCGGAAACCTGGCACAGCTTCAGCAGTTGCTGACCCTCGACCCGAGTGTTGTCTTTGCCCTGTTTCGTACCGGTGATACAGGTCATCATGTCCGTCTGCTGTATATGGCCGCCCGCAATGGGCAAATTGGTTGTGTCAGGGCTTTGGTGGCAGCGGGGGCTTCGCTGGATGTCCCGGCCATCAATGACGGCATGACCCCACTGCACATTGCCCTGGTCAATGGCCACCTTGATGTGGTTAATTTTCTGATTCAGTCCGGTGCGGGTCTCAATATGACTAACCGGGATGGTGATGCAGCCCTTCACCTGGCAGCCAGGCTGGAAGATGGTAAGTTTGCCGAAGCATTGGTTCTGGGAGGGGCAAACCCTGCCACCAGGGACAGTGATGACCGAACGGCACTGCATATTGCTGCCCTGGAAGGCCGTTGTGAGTGTGTCAGGATACTGGCCCGGAACCCGGGCATTATTGATACCGTGGACAGCCGTGGCAGGACCCCCCTGATTCTGGCGACCAAGGCCGGCCACAGGGCGGTTATGGATATTCTCATCAGCAATGGGTGTAATATGACCATAGCCAGCCGTCATGGCCGGGTGGCAGTTCACCATGCGGCCACCGGTGGTTATGGCCACTGCCTGCGATTACTTGCTGATAAAGGTGCGAACCTTGACGCAGTGACCCCCGTTGGCAGAACGGCGATGCATTACGCTGCCATGCGAAACCATAGTGAGTGTCTGGAAATCCTGATTGATAACAACGCCAACGTTGAGGCGTTGGTCAATTGTGGCTGGAACGCCCTGCATCTTGCTGCTTATCATGGGCACCTTGAAAGCGTGCAAACCCTGATCCGCAAGGGGGCCAATATCCAGGCCTTTACCAACGGCATTAGCGTTATGACAGCGCTGCACATAGCCACCAGATTCAACCATCTTGGGTGCGCCAGGGTCATCGTTGAGGCTAACGTGGATTTTTCGGCAAGGGACTCGGCTGGCAACACGGTGTTACACGACGCCGTCATCAACGGCAGGTATGTGTGCCTGCGCATGTTTATTCGCTCCGGTGCCGATCCTGACATGACCAACGCAGAGGGTCAGACCGCACTGCATCTGGCGGTGCTTAAACACCGTTGCAATAGCCTGAAAGCCCTGATCCAGGCAGGTGCTCAGCTTGATATTAAAGATAATTCCGGTCGTACGGCCATACACTATGCCGTTGATATGTCCTTTATTCATTTCTCCTTTGATGCTTCCCTCAGCCTGTTGATCCGGGCGGAGGCGGATCTGAATATTCCCGATCAAGACGGCAATACCGTTCTGCATATGGCGGCATTCAATGGCAACCTGAAAGTTGTCAGGATGCTGTTGAATGCCGGCGCAGATCATCGGGTGAGAAACAGACATGGCAGGACTCCCCTGGTACTTGCCAGTCAGCTCAATCACACATCCTGCATCGCCTGGCTGAAACGACTGCCTTATGTGGTGTAATGCCTGGTTATAGATCACTCCCTGGACTCTGCTTCAGGTTGAACGGAGGTTGTTCACATCAAACTCATTGAATTGATGTACCAGGTGGGAAAATGTTTTTCCGGATTGAAACTGAATATTACGTTTACGGTATCAATGATCTACTATTTGAATTCATGATTTTGGAAAGAATCAGTACGCCGCAGGTTGTTAATTAATACTTTATCCGTTTTTGTGAGTGGGGATAAGGTTCGTCGGCGTTGTTTTATGGTAAAGAGTGACCTTTTGACACAACTATTCTTTATAGAATAAACAGCAGGATTCTACAGTATTTTTGTGCAGGGGTAGCAAAATGACAGATCATGATAAGTGGCAGAAATGGTTGATGGCTCGCAGGGATGAGCTGAATACGCGTCTGGGTAAAATTAAAAAGGATGCTTCCCGAAAAAACAGTGCAGACTGGTCTGAGCAGGCGCAGGAGCGGGAGAATGATGAGGTTATTGATGCACTGGGTAACGAGGCGGTGATTGAACTGGGTAAGATTAACCGCGCCCTTGATCGTATAAATGAGGGTGATTACGGTTTCTGCCTGTCCTGCGGTAAGGAAATTCCGGTTCAGCGCCTTGAGGTCATGCCTTATGCTGACCTCTGTGTTCAATGTGCTGAGGCCAAGGGGTTGTAGGGGAACATCATCAAGGCGATAAGGGAGCAGGCGAATCCTGTTATGCCGGTTTGGCTGCAGCCTGGTTAAAGTACGTTGACTCCTCTGTGGAGCAGCCTGATTCAATAATCATCTTTTGATAGCTTTCGCAGAAGCTCTGGAGTGTTCCGGGGTTTCTGCTGTGAAAGTGCTTTTGCCATAACCTGGCCATGGCAGTGATGTCTTCTTTATCAATATCTTCGATCTGAATACCGCAGCGGTGATAGATAAGCCAGGCAATGGCGGTGGCGTAAACCAGGTTGGTCGCCAGTTCATGATGGGGGTGGGAAAGAAACTCCCGCTGGCTGGCCAGTCCCCGAACTTTGCTGGATAAGTCAGCGTTTGGAGCCAGAAACAGGTCCCAGATATTGCGGTGCATGCGAGGAGAAATCTGATAGATACCGAGCGCCTGGTGATTGGCCTGTTTCAGATGAAAACCAAGCCCGGACTCTCTGGCAGCAGTACCAAGCAGCAGGTTCTCAGCAGTAGGGCTCCACATACCCAGATGCTTGAGTGCGGGGCGAACAACATAGTGCCTTAGTTCCTTGGCGCATATTCCCATTTGCAAAGTCCTTTTTCCGGGTAGATCCCGGTCTGTGCGTCCTGTAATTGCGGGAGTGGCTCTCAGATCCAGACATTAACCCTGGATCTAAGAGACATATCGTATCATCCCTGAAATTCTGAACTGAGGGTAGTTTTACTCACCGGCAAAACTGCACAGGGCATAGGTTGGAATGCCCGCCGCATTGAGTCTGTCAGCACCCTTGAGATCTGGCAGATTGATGATAGCTGCAGCTTCCAGTGTGCAGGCTCCTGCTTGTCGGATCAACTGATCGGCAGCCAGCAGTGTGCCTCCGGTGGCGATAAGGTCATCCACCAACAGAATTCTTTCACCGGCCTTAATGGTGTCTTCATGCATTTCCAGTACGGCTTTGCCATATTCAAGGTCATACTCGACACTGAGGGTTTTGCCGGGCAGTTTGCCTTTCTTGCGAAACAGTGCCAGCGGCTTGTTCATGATATAGGACAGTGTCGAGCCAGGCAGGAAACCGCGGGCATCAAGCGCGCCAATGCGATCAAAAGTCTGGTTCTCATAACGCTGAACCATGACATCCACGGCCTTACGCCAGGCTTCCGGATTTTCAAACAGTGTGGTGATATCCCGAAACAGGATGCCTTCATGGGGCCAGTTGGCGATGGTTCTGATTTGCGTTCGCAGATATTCCTGAACGGATGAACATTCGTTTGTATGCATGGGAGGGAGCATGCCGCTGTCAGTCAATGGATAAAAAGGAAGAAGCCGCCTCAAAGGGTAGCTTCTTTAGAGGATAAAGTCAGGCGTTGGTAGCAATCGGGTTGGGTTCCAGTGTTTTTCCCCCGGCCAGGGCACAGAGTTTAACCGAGTTGCGAATTTCGATTTCCTTGCCCACGGCGGAGATCAGGCCGTTTTTCTGGAATCGGGTAAATACACGACTAACCGTTTCTACCGCCAGGCCCAGGTAGTTCCCCATCTCATTTCTCGACATGGACAGACGGAACGACTGGGAAGAAAAGCCCCGGCGACGAAAACGGCTGGCCAGGTTAATCAGGAATGTGGCAATACGTTCATCGGCGTTTTTCTTGGACAGCAGCATCATCATTTGCTGGTCTTCACGGATACGCTTGCTCATCAGGCGCATCAGATGTCGGCGAAGTTCCGGGAATTGATCGGAAAGGGTTTCCAGTTGCTCAAAAGGAATCTCGCAGATCATGGTGGTTTCCATCGCCTGGGCCGACACCGGATAGGTATCCGTATCCATGCCGCTCAGGCCAAGAATTTCGCTGGGCAGGTAAAATCCGGTGATTTGTTCCTCACCTTCATTGGTCGCTGTGTAGGTTTTGAGAGCCCCTGAGCGAACAGCAAAGACACTGGTAAAGGGGTCACCTTCCAGAAACAGGTGTTCGCCTTTTTTCAAAGGACGCCCACGCTTGATAATGTGATCCAGCTGATCGATATCCTTAATGCTCAGTGCCAGTGGCAGGCACAGTGAGCTGAGGCTGCAGTCTCTGCAGGCCACATGGCTCGGCTGTCGGACGTTGGGCTTTGACGTCATTGAGAGGCCTCAAAGTCGTATTGGCGAAATTCGACACTGTTTATGGAAAACCAAGTGTATGAAAAGTGTTACCGGAGTGTAAATCAGGTATGTACGCAACCGGGCAGACCTAAAGTAGGGGTTTGGTGCTGCTTTAAGTAGTTAACCAAATGAAATCATATATTTCTGACTAAGTTGTCAGTCACTCTGCGGCGTTGCAACTCCGGTCACATAGCTACGGCTATGCTCCCTACGTTGCGCCTTGCATAGTAACTGCCCACTTAGCCAGAAATATACGATTCCATTTGGCCAACTACTTAGCAATGCGTCATAAACTGCGATGGCTCCGGTGAGCTTTCATCTGCCGTGTCATCTATCAAGCCCAGGGCTGACCCTGATAATAGTATGGTCATGGCTCCTGGTGGTTGTGTGTCTTTATCCCTGAAAATCAATCTGACATTGTCTTATGTCACAGGATTAAATTTTCGTTCGTGGTATTTAACGGACATGACAGATTTTGCACTTATGTTTCAAGTAAATCAATGTGATAGTGGTGGCAAGTCGTCGTCAGTTTCAGTTTTTTGCTGATAAGCCGGTGAGCTGCAGAGAGGTTTCGGTTCTGTGCGGGATGATCAGTCGTTGTCGGTACTGGCGGGAGAGGGGCTCCGGAGCCTGGTGATTGCTCCGGAGTGTTGCTCAGATAACCTTTGAGTAGAGCGTCTTTTCTTTCATCTCCGGTTGATGGAGATAGTGGTCGAACTGCATACAGATGTTACGGATCAACAGTGTTCCCTTCGGCAGTACTTCCAGCAAGCCATCGCTATTGAGACTGATCAGGCCGTCTGCCCTCATCGGCTCCAGCCTTGCCAGCTCATCCCGGAAGTAATCCCTGAATTGAATATTAAACCGCTGTTCAATATCACTGAAGTTCAGTTTGAAGTGGCAGATCAGCTGGGTAATGACTGCCTGGCGGACTTTGTCATCAGCGGTCATCTTTAAGCCGCGCACCACTGGCAACCGCTGTTCATTGAGCATTGCGCAGTACTGGGCTTCATCAGTGCTGTTCTGAATATAAGTGTCGCCTACCTGGCTGATGGCAGACACGCCCATGCCGATCAGGTCGCAATGGCCATGGGTGGTATAACCCTGAAAATTCCGGTGCAGCGTGCCATCCTCCCGGGCCATGGCCAGTTCATCGTCTGGCAGAGCAAAGTGATCCATACCGATGTAGATATAGCCCTGATCCAGCAGCTTTTCCGTGGCCTGATGCAGAATGTCCAGCTTCATTTCCGGCGCTGGCAGATCCTGCTCATTGATTCGGCGCTGTGGCTTGAAGCGGTGGGGCAGGTGGGCGTAGTTAAACAGGGATAGCCTGTCCGGGGCCATATCAACCACACGATCAATGGTTGCCATAAAACTGTTGGTGGTCTGGAAAGGCAGACCGTAAATCAGGTCCATGTGTACCGAGCGGAATGCCATGACCCTGGAAGCATCAAGAATGGATTGAATCATGCTTTCAGGTTGAACCCGGTTAACGGCCTGCTGCACTTTGGGGTTCAGGTCCTGAACACCCATGCTGATCCGGTTGAAGCCAAGGTCCCTCAGGGTGCCCATCATGGGCCAGTCTACTTCCCTGGGATCCAGTTCAATGGAGTAGTCTGCGGTATCGCTTTGAGTCAGTTGGAAGTGCTGGCGGATATGGCCCATCAGATCCGTCATCTGATCTCGGCTCAGAAAGGTCGGTGTGCCGCCACCAAAGTGCAGTTGCTCGACCCGCTGTTCCTGACTGTAGAGTGCTGCTTGCATCTCTATTTCACGAAACAGGTATTCCAGATAACTATTGGCGCGTCCACGGTGTTTGGTGACTATTTTATTACAGGCGCAGTAATAACAGACATGGGAGCAGAACGGGATATGAAAGTAAAGTGACAGGGGCTTGATGGCCCTGGCACTGGAGTGGGCATTGTGCTGATATTTCTCAATATCAAAGCTGCCATCAAACTGCACCGCCGTGGGATAGGAGGTATAACGCGGGCCTGAGTGGTTGTATCGGTGAATCAGGTCTTTATCCCAAACTGGTGCGGTATTCATTATTGCTCTCGGTAATCTTCATGTCTTATTAGTCAGTGTGTTCGCCTTCTGGTCGGTCTTTTGTGCCGGAAAGGGTAAGGCAAAAACAGTCGGTATTACGTCATGATGTTTTTGGCTAGTTTAGAAAGATTTTCAAGGTTGTTCTTTGATCGGTGTCAATAGGTATGAACCGAACCGGCATGCCTTAGTGGTTCGTCTTTGGGGCCTGTGATGAGGGTTGTGTCCAACGTGGCGTGAAGCTGTTGAGGTAGGCTATTGTATCTGCCATCTGGTTATTAATCGAGCAAATAATGCTTTGGCTGGCAGGGTTGTGCTGAAAAGGGTCTGATTGATAGTGATCGGTGGGTTCATTGAATGTGCTATTTTTGCTGCTAAATCATAAAAATTCACAAATATGTCCTGGTCACTGATCAGACAGGAGGAGTAATTATGGGTGCAGACATACATATGTATGCTGAATTCAGAAATAGTGCCGGGCAATGGGAAGAAATCCCGGGTTACGAACCTTTTTCAGATCGCAATCGTCATGTCTTTTCATTTTTTTCCGAGGGTTTTGTCAGAAGCGATTATGACTGGGGCTCCTGGCATGTTACTCCGTATCCCATTATTGAGGAGGCTCGGGGGCTGCCCGGAGATGTCAGTCTTTCCATCAAGGCCAAGTCTGATGAATGGGGAACGGGTGGATCTGGCCACTCCTGGCTGTCTGTTGATGAATTGGTTTCTTACGACTACAACAAGCCTTTAAGAGAAAGAAGCGTTGATGTTCCCGAAGAGTTTGTTCAGCTTACGGTCAGGGAATCGCTGGGTGAAAACTATTTCTTGGAGTTGGCTGAGTTGCAGAAGCAAAAAGCGGAGCGCCTCGTCTTTTGGTTTGATTTCTGATTCAAAACTTTAAGAGCCTCCTAGTACATGGTTTCAATGAGTTTGACGGGTTGTCGTGCCTCCGCACTCCGTTCGTCCTGAGCTTGTCGAAGGACCCATAGGGCCTAAAGGCGGAAACTCCGGACTCTGATAGATCGTGCCAAGCACCCTTCGTCAGTGCATCCTGAGCGGAGCCGAAGGGCGCTCAGGGTGAACGGAGATCGTACACGTCAAACTCATTGAAACCATGTACTAGGAGGCAGAACTTTTTTTTTCCTTTTATCACATATGGTGATGGTGCAGCATGGACATCAACCACCTCTGGTGCGCGCCGGGCATAGACCACAAGCCAAAAAGGATAATCAGCAAACCCGCCAGGTTGCGGGTGATACTGGCTTGGATAATGCCGCTAAGCTGTCTTGAGAACGCACCCAGCAGGAACACTGAGGGTATGGTGCCAATACCGAATGAGGCCATTAACAGCGCACCCTGTACCGGTTGTCCCTGAGTGGCGCTCCAGGCCAGGGTGCTGTAGACCAGGCCGCAGGGTAACCACCCCCAGAGCATGCCAATGGCGAGGGCATTGGGAAAGTTTTTGATGGGCAGCAGTGCTTTGGCCTTGGGCTGGATATGTTGCCAGAGCTTATGTCCGATCTTTTCCAGATGTGTCAGACCACGCCACCAACCGCTCAGATAAAGCCCCATGGCGATCAGCATAATGGCCGCAAAATAGCGCAGTCCCATTTTTACTTCCGGGCTGATACCGCCCAGGTACCAGCCAATGCTGGCCAGAAGGAGACCAGCAATGGCATAGCTGGTAATCCGTCCGAGATGATAGGTCAGCATCAGCCAGAAGATCTGTGCACGGGACTTGCCTGCCAGGGAGAGGCTGAGGGCGGAGGTAATGCCGCCACACATGCCGATACAGTGGGCACTGCCCAGTACGCCCAGGGTTAATGCGGAAAGTAAGGTGGGGACTTCATTTATGGTCATGTGCATTAGCTTTTGGTATCTGTTGAGGCTCATCAAAAAGAATGCTGTGGGCTGGCCCTTCAAGGTCGTCAAACTGACCGTCGTCTACTGCCCAGAAGAAGAGTTTGATCGCTACAGCGATCAGGATCAGGGCCAGAGGGATCAGAATAATCAGGCTTTCCATGGTCAGGCAGCTCCTCTGGGTTCAAGGTGGGCGTAAACGTCTTCTGACTCGGTCGGTGTTTTGGTCAGTTTTCCCGGGCGGTTCAGTCGCAGGGCGTTGGCCACCACAATCAGTGAGCTGAGCGCCATGCCGGTAGCAGCCATCCATGGGGCAATCATGCCTGCTGCGGCCAGGGGCAGGGCGGCAAGATTGTAGCCCAGGGACCATGCCAGGTTTTGCCGGATAATTTTCCGGGTTCTTATGGTCAGGTTAAAGGCATCGGCCAGTCGCTCAAGGTTGCCACAAATCAATACTGCATCTGCACTGGTGCGCGCCAGGTCTGAGGCGTTGCCCATGGCCATGGAGATATCCGCCCCCGCTAAAACAGGAACATCATTGATGCCATCACCGACCATCAAGACTTTGTGGCCCTGACTCTGCAGTGTCTGGATATAGTGCAGCTTGTCATCCGGGCTGCTTTCAGACTTCCATTGCCGTATACCCAGGGATTCAGCGGTTGCTGCCACCACCGGCTCGGCATCACCACTGAGCAAGGTTACGGTTTTGCCCATCTGTTGCAGCCGTTGGATGGTGTGGGCGGCCTCAGGGCGCAGGCTGTCGGTAATCCTGAACCAGCAGAGCGGTTGCCAGAGTTTCTGGTCAGTACTTTCAGACATCAGCAACCACTGCCCATCCTGTTCTGGCGTTGCCACATTGCCGGCTGGGCAGGCAAAGTCGGGTCGTCCGATACGATAAAGGTGGTTGCCAATGGTGCCTTCTATCCCCTGGCCAAGATGGTTTTTCACCTCGTGAGCCTGCTCATGCAGTGACTCAACGGTGTAGAAAAAGGCTCTGGCGATAGGATGTTCAGAGTGTGCTTCCAGGGCTGCTGCCCGCTGAAGCAACGCTTCTTTTGAGCTGTTGCCGTTATCAAGAGAAACCACCTGGCTTAACGACAGCTCCCCTTTGGTTAAGGTGCCGGTTTTATCAAAGATCACATGGTCGATGGTTTTCAGGCCTTCCAGAACATGGCCACGGGCCACCAGCAGGCCAAGGCGGTGCAGATAGCCGGTAGCCGCAGTCAGGGCAGCGGGGGTGGCCAGGGACAGGGCACAGGGGCAGGTCACCACCAGAACCGACAGGGTAATCCAGAACGCGTCTTGTGGCGCAATGCCGGACCAGCCCCAGTACACACAAATGGCCACCAGCAAAACACAGGCAACAAACCAGCCGGCCACCTTATCGGCAATTTTTGCGATGGCGGGCTTATCCTGCTGTGCCCGTTGCAGCAGCTGGATAATGCCGGCTACCCGGGTCTCTTCGCCCACTTTGCTCACCTTAAGCTCAATGGGATGGTCCACATTGATACTGCTGCACAGCAGTGTGTCACCGGGCTGCTTTTCGATGGGCAGGTACTCTCCGGTCAACATGGCTTCATTCACGCTGGTGGAGCCACTGATCAGAATGCCATCTGCGGGAATGGCATCACCGGGAAGAACTCTAACTTTGTCGTCTGGTTGCAGATCGGCCACCGGGACGCGCTGATAGTGACCATTGACTTCTTTCAGGCAGCTGGGTGGCAGCAGATTGGTCAGCGCCCGTGCAGCCCTGGCGGTTGCATGGCGGGCACGAAGCTCAAGGTAGCGACCGGTCAGCAGGAAGAAGGTAAACATGGAGACTGAGTCATAATAGACTTCGCCAGAGCCTTTAGCGGTGGAATAAATAGAGCCCTCAGCGGTGGAATAAATAGAGCCCTCAGCGATGGAATAAATAGAGCCATCAGCAAGGAAATAAATGGAGAAGGTTGCCCACAGGCTGGCCAGATAAGCGCCACCAATGGCAATGGATACCGGAACATCCATGCCGAGATGCCGTATTTTGATATCCCGCCAGGCCGCCTTGAAGAAGGGCGCAGCAGAGTACAACACCACAGGCGTGGCAATCACGGCGCTGAAGATCCGGATCAGGTCCCGGTAAATGTCCGGCATATCGTCACTGATGGCACCGGAATAGAGGGCGATGGCATACATCATCACCTGCATGGCACCAATACCGGCAACGGCAAGCCGTCGTATAAAGGTGCGGTTTTCGTTTTTCAGCAGGGCTTCCTGCTGGTCGGCACGCCAGGGGAACGCCTGGTAACCGATTTTGTGAATTTCCAGCAGAATGGTACTTAAGGGGATCTCGCTGTTATCCCAGGTGATCTGCGCCTCATGGGTGCTGAGGTTGACACTGACCCGGGCAACACCCGCCAATGCCTCCAGATGGTTTTCCAATAACCAGATACAGGCGGCACAGGTGATACCGTCTATCAACAGACTGGCAGTGAGGTGGTTATCCTGGCTTTGGGAGGCTGGGCCTGCGGGTCTGACAAAGTCCTTTTGCACCTCTGCACGGTCATAGATCTGCAGTTCTTCCTGAAGTCGCTGATTCAGGTCAGTGACCTGGTTGGCGCTTTCGCTACGGTGCCGGTAATAGTTCTCCAGACCGCCAGCAACAATGGCCTCGGTCACCGCCTTGCAGCCCGGGCAGCACATGGGCTGCGGTGTTCCTTCAACGTCTGCAAAAAATACCACCGGCTCGCTGACCGGCAGTGTGCAATGAAAGCAACGGGTATCGGTCATCAGGCATCCGGGTTTTTCAGGGTAATTGGGGTTCCCGGTGAGACGACGGCCTCCAGGGTGATCTTCCAGCCGGTTTCATAGCCTACTTCCGGAATCAGCTCATCCAGGGTTTCCAGTTGCAGGTAGTAACGGCCGGTAACCAGGGCGTCCAGCTGGCCGACATACATTGGGTTTTGCCCGGGTTGTGCCGGGTTAGAATCTGCGGCTGATTTGGCGCTGATGCCAAAGGAGCGGTTCAGCACAATGGTTCTGTCTTTGTCTTTAAATACCGGAGAAAGAAAACTGAGTTTAAGCTGCCCGGGCCACACCTCCGGATTACCCTGCATCGTCACCCGGACTTCACCGATCAGTTCATCAATGGTCAGTGTACCGGCAACGGCCATGCTTCGGGCATTTTCAATTCGGGTCATGTCCTGGTTGATGGTTTTGCCATTTTTGTAATAGTCATCAATCACCACGCTGTCCTGATGGGTAAAGGCGGTGTAGACCTGAAAGCCACCCCAGGCAAAGGTGACCAGCAAAATACCCACGATGTACCAGGCCCAGGGTTCCCGGTACCAGGGGGTAAAAGGTTCCCTGTTGGTGGCAGGCTGGCATCCTGCCGAGTTATCTCTGCTGGTGGTTGATTGCGTCATGGTTCAGGGTTTCCTCTCTGGTCCGGGCACCATAAATCGGCTTTCAGCGGTAATGGCTTCCAGTCCGGGCTGGCTGGAACTGATGCTGAAGCGAACCGGCCGGGTGCTGGGGGCGCCATCAATCAACGGTGCGATAACCCTGATGATTTCCTGCTGCACACTGCCCGGCTCTGCCACAATGGCGGTTCTGCCCGCTATTTTCAGATTCTCGATACCAGCCACCCGTATTCTGATGAGATGGGGTTGCTGGTCTTTGTTAGCGACTTTCAGTGTGTAGATATTTTCTACCTGCTCATCATTGATGACCCGGAACAGGACATTTCTATCCCTGAGTACTTCCAGCTCCAGCGGAATTCGATGGCCAACGCTGAAGATAAACAGGCAGATCATGATAAACAGTGCTGAACCATACCCGATCAGTCGGGGACGAAGCCAACGGGTCTTCTGGCCGGCAAGTTCGTTATCGGTGGTATAACGGATCAGGCCTTTGTCGTAGCCCATTTTGTCCATAATGGTGTCGCAGGCATCGATACAGGCGGCACAGCCGATGCACTGATATTGCAGCCCATCACGGATATCGATACCGGTAGGGCAGACCTGCACGCAGACACTGCAGTCCACACAGTCCCCCAGCCCCATGGTTTTGTGATCAGCGCTTTTTCTGCGGGGGCCACGCTGTTCACCGCGATGTTTGTCGTAAGCAACCACCAGGGTGTCGTTATCGAACATAACGCTCTGGAAACGGGCGTAGGGGCACATATAAATGCAAACCTGTTCCCGCAGGTAACCCGCATTGCCATAAGTTGCGAGGGTGAAGAAGCCGAGCCAGAAAATACCCCAGGGGGCAACATCGAAAGTGGCCAGGTCCAACACCAGTTGCCGGATGGGAATAAAGTAACCGACAAAGGTGAGCGCCGTAGCAAAAGCGATACTCAGCCAGAGCGTGTGTTTGGCACTTTTGCGCAGAAACTTCCCGAGGGACATGGGCTCTTTGTCCATCTTCATCCTGCGGTTGCGTTCACCTTCCGTGATGCGTTCTGCCCACATAAATACCCAGGTGAAGACGCTCTGGGGACAGGTGTAGCCGCACCAGATTCGTCCGGCAAACACCGTCAGTGCAAACAGGCCAAAGGCGCAGATAATCAGTAGCCAGGACAGCAGGATAAAGTCCTGGGGCCAATAGGTGGTGCCAAAGATATGAAACTGCCGGGCGGGCAGGTCAAAGAGCACCGCCTGACGGCCATTCAGATTGATCCAGCAGGTGCCAAAAAAAAGCAAGAAGAGAAATGTACCGCCAGCCAGACGAAGCGTTCGGAAGTGGCCCGAAAAGCTTCTGGTGTAAATCTTTTCAGGCTTCTGATACAGGTCGATCAGTTCCGGTTCCTGGTTGGCATTGTCTGTGTTCATAGAGCCCAAATATACCGTTAAGGTTTTATTGGAACCACAAAGGCACAAAGGCACAAAGGAAGCTTTTTTTGCTAAGCCCGGCTCAGGCAAGCCTAAAAAAAACTTTGTGCCTTTGTGCCTTTGTGGTTCATAGCTTTTTGTATCTGTGCCTGAGCAGATCACTCAGTCTTGTGGGTCAGGCTGTAAACGTAAGCCGTCACCAGATGAACCTTCTCTTCACCAAGAATATCGTTCCAGGGTGGCATAACGCCGTTTCGTCCCTTGCGGATGGTGTATTCCACTTGCGCCTGACTTGATCCGTACAGCCAGATATTGTTGGTCAGGTTCGGAGCGCCCAGGGCATGGTTACCGGTACCATCGGCGTTATGACAGACGGCACACGTCGTACTGAAGATCTTTTCGCCAGCGGCCAGGTCCGCTTCGCTGGCACCGCTGTCAATGCCAGACAGTTCACGGGTATAGCTGGCAACCTGCTTCACACCGGTATCACCGATCACGGCACCCCAGGCGGGCATTTGCCCCTGACGGCCGTGAACAATGGTGGCCTTGATGGCGTCTGGAGTACCACCGTAGAGCCAGTCGTTGTCAGTGAGGTTCGGGAAACCGAAGTTACCACCGGCATCCATACCGTGACAGAGGGCACAGTTGTTGATATAGACCCGCTCACCCATTTTCAGAGCCCTGGGGTTGTTAATCAGCTGTTCAACCGGAGTGGCGGCGTAACGGGCAAATTCAGGGGCATATTTGCGGTCATGCCTGAGTTGATCCTGTTCCAGCTCATTCACCTGAGTCCAGCCAAGGACACCTGCCCACTTACCCATACCCGGGTAGAGAATCAGATAGCCCACGGTGAATACCAGGGTGGCGATGAACATGATAAACCACCACTGCGGCAGTGGGTTATCATACTCCTCAATGCCATCATAAGCGTGACCGGTGGTCTCAGCGGTCATATCCCTGCGCTGGCCCTTGCGAGTTGCAAACAGAACCCAGGTGACCAGTACCAGGCAGGCGGTGGTCAGCAGAACAATCCACCAGTGCCAGAAATTACTCATCGTTATACTGCTCCTCTTTTCTGGGAGTTCTTATGGGTTTCCCGGTGGCTGCCTGGGGCATCATTGTTGGCAGCACCCTCTTGCTGGTCATCAGCAAATGGCAGCGCGGCGGCTTCATCAAAGTCGCCCTTACGTCGGCTGCTGTAGGCCCAGAAGACCACCGATAGAAATGCGACCAGGGCGACCAGTGTCGCCAGTCCTCGAATCGTATTGATATCCATCAGCGCTTACCCGAAATAACAGTGCCCAGTCCCTGGAGATAAGCCACCAGGGCGTCCAGCTCGGTTTGTCCTTTGACAGCATCCCGGGCACCGGCAATATCTTCATCGGTGTAGGGAACACCCAGTGTGCGCAGGGTTTCCATCTTTCTTGCGGTCAGCTTGCCATCCAGCGTGTTCTCTGCCAGGAATGGGTAGGCGGGCATAATGGACTGAGGCACCAGGTCACGTGGGTTAATCAGGTGGGCACGGTGCCAGTCATCGGAGTAACGGCCGCCAACCCGCGCAAGATCTGGTCCGGTACGTTTGGAGCCCCAGAGGAATGGGTAGTCATAAACGGACTCGCCAGCCACCGAGTAGTGACCATAACGCTCCACCTCGGCGCGCAGCGGACGAATCATCTGGGAGTGACAGCCTGCACAGCCTTCACGGATATAGATATCACGGCCTTCCAGCTGCATGGCGGTGTAAGGCTTCAGGCCCTCCACGGGCTGAGTGGTCTCTTTCTGGAAAAACAGCGGGACAATCTCCACCAGGGAGCCAAAACTGATGGCAACAACCACCAGTATCACCATCAGGCCCAGGTTCTTTTCAACAATATCGTGTTTGCTCGCCATTATTATTATCTCCCTTCAACCGGCGCAGTGGTCGGGTTGAGTTCGAGGGATTCTTTACCGGAAGAGGGCTCCCCCGACTCTCTGGCAGTGCGGTAGACGTTATAAGCCATTGTCAGCATGCCAAGAACAAAGAAGGCACCACCAATAGCACGGACAATGTAACCGACACCGCTGGCTTCTACGGACTCAATAAAGCTGTAGGTTAACGTGCCGTCTTCGTTCACTGCACGCCACATCAGGCCCTGGGTGATACCGTTTACCCACATGGCAACGATGTAAAGAACGGTGCCGATGGTGGCCAGCCAGAAGTGCATATTGATCAGGCCAACGCTGTACATCTGTTCCTTGCCGTACAGCCTTGGAATCAGGTGATAGAGCGAACCGAATGACACCATGGCTACCCAGCCCAGGGCACCTGAATGCACATGACCAATGGTCCAGTCGGTGTAGTGGGACAGGGCGTTAACGGTCTTGATGGCCATCATCGGGCCTTCAAAGGTGGACATGCCGTAGAAGGAGAGGGAAACCACCAGAAAACGCAGGATCGGATCGGTCCGCAACTTATGCCAGGCACCGGAGAGGGTCATGACCCCATTGATCATGCCACCCCAGGACGGTGCCAGCAGCACCAGTGACATAACCATGCCCAGGCTCTGGGCCCAGTCCGGCAGTGCGGTGTAGTGCAGATGGTGCGGGCCGGCCCAGATGTAGATGGCAACCAGCGCCCAGAAATGCACGATGGACAGACGATAAGAGTAAACCGGACGCTCCGCCTGTTTTGGCACGAAGTAATACATCATGCCCAGGAAACCGGCGGTGAGGAAAAAGCCTACCGCATTGTGGCCATACCACCACTGGATCATGGCATCCATGGCCCCCGCGTAGGCAGAGTAGGACTTGGTCAGGCTGACAGGTAACGAAGCGCTGTTAACGATATGGAGCACGGCAACCGTAATAATGAAGGCACCAAAGAACCAGTTAGCCACATAGATGTGCTTACTCTTGCGCTTCATGATGGTGCCAAAGAAGACCAGCGCGTAACTGACCCAGACAACGGCGATCAGAATATCAATGGGCCATTCCAGTTCGGCGTACTCTTTGGAAGAGGTAATGCCCAGGGGCAGAGTAATGGCCGCCGCAACAATCACCAGTTGCCATCCCCAAAAGGTGAAAGCGGCCAGCCGCGGCATGGCCAGTGTCGCCTGACAGGTTCGCTGGACGATGTAATAGGACGTTGCAAACAGGACACAGCCGCCAAACGCAAAAATCACCGCATTGGTGTGCAGTGGCCGCAAGCGTCCAAAGCTGGTCCAGGGTAAGCCCAGGTTGAGTTCGGGAAAGACCATCTGAGAGGCAATCAGCAGGCCTACCGCCATACCAACAACTCCCCAGACCACGGCCATGATGGCAAACTGCCGAACTACTTTGTAGTTATAGGTCGGCTGTAACGTTGCAGTGCTCATGCTCCATGTTACCTTCGGGTTATGCTTATAAGATTTGATGGTTATTGTGGGTAAACCGAAATGGGATTGTATTGATACGGATCAATATCCGGTCAAAAAATGAGCCAGTTGCTTCTGTTCAGAGGTAGGGGGTTACGCCCCGGGAGTTGCAGACTTTTTCCAGGAAAAAGCGGAATGTGTGTGCTGTTTTTTAGCGTTTTTTCCTTATGATAGTGCTTGTTTAGTTAACGACCCTGACCCCGTTGCCAGAGCACTTGAGTGCACAACTCCATTGGAAAATCAAAAGCACCCCTGCTTTCCCCTTGCCAACCTTCTAAACAGGCTTTGCTGTACCGACAGTTCTGACTTTCTTATGTCCTCATCTGGTTATCGGGAGCATATAAGTAGCTAACCATATGGAATCATATATTTCTGACT
>NZ_PJPV01000169.1 GCF_002864045.1 Endozoicomonas acroporae
CTCATAAAATTGGTTTCCATTCCTGAAAACTCCCACGCTTCCCTCCGGAACCTGGTAGAGAAAAGGAATATAAGAGTATAGGTTTGTAGCCGTATCGAGGGTTCGAATCCCTCCCTCACCGCCATTTATCTATTCTAAGTAGTTAACCAAATGAAATCGTATTTTCTGACTAAGAGGGCAGTCACTCTGCGGCGTTACAACTACGGTCACATAGCTACGGCTATGCTCCCTGCGTTGTGCCTTGCATAGTAACTGCCCACTTAGCCAGAAATATACGATTCCATTTGGCCAACTACTTAGCTCCTTGATTCCCCCTCCTTTTACTCTACTCATTTATTCCAACTTACTGATGTGCCCAAGAGGTGTCCATTTTACTTAATGGATTTAATCTAACTGCGTCGTTTAAATGTTCTTTGCTGAATTTCAGGGTACGGGGTTTTCGTACAGCCTCTGAAATTACTGATCCGACAGCCTCCTAGGATATATTACACTCCTTTGGGCGGAATCTTGCGTAATATTCACGTTGTGTATCGTGTTGATGAGATCGTGGATTGTTTCTTCTTTGCTTCCATTGCTTATAAATGTTTTCTTGATCTTGAGTTGATCCGATCCTTGCTTCGGCAAGTCTAATATCTTCTCTTGTACAAATACGCTCCTTTGAGTGGGATCTTGCTAGAGATGCATGTTGTGTAACGTGTTGATGAGATTGTGGATTGTTTCTTATTTGCTTCCATTGCTCATAAATGTTTCCTTGATTCGGAATTGGTCCGAACCTTGCGTTGAAAGGTCCAATATCTTCTCCTGTACAAAGACTTGTTATTAAATATAAATCCTGATGGATAACGAACATTTCGATGAATTGCTCAAGTTTAATAGCTGCTTTCGTTCCTTTAAATTCACCATGCAAAAATTGTTCAATATTTGATTTGTTTTGTTCTGTATTGTACCAGTTTAAGACTGGGTCAACTTGTGCAAGAAGACGTGATCCATAACCCAGATGTGCCATACCATCATATAATATGCCATCAAGCTGGATAGCAAAACACTTAAAAACTTCTGCACCCATCAGTTTTTTTAGCTGACTATAAGCTGCCAATTGCTGTTCTTCAATTAATTCAGCAGATTGAATTTCAGTCCGTTTTTGTAAAGCATTCTCGTAATTTAGTTGGCGTGCAATTAAGCGAGCATCATAAAAGGCTGTTTTTCCACTGTATTGAATTCTAGGCATTCCAGTATTGTCAATTACTAATCCTTCAATATAGTCGCTGCATGGTGTTGTCTCTGGCATTATTTTCCAACCATCCGGGAGAGAAATGTCAGCCGACACCTTTGACTCCATTTCTCTGATAATATCCATGACGATAGCTTCTGATTCAGAATCAAAACTGGTTGTTTCTGATTCAGCACCTAAAGATGGATATGACGCAGATGGTAACAAAGAAGCTGAGTCGTTTGGTTCAGGATCGTGAGCAACCTTAGGCTCAACAACGGTAATCGTCTCATGCTCGGCTAGAGTTTTTTGTGTGTTTTTACCTAATCTTTCAGGTGTTTCAGATGAGCTGGGATTAATGTATTTATTTGTTGGGCTGTTGTTATCTGAGCGCTTATTATCTGAACACTCTCCAGTCATTGAATAATTAGAAGGCTCAGCTAGTTTAGTTAGGGAGTTTACTGGCTGCATAATATAATCTCATAAATTTTCAGTTAATTTACAGGATAACCAGTCTTTTTCTGCCTCGAAGATAATAATCCTTGTAGATCAAGGGTGTCGTTACTCAGATTATTATTAAGAAGCGGTAAACCGGCAACTTCATTTGATAATCAAGTCAGCAATAAGTTCAAATTTAAGGAACGCTGGGGCTTTCTGTCTGGGTTGATCTCATGATCAACAAATATGCTTTTGGCATTCCAGTCAACAGACAACTCAAGTCAGGAGAGACTTTATCGATGCCTGTCGTGGGGACTCGGATCTGGATAAATGGAGCACAGGAATTGCTTCTTGTCAGGAATGGTAAGACGCAAAGTAAGGGTGCTCAAGCGCTTCAGTGGGGGACAGGCGCATTTTAGGGTCCGGTTCTGTTAAAGCCCTGAAAAAATCCGCAGCTTGTTCGCCTTCCTTTTCCAGAAGCTTCTGGTAAGCAACCTCTCTCGCTTCTTTTAGCTTGGCTAAAGCCTCTTTATAAGACGTCTTACCATTTTGCATGTCGCGAGTAACAGGCATTATAGGATCACCACCTAAACGCATTTCAGCAAAAGTACATCCCAGGGCCCAGGAGTCTGCTCTGACATTAGGCTTCTTGGTCAAATTATACAGTTTTTCCGGCGATGTATAACAGGGTGTTCCGCTGAGAACTGGAGTAGCCCTGTCCATTTTTGCTGACAACCCGAAGTCGCATATCTTCACAACACCTTTTTCATTAATCAGAATATTTTCAGGTTTAATATCATGATGTTGGTAACCGGCTTTAAAAAGTGTGTTAATGCCCCTGGTTGCCTGAAAAAAAGTGCTTTTCAGGTTTTCACCTCTAAAAAGACCCTCCTGTTCTGATGTGTCCAGTAAATCCTGACCTCCATATTCCATAAGAATGTATTTTTTATTGGATTTTCCACGACTCAGGGAAACAAGGTTGACAATATTCTCTGTGTTCTCACCAGTTGCTGCTATTGCCCGCTGAATTCTTACCATCTTTGCACATTCATCTCTGCGCTCAGTATCATCACCAACAATTTTAAGGGCGAATTGTTGCTTGGTACGCTTGTGTGTTACAAGAACCACAGAGCCAAACCCCCCTACGCCTAATGTCTCGCTCTGTTTTAATTCTTTTTCGGGTATGATCGGGCAATTGTACTCAGGATCGATAGGGGCACCCTGAAAAGTGATAGGTGTAGCTGGTTGAAGATCAAGAAGCTCATTGGACTGTCCATCTTTTTGTAAAAGATGAGTTTCAGGGTTCTCTGTTATCGAACTTTTTCTTACTTTGTTGTTCAGGTTGCTTGTGTTGTCAGGGATTATCTTGCGTTGATTTTCTAATTCCGTTATTGCTTTTTCTGTGCTGCCTTGAATTTTCTGACAGTGTTTTTCTGGATTTACGGCAACCGTGTTCAGAAATGGTTCTACTGTTTCTTGTCTTAAACTTTGAATGTTTTTTGATAATTGTTCACTCTCTTTCAGATTTTTCCGGGCAAGGCATAACTTTTTTATTTCACTTATATCTCTTGAGAATGTATTAACCATCATCTCGCATATTACTTTTTCAAGCTTGAAAGCTAACTTTTTATCAATATGCTCAGCGGCATTAAACAGGTTTTTGATGGCATGACACTTTTTTACAGCCATATTAAAGTCTTTTACCGGGTCTCCATCGTATGGGATGCTTTTAAGATGGTTCGGCATGGCCTTCACCAGAGCTGACATCTGATCATGTATTTTCTGGTTGAGTGAATCGATTACTTTGGCTGATAACTTATTGCCTGTCTTAAGTCGGTTGACTTCTTTTTTTAAAGCAACAAGGCTTGCACCCGATTTGCAACGATTGATTTCATGGGAGAGATAGACTTCAGTATCTGATTCGATAAGCTTCCTGTACTGATTCTTGTCAAAAAAAGTACACTCTTCTGGTATTTCATCGGGAAGTTTTAAAATACTGTCAACATGGTCTGATCTATTTTTACCTTCCTGATCTTCTTGAACTTCTTCCATTAATACTTCGATACGTCTCTTGGTTATGCCTTTTTCAAATTCATACATGTTGGCTTTTGGGACGGATTTTTCTTCGTCAATAAACGTTTTATTAAAATAATTTTCAATACGTCGTCCCCATTTAGAGACAAGTTTTCCATCGCTATCCAGTATCTTGGTGCCTTTTTTTTCTTCGATCCCCGAATAATTTGCGGATTTTGGTTCAGCCAGATTGATTTGTTCAGGGTTTATATTTTGGGGCGAGGTTACGTTGAAACGTTCCATGTCATGATCCGATGCTATATATCTGTCTGAATATATCAAGAATAGCAAGCAGCAAAGTAAGGGTGCTTCAGCGCCTGGGTGGTGGACAGCCGGTCACCAGGGTGCAGCTTCGTTAATGCCCTGAATAACTCAGCTGCTTGCCTGCCTTCCCGATGCAGAAGCTGCTGGTATGCCTCTTCTCGCATCGTTTTCAGATGAGCTATTGTCTCACCAGGGAGCTTGTGACTTTCCCATATAGTGCGAGTACCGATCATGACAGGGTAACCTAAGCGCAGTTCAGCAAATGTACACCCCAGGGACCAGGAATCAGCTCTGTCAATGGGGCCGCCGCGCAAATCATACAGTTTTTCCGGAGGCATATACTCTGGTGTTCCCCTGCCAATTTGAGCTCCCCTGGCCATTTTTTCTGCCAGCCCGAAATCGCAGATCTTCACAACACCTTTTCTACTAATCAGGATATTTGCAGGTTTAATGTCATGATGCTGGTAACCAGCTCTAAACAGGGTGTTAACGCCCTTAACAGCCTGGAAAAAAGTTTTTTTAAGCTCGTTCCCCCTGAAACGGCCATACTTTTTTGATGAGCCCAGTAAATCCCGCCCCCCATACTCCATAAGAACATATTTTCTATCTGACCTTCCTCGACTCAGAGAAATAAGGTTGACAATATTCTCTGTGTTACCATGGATTTTTGCTATTGCCCGTTGAATTCTTATCAACTGTGCACACTCTTGCCTGCGATCAGTATCGTTACCCACCATTTTCAGGGCAAGGTATTGATGGGTATATCTGTGTATCACAAGCACCACTGAGCCATAAGTCCCTTTGCCTAACTTCCTGACCTTAAGTAAATCTTTTTTAGGCACGATCGGGTAGTTGTACTCTTTATCGATAGTGGCCCCCTGAAAGGTAACAGGTGCTGCTTGCTGCAGATAAAGGGCTGCGTTGGAGTGAGCGTTTCGTTGCAAAAGATGCCTTTGAGTTTTCCCATTGACGGCCCTGGCGGTGTTTGCGTTCACATAACGTTGTCCTGTCTCTGGAGTTACAGGGTGCCTGCCAAGGCAACCTTTTACAGGTTCAGGTTGTTTTGGTGGCTGATGCTGGAAATGATGTTGTCCCATTCCATCTGCAATTCTTTGAGGCATTGTGTCCCCCGGGCTCAAGAGTCCGATATAAACCTTCGAGCTGGTTTGTAAAGGTACTATACCTATATAGAACAACTCGTCTTTCTAATCTGCAGGGAAGCAGCACATGAATGATTCAGTGTTCAGCTCGCCTGATGCCCAGGCAATGGCCATTGTGGGGGATTATATGGCCAGGGGAGGGAGTCTTGCTGAAGCCAGTAATATCAGTGAGGAGGCGCAGGAAGCCATCTATGAACTGGCGTATCTGAAATATAATAATGGTTTGTACGAGAAGTCTGCCCGCCTGTTTCAATTTCTCTGTCTCTATGATCAGTGGAATCCCCGCTTTTTCACTGGCCTTGGTGCCTGCCAGCAAATGGTGAGCCTTTATGGTGAGGCCATTGATACGTATCTGTACGCAATTTCTCTTGATGCCAATGACCCGCATCCGATGATTTATGTGGGCGATTGTTATGTCGCCCTGGAGCAGTATCAAAAAGCCAGGCTTGCTTATCGGGCGTCGGTTTTAATGGCCCATGAATCCGGCACCACCAGTCCAGAGGTAAGCCGGGTAGAAAAAATGATTAACGAGTTTTGATGACACTGCAAGGAGTAAGGGTATGAGTGAGGTATCCGGGGATTTACAGCCCAGCCGACTGGAGCCTGTGCCGCCAGAGTTCCTGGCCGGGCAGCCTGCAAAAGAGAAGGTGGACAAGGTGGCTTCCGGTTACCAACAGTCGAACTCTGTCTCACAGGGGCAGGCAGCCAGGACTGAAGATTTCCCTGTTGCATCTGTGATTCCGGTTCCTGCCCTGCAACCGGCTCTTCCTGGTGCAATGGTGGCTTCCTCTGAAGAAATTAAGGGGCTTCTATCAACAGCCCTGGTGATCAGAGACTCTCTTGGGCAAAAGTCTACAGGAGCAGCTGCCGGGCCTTTGCCGGGTGGCTTTTCAGCGTCTTTGTCAGAAGCGGCATCTGAACAGCCACCTCGGGAGCGATCAACTGTCGATAACCAGGCAGCAGGGACTCAACGCTCAACCGTCAACGTGCCTGCATCTACCCCATTAAAGGATATGGTGACAAAGGTGCAGTCGGCACTGCCAGAAGCCACGGATACGGGGGAAGTATTGGGCGTCTACGAAAGTAATGTCAGACAGCTGACAGAGACCATTCAGCAAGCTTTAGCAGCAGGATCATCAGCCCCTCTTCAGGTATTAAGCGTTGTTGCTGCTGATATGTTCCCATCGGATGCAAATACCGGCTCACTGGCGCTGCAAAGGGTGATTGATAATATTGTGTCGATCAATCGCAACAGTGGGGAGTCATCTGTTCATAGTGGCAAGGGTATTCAGCAGAACAGTGCAGACCTTTATGGAATGCCGGAATATGTGCGATTAAGTCTATTGTCCCAGAGGTTGGGCATTGATCTGCAGCCATTAAGCAGAACCCGTGAAGAGTTCCTGGAGGGCATTCTGGTCGCCCAGAGGGGCATACTGCTGGCTATTGAAGCTATGTCTAATGCTGAATTTTTCGAACTCTTGAAAGAGCGATTACGGGAAGAACAGATCAAAGAAGACCTGGTCAAAGAAGGCCAGCATAAAGAAGTGGTGGACAAACTGAAGCAGGCCATTGCCGCACTGAAAGCCGGTGAACCGACAGTGGCTGCTGAAGTACTGAACTCTGCAAGCCTGATCACCACGGCCATTGAACAGATTGTTGATCGCTATACATCCGATGAAACACCCGGAAGTCTCAGGCAGCATTTGCAAGAGCACCTTACCCGGGTTCTGGATAGTGTCACCCAACAAGGCTCCTACCAGGATATGATGAATAAGCGGGTGGAACTGCTGCAATCCGCCAAAAAAGTCTGATAGCAATTTACTTTAGTTTTTCCAAAATTCCTTTGCATATTGGCTCAATTAACGAAAATATTTTTGCGGAATCATGACCCATATTTTCATAATGTAACTGGATAAGAAGTTTTGCGTAAATTGTGTTAAATTCACTTCTGCTTGGAATCCCTTTAATTCTGGTAATAGAAGATAGCTTTGGATAATCTGATAGCACGTAGCTAAGCCGGTCAAGTAATTGCACTTGAGAAAGCACGTCAATCGGCATATTACTAACTCTGAAAGTTATTCCTTCAGACATGCTTGATGACGATAGTGAGCTGAAGCTACTCTCTGAGCTGCTTGAGGTTGTGGTTAAAGAGGAGTCACTATCCGGGCTGCTTACGGTTGTGGTTGAAGAGGAGGCACTCTCTGGGCTGCTTCCGGTTGTTGTCAAGAATGAGTCACCTAAGCCGCTTTCAGTTATTGTTAAGGTGGTGTCATTCTCTGAACTGCTTTCTGTGATTGTTGAGGAAGAGTCACTCTCTGAACTGCTTCCGCTGACAGTTGATGAGGAATCACTATCTGAATTGATTCCGGTTATTGTTAAAGATGAGTCACTCTCTGAGCTGATTCCGGATATTGAAGCAATTGTGCGCTCAACAAGGCCTGTTGTTGGTAAATGCTGATCATCACTGTCAGGTATTTCTTTTTTAATCGCTTTCTTTGCGGGCTCATCATCAGGAGTTCGTGGGAATGATGGTGTATCTCTTATACTTCCTATCTTGAGCATATGCTTTTCCTGTTCTTATTTAACGACATGAGTACTTGAGGCAGCGCATAAATAGTTAATGGGTAGAAACGTAGAATCTCCATGCGCCGATGCGTTACTGTCCACCAAAAAAAGCGTGTTAAACGACATGTTATATGCTTCCTTCACGTTTAATCACCAGAATTCTAGCCTGTCCTGTGAAATGGGCAATGTTCTCCATGCCAATAAAAGCAGCGAATATCCCTTGAGGTTTGTCTCATGTGATAGCCCGAAATATGAAATATTCGGATTTAGCGTAAAATCTGATAATTTACCGGGTGAACCCAAAGATGGGGTTCGTTATTTTTTCAACAAAATGATCAGGTGTAAGCAATATGAGTACCGGTAGAGTCAGTGCCTTGATACTGGGCATTTCTGTTTTTCTGGGGCTTTCCTGTTTGGGGTATTTGTTGGCGAATGCTGCCATTGAGTTCAAGCAGTATGAGAGAAGTGTCACGGTCAAAGGGTTATCAGAGAGGGAGTATCAGGCAGACGTCGTGATCTGGCCTATTCAGTTTTCAGCGGCTGATAATGATTTGAAAGCTCTCTATGGCACGATTGAAAACAATATTGACAGCATCAGGGAGTTCCTGGAAAAGAGTGGTATCGCGGCTGAAGACATCAGTCTGATGTCGCCTGATATTACCGATAAATCGGCTAATAACTATGGCGGCAGCAGTCGCCCGGAGTTTCGTTATACTGCCCTGCAAACCATTACTATCTATTCCAGTCATATTGAAGCGGTGCGCTCGGTGATGGGCAATCTGTCGGACCTTGGCCGGGAGGGTATTGTGTTTACCGGTGGTCATTACGGTTCACAGCCGGAGTACCTGTTTACCCGCCTGAATGATGTTAAGCCGGAAATGATTGAGGGAGCGACCCGTAAGGCCCGGGAAGTGGCAGAAAAGTTTGCCTCGGATTCACAAAGCGAGCTGGGCAAAATCAAGAGAGCTTCCCAGGGGCAGTTTTCCATCAGTGATCGTGACCGGAATAACCCTCATATCAAGAAAGTCCGGGTGGTTGCAACGATCGAGTATTATCTCTCCGATTAAGGATCACGGCAGGTCATCTGCGTTAAACAGCCGTTACCCCTGAGCAGGGAATATGCTATTTTATGCCGCCTATATAAGGCAGTAAGGGTTCGGCTCAGCGTGAAAATTCCGGGCGTTGCGAATCCGAAGGAGCAAATGTGACAGGTTCCAATGAGTCCTGCGAAGGGCTGGTGTCTATTCGAGACTTTGTACGCTGGGGAGCAACCCGCTTTAATGAGGCGGGGCTGTTCTTTGGTCATGGCAGTGATAATGCGCTGGATGAGTCCCTGCATCTGGTTTTCCAGGTATTGCAGCTGCCCTGGGATCTTCCCGACCAATATCTTGACAGTCGTTTAACCCATCGTGAGCGTGAAAAACTGGCCAACCTGATTGAAGAGCGGGCGGTCAGTCGTAAACCCCTGGCCTATCTGGTCAATCAGGCGTGGTTCTGTGATATGCCATTTTATGTGGATGAGCGGGTGCTGGTTCCCCGTTCTCCCATTGCCGAGCTGATTCTCCAGCAGTTCCAGCCGTGGCTGGGGGATGTAGAGATCAGCCGTGTGCTTGATCTGTGCTCGGGTTCCGGGTGTATTGGCATTGGTGCAGCCCATGCTTTTCCTGAATCCCAGGTGGATCTGCTGGATATTTCTGGAGACGCCCTGGACGTGGCCAATATCAATATTGATCGCCACGAACTCTGGGGCAGGGTGCAGGCCATTAAGTCGGATCTGTTTGATTTTCTGGATGCTTTGCCAGAGCGTCCCAGGTATCAACTGATTCTGAGTAATCCACCCTATGTGGATGCTGAAGATATGTCCGATATGCCGGAAGAGTTCACCCACGAACCCGAGCTGGGTCTGGCCGCCGGAGATGACGGGCTTGATTTCGCCCGTACCATTCTGGCGCAGGCAGCTGATTACCTGGATGACCAGGGGCTGCTGGTGCTGGAAGTTGGCAACAGTCAGTGGGCTTTACAGGATGAGTATCCGGAAGTACCGTTTGTCTGGCCTGATTTCGAAAAAGGCGGTCATGGTGTTCTGGTGCTGTCTGCTGAAGATTGCAGAAAATATCAGTCTTTGTTCAAGAATCGGTTAAAAGCCCTGTAAGGGGCTTTTAATCATTTTGGGAATTTTCTGAAAATAACAATGAGATCGCTCAAGTATGGCAGGAAATAGTATAGGACAGCTGTTCAAGGTAACTACCTTTGGTGAATCCCACGGCCTGGCACTGGGCTGTATTGTTGACGGTTGCCCCCCGGGGTTGCCCTTAACAGAAGCGGATCTTCAGGTTGACCTGGATCGTCGTAAGCCCGGTACCTCCAAATTCACCACCCAGCGTCGTGAGCCGGATCAGGTCAGAATCCTCTCCGGCGTTTTTGCAGGGGTGACCACCGGTACCCCCATCGGCCTGTTAATTGAAAACCAGGACCAGCGCTCCAGGGATTACTCCAATATCAAGGATCTGTTCAGACCCGGTCATGCGGATTACACCTATGCCCATAAATACGGTGTCCGGGATTATCGCGGTGGTGGCCGTTCATCCGCCAGGGAAACGGCCATGCGAGTGGCGGCTGGCGCTATTGCCCGCAAGTTCCTGCAGTCCAGGGGGATTGAAGTGCTTGGCTGGCTGTCTCGGATCGGCGATATTCAGGTCGAGAAGCTGGACTGGGATGAAGTGAGAAACAACCCGTTCTTCTCGCCAGATGCGGACAAAGTCCCGGAAATGGAAGCGTTGATTACCAGCCTTCGTGCCGAAGGTAACTCCGTGGGCGCTCGTGTTTCCGTGATGGCGACCGGTGTTCCGCCAGGGCTAGGTGAACCGGTTTTTGACCGCCTTGATGCGGATCTGGCCCATTCACTGATGAGCATCAATGCGGTCAAAGGCGTTGAAATAGGTGACGGGTTTGCCAGTGTCAGCCAGAAAGGTACAGAGCACCGGGATGAGATTACCCCGGATGGCTTCCTTTCCAACCATGCGGGTGGCACCCTGGGTGGTATCAGTACCGGGCAGGACGTGGTTGCTCATATTGCCCTGAAGCCAACATCCAGTATTACCACCTCAGGAAAGTCGATTAATAGTCAGGGCGAGCCGGTGGAGGTCGTCACCAAGGGGCGCCATGATCCCTGCGTGGGTATTCGCGCAGTACCCATTGCTGAAGCGATGATGGCGATTACCCTGATGGACCATTTTCTGCGGCACCGGGCACAGAATGCCGATGTGGTCAGTCCGATACCGGTTGTGTAAAGCACAAAAAAGGCCAGTAACCGAATTGGGCACTGGCCTGAATGTTCATGCTGAGTCTCTACACAGGACTTTCAGGTCATGAGCGAGCCAATCTGATAGCTCTCTCAAGCTTAATAAATTTCAATACTTCTTTGAAAGCACTCTGGCTCTGGTTTGCTTGCCACTGTTTTAGAGTTTTTTCGACCGTTTCCAAACCATCAACATCACCACGATCAAAGATTGCTTTGATATCATCCTGCCATTGCTTACCCTCTAAATAACCATGAGTGTTGAATTTTTCTAACAGTTTGCTGGCCCCACTTTCCATATCCACGGGCATGACAGATGGTGCTGTGGTTTCTGTGGCTTGTTTTGGTTTGATCAAGTTTTGTGTAACTTGTCGGTTCGTGTCACGAGCTTTCTTGATTTCTTCCATACGAACTTTGTAAGCCTTTTTTGCATTGGTAATATTTTTCTCTTTTAGTTTCTTTAACCGACTCTTGTTCGCCTTGTACCGATCCAGGCTGGAATTAACATGAACCGCTTTCTGGCCCCCTTTTTCAATATTCTGGTGATAATCCTTCTTAAGTTCTGCAATTCCTTTTTTATAATCTGCTTCTTGCTTCGCTATGTTATCTTTCATTACCTCTTCGGCTTTTGCCATTTCCTGTTTGTATTCTTGACTCGTTGCCCTGCCCAGGTCCCAGCATATCTTACCGTAGGCAAATAAAATCTGTCCTTCCAGCTTGCGAAGAGCCTCTTTTGCTTCAGTCAACTTGTTCTTATTATCACAGTGCTTGTTAAAACAATCCTGTGTTTCGGAATTCTGGAATTGATCTTTAATATTCTTGACTTGTGATTTTATCTGGCCTTTACTACTTGAGTTGATTTTTATGTTCTCGGAACCGCTACTGGTTGGAATTTTTAGATTTTTTACTTTCTTGAGGTCTTTGCCACTGAAATTATCTTTATTAAATAATTTCAAAGCATCTGAAAATGTACTTTCAAACTCTTTGACCTTATTCTCGAGCACCTCAACTTCTTCCTTTCTTGTTTGTAGTTTAGAAGCCAGTTCATCGTATGCCTTTACAGAATTTATCGAGTCTGATTTTCCATTTTGTCCTTGTAATTTACTGACTCTCTCCTGCTGAAAATAACCGGCCCTTCTCCAATTAATTTTTCGGATTTTTCGGCTAAATAACTTTGCAATTATTTTCTTTGGCTTAGATAGAGAATCAGTATCATTAGCCCTGCCCAGACCTGGTTCTTTCTTCCCTTTAAAGGTTGTCACTAACTTACCTAGAAAGGATTTTTTAACGGGAGCGGCACCGTTGAGAGAAGCATCGGATGGCGGTACTTGAACATTTTGTAACGACGAACCACCAACTCTTGAACTATCCATAGTATTTCTCCAGCATTCCTTTGGATTTGATAAGTGCTAATTGTAGTCAATAAAACTAACACTTTGTGATTTGATGCCGGTATAGGCCAGAAATGATCAATATAATGACACAATCAATGGTTTTGATTATGAAAACACAAAAGGGTCAACCAATACGTCAAAGAGAGAATGTAAGAATCTGCACGGCGATAAGATGCCGCATGGTTCATTTTATTCGTTTAATCCAGGCATGCTGCTTACCTGCTTAATTGTATAAAAAATTAAAAGGGAACTTTTACGTCATTGAATGGACAAACACAATATTGGTTGGTCGATTGTCCAGTATTTTACGTACCATCGTTCGAATTTATCTAATATAACCTGAGTTAAAAGTTATGCATGGCTTACAATCAAACGACTCTTGGCGGGGCGTAAGGATACCCGCCGATTCGGTAGTCTCTGAGGCGGATAATCCGATAATTGAAAAGTGCAATTTCTGTTCTGGCAATCTGGGTAATCAGCGTACTGTTGTAATGTTTCCCTGTACCCATAGCTACCATAAGTTGTGCATTGGTGAATGTCCGCAAGTCCCAAAGAATACAACTTGTCCGGGATGCAATCCGGGATGCAATCATAGCGTTACCCATTGTTTATCACCTGATGAGACGCCGCTCCTCGTGGCAGCTGCAAAAGGTCGGCCTGATGCTATCAGTGGCCTGCTTGCCCTCGGGGTAAATGTCAATGACAGCACCGAAGATGGGCTAACTCCCCTCCATTGCGCTGCCATCAAAGGTGATGTAGCGACTTTAGAGCAACTTGTCCGCCATGGTGGTAACGTCAACGCCCTCACAAGAGGTATGACTCCCCTCCATTTTGCGGCGCAATTCGGGCATCGCGATACCATCTGGTTCTTGCTTGAAAATGGTGCAAATATCAATTACCAGGCAAATGTGAGGGAAACGCTCAGTGACATCGAACACAGGCAGGCTTACAACCGTTTTGCGGCTGTGATGGAAAAGTGGCAGGGTGCCCCTTGGGGACCTATGAAATGCGATGGAAACGAACCGCAAATAAAAAACTACGGAAAAACTCCCCTGCACTGTGCCATTGAAGCCGGGCAGGAACAGGCTGTTAACGATCTGGCCGTTGCCGGTGCCGACATCAAAGTACTCATTGGTGAAGGCAAGACACTGCTCAGCTGGGCAAAAAGTGAAGGGAAACTGACAAAATCCATAATCAGTTCTTTAGCCAGTGCAACTTGTGATACTGAGGCCCCCTGCGAAGGGGCACGTGCAGAGCTGCTTAGTGCATTGACTGAAATCAATGACTGGGCTTTATTCGACAAATTGTCGGCCAATACCAGGGGGGTTGCTCTTCATAAACTTCAATGCCTGGGGTCCAGTCAGCTGGCCTTTTTCCGGTCGGTTGAATGCGGTCAGACAGATATTATCAAAGCCATGATTACCAGAGGCGCTGACGTTAACGGCCTTAACGATCGTGGTATGACTCCACTTTACCGCGCAGTCGGCGAAGGCCAGCCTGAAAGTGTTGCAACGCTGGTTGCAGAAAATGCTAATGTCAATGCCACTACGGGAGACTATAGGTGGACCGCCCTCCATCTTGCGGCTAAAAAAGGTGAGGCATCCATTGTTCAGCTCTTGATTGACGGAAACGCTAATGTCGATGCCTGTGTCTCAGACGGGGAGATCCCGTTCCCCCCCGATAAAGCGTTTGACAGATATAAAACAAATTCAACAAACGGGGGTACCCCTCTTCACATTGCCGTTGAAAATTGTCAGCCAGAGATTGTTGAACGCCTGATTGCTGCAAACGCTGATGTCAATGCCCTCAATACTGCAGTACATACCCCTCTTAAAGTTGCACAAGTGCTTTGCGACAGGGCAATTTATCGTGTGGATCACCTGAATGACTTTGCCGCTATCGATAAGGTTGAATCTTACCAAGCTATCATTCAACTCCTGCACAGTGTAAACGCAGGTTCTGGTTTTGAATATTGAGTTTGTTTAAGTAGTTGGCCAAATGGAATCGTATATTTCTGGCTAAGTGGGCAGTTACTATGCAAGGCGCAACGTAGGGAGCATAGCCGTAGCTATGTGACCGGAGTTGCAACGCCGCAGAGTGACTGCCCACTTAGTCAGAAATATATGATTTCATTTGGTTAACTACTTTGTAGTGCTATCACTGTTCCGGGGCAGTGATACAATCACAATGGGGCGGTTGATTCAGGTTCGCACGATGTGTGAGGGAGTCAGACCGCCGCCAATGGCCAGCAGATAGCCCGGTTGGTCATCGTTTTCAGCAATGGTTCCTGCCGCTGTCCAGTGTAAGGAAAATCTTTTGCAGCACATAATACGCATAGCCGCTATCTGGATTTAGACATATTATACTGCGCCTATCTTCTTCCTCTTCTCTTGAACAGGCCATTATCGTGCCACATCGAGCCCATCTGTTGTCACTGAAGCTTTGCCATGCCCTGAGTCAGGCCTGCATTGCCGACAAGTACACTGGCAAACGTTTTGCCAGCGACCTGCTGGCGGGACTAACCGTCGGAATTATTGCCATCCCATTATCCATGGCGCTGGCCATTGCCAGTGGTGTTGCGCCACAGTACGGTCTTTATACGGCGATCATCAGCGGATTTATTATCGCCTTGCTGGGCGGGTCCCGTTACAGCATATCCGGCCCCACCGCTGCCTTTGTGGTGCTGTTATTTCCTATTGCCGAAAAATTCGGTCTTGCTGGCTTGCTGCTGGCAACGGTTATGTCAGGCATTATTCTGGTGCTGATGGCTCTCATGCGCCTTGGACGTCTGATTCAGTATATACCGGAGTCGATCACACTGGGATTTACTGCCGGTATCGGTGTTGTGATTGCCACACTGCAGCTGAAAGATTTCTTTGGTATGACCATCAGTGCCATGCCTGAGCACTATTGGGAAAAAGTAACAGTTCTGGTCAATGGATTGGGCAGCACCCATTGGCCAAGCTTGCTGATTGCCATCGTGACACTGGCCGTGATGTTGTTGTGGCCCCGGTTAAGGTTGCCCATTCCCGCTCATTTACCGGCGGTGATTATTGGCAGTTTACTCGCTCTGATAATGGGCCATTATGGTTTCGATGTTGAAACGATTGGTAGCCGATTCCAGTATCTGCTACCTGATGGCTCCATGGGTATGGGGATTCCTCCGGTCCTTCCCGAGTTTGCCTGGCCATGGATGCAGGCGGGTGTCGATGGTCAGCCATCCGGTATCAGCTGGTCACTGGTTCAGGCCCTGCTTCCTTCCGCTTTTGCCATTGCCATGCTCGGGGCTATCGAATCGCTGTTGTGTGCCGTCGTGCTGGATGGCATGACGGGTAAACGACACAGTGCAAACAGTGAGCTGTTAGGGCAGGGCATTGGTAACATGGTTGCGCCATTCTTTGGCGGGATTCCTGCCACTGCCGCCATTGCCCGTTCAGCTGCGAATGTCAAGGCCGGGGCACAGAGCCCGGTAGCAGGGATGGTTCATGCCCTGGTTGTGCTGCTGGCGCTGGTAGCACTGACCGGTATTCTTGCCTGTATTCCCATGTCTGCGATGGCTGCTTTGCTGCTGGTGGTTGCCTGGAACATGAGCGAAGCGCCTAAAGCGGTGCACCTGTTGAAAACGGCTCCGCGCAGTGATGTGCTGGTTTTTCTGGTCTGCTTTTTCCTGACGGTTGTCTTTGATATGGTCATTGCCATCAGCGTTGGTGTGGTACTGGCCGCATTGCTGTTTATGAAAGAAGTCGCTGAGATGATCCAGGTCAGGGATATCACCAGGGACAAACGCTATGTGGACACGCCAGTAGCGCCAACGACGGCCGTCCTGCGCATCGAGGGACCGCTGTTTTTTGCCGCTGCTGATCATGTTTTTGGAGAGATCAGTCGTTTAAGCCAGGATAAACATGCGATTATTTTACAGATGGAAAATGTCTATCTGCTGGATGCGGGCGGTCTCTCGGCCCTCACGCGATTGATTGAACAGTGCAGGAAGCACCATACCCGGCTATTGATCAGTGAATTACAGTTCCAGCCATTAAAAAACCTGGCCCGGGCCGGCGTTGAGCCTGTAGAAGGCGTGGTGAAATTTTATCCTTCATTGAATGATGCGTTGTTGGACGTGTGTCGGCCGGTAAAAAAAAAGCGTTAAAAAAAGGCATCCGTCTGGATGCCTTTTCTGTGATGTTTTCAATCAGTCATCAGGCCTTGCTGGGAGTGTACATGGCCTCAATCTCTTTCTTAAATCGCTTCATAATAATTTTACGACGCAGTTTCAGGGTTGGCGTGATCTCACCCAGCTCGATGGAGAACTCTTTGGGCAGCAGCGTAAATTTCTTCACCTGTTCAAATTTAGCCAGCCCTTGCTGGATTTTATTGACCCGCTCCTGAATCAGTTCCTGAATACTGCTGTGCTGAATCAGTTCCCTGTGGTTCTGGTATTTCAGGTTCAGCGCCTTGGCGTGTTCTTCCAGAGCTTCAAAGGCAGGAACAATCAATGCCGTTACGTAGTGTCTGGCATCGGCAATAATGGCAATCTGTTCGATAAAGCGGTCTTTGGTCAGCGTGCCTTCGATGTATTGTGGTGCGATGTATTTACCGTTGGAGGTCTTCATCAACTCCTTGATGCGTTCGGTCATACGCAGCGCACCGTTCTCATCAATCAGACCGGCATCGCCGGTGTGCAGCCAGCCGTCCGCAGTAAAGGTTTTTGTGGTTTCTTCCGGCTTTTTGTAATAGCCGCGCATGACGTTGTCGCCTTTAACCTGAATTTCACCTTCTGCACCGATGCGCACCTGTATGCCCGGTAAAGGAATACCACAGGAACCAAATTCAAATTCAGTATCACGGAAACAGGTCACGGTTGCCACGGTTTCCGTCATGCCGTAACCCACTTTCACATCAATACCGATGGCATGGAAGAAACGGTTGATGTCGTCATCAAGACGAGCGCCGCCACAGGGCATAAACCGGATGTTACCGCCCAGGCCCGCACGAATTTTGCTGAACACCATTTTGTCGGCGATACGGTTGAGCTTCTGCAGATAAACAGGTGCCTCAACACCTTTGCGGCGGTACTCCATATAGGCGTTGCCAATGGTAACCGCAGTATTAAAAATCATACGACGAATAAAGGGTGCTGTGGCAACTTTCCCGTGAATGGTCGTATAGACTTTTTCAAAGAACCTGGGAACGACACAAAGCACCGTCGGCTTAACGGTTTTCAGCGCCTCGCTGACCTGATGGGGCTCTTTGAGGTAGACATTGGTAACGCCACGGGCAAGGGCGTAAAAACTCCAGGCACGCTCAAAAATATGGCTCAGCGGCAGGAAGCACAGTGAGGTATCCAGGCTGTCCAGGTGGATGATCTGGTCATGGCCACGGAAGCTGGCTGCCATATTGGCATAGTCCAGCATAACGCCTTTGGGCTCACCCGTGGTGCCTGAGGTATAGATCAGGGTAAAGAGGTCTTCCATGCAACGGGAATTCAGCCTTTCTTTAAGAATGGCCGGTTCAACACCGTGCTGGATAAAGTCGTCAAAGTAGATAGCCTGCGGGCAGCTGCTAATATCAACCGAGCGGTCAAAGATAACTATGGTCTTTAATGTGGATGACCGGGCCAGTAACTCAAGTGCACTTTGGTATTGTGCCTGTTCACCCACAAACAGCAGACTGGCTTCTGTCTCATCCAGAATGTATTTGACCTGCTCGGTGGTGCTGGTGGGGTACAGCGGTACGGTAACCAGTCGAGCCTGAAGGCAGGCCAGGTCGGCTACGGTCCACTGAGGCATGTTCTGGGACCAGATGCCCACTTTCGCCTGTACCTGCAGGTTTTGCTTTAACAGTGCGCGGGAAGCCTGATCAATCTTTTTGCTGAGCTGATGCCAGCTGACTTCCTGCCACTGGTGAGCATTCTGATCAGCGTTTTGAGTGACGAAGCGCATGGCGATATGTTCCGGGTTGCGCTGGGCACGATCACGGATCTGGCTGATCAGGTGCATATTCAAGGGGGAGTTCATCGGCACGGAACGTATTCTCAACAGCTGGATGAAATGTAGACAACAAGAAAGCAAATGTTACAGGATGGCTTGGAAGACCAAAATTGATCCAGATCATTTTTGGTGAAATTCTGAGCGGGAAAATGTAACGGTTAGTAACGATAATTGCTGGATGTAAACAAAACCGCCATTTGTGTCAGATAAATGTAGATTATACCATCATTGAGTCTGCAAAATCTGTTTTTATATGCGTTTATTGGCCAGAGCGTTGTGCTCAGCACAGCTGATGATGAGCCATTACCTAATGGACTAATGAATTATTATGATTCCCTCAGAATATAACTTGTTCCACTGTGAACCTGCATCCTCAGGTACCGGGATTAACAAGTCTGAAACACATGACACGCTTTTACAAAGCCAACAGGATCCAGCTCACGCTACGGTGACTGATAGCATTTCCAGGCGCACTGTAGAGCCCAAATTCGCTAATAATTACCTTGCTTCTTCCGGTTTCAGTTCTGCTTTTTTTGATACCGGGTCTCAGGAATACCTTCTCCTGGTAAAAGCCATCGGTGTTATGGAAAAAGGACCGGCGTTTAATGAAGATAAGCTGGGTCCTGTTTCCAGGAAAAAAATGACCGTTGCCCAACTGAGAAAAAAGAAGAGGGAATTAAAAGCTGAAGATGATAAAAAGTTGAGCGAGCTGGAGTATCTTACAGTGCGAATCTTATATGCAATCAATACTGGAAAAGAAATAAGGCAGCAGGATATTGCTTGTTTTCTTGAGATATTGTCTGATTTTTACAGTTCTCAATATTTTATGCAATGTATGTTTTTCATTATTCATAAAGTGTTAAGTGATCAGGGTGCTGAAACAAATATGTTATTACCCGAAGTCGTAAAGAATCAGTGTGGAGGCATTATTGAGCTGATCTACAAAATTGTACTTAGCAGGGATGATGTGGGGCTTGTATCAAAGTTTTGGTACGTAGGGTGGGATCTTTATTATGTGTTTAATATTATCGCCTGCTGCGTGAATTTGGATGGCAGTGAGCGTTGTGCTCCATTCTTTAGCCCTGAGCTACCTGTGAAGTTGGCATTGAAATGTTTGCAGCAAATGCCTGATGTAACTGAACAGGAAAAACAATTTCTGGAAATGAAAAAGAAGCGCGGTGATGATGAATCAGATATTCATACTTTACAATTCAGTTTGCTGGCAGGAAAAGATGTTGACTTGGAAATGCTGATTTCCCGTGTAAAAAATGGTTGTCAGAGATATCAGCAAACGGGTTTGAGTGATATGAAAAAATATACCGAGTATCTTGGGCTGTTGCAGTTTTTGTTTTCCGCAACAGTGTGCGCTTTGGAAAGATCCGGGGAAGATGCTCGCAAATTGTTTGACTGTTACGATTGCTTTTCCTATCTACAGCCTTCCGCAGACGTATTGAAACAATATATGCTGGCCAGGTGCGAAGAAAAATCCGGTGCTATTGAGGCAGCAAGCCGAATTTACCAGTCTTTGGTCAGCGGGGAAAGTCAGGTACCCGTATACGAAGAATGGATTACCTGTCTGGAAACGCTGGGCGATAACGGTGCAATTGTTCAGGGCTGCATAAGTGCTGCTGACTATTACAGAGCCAAAGATATTAAATGGCGGGAGGAGTACTATGAGCACAAGGCTGCCGACTATATGCTGGTTATGGCAAACATGGATGATATTGATGTCAGCTCCATGCAGCCTGATGTTGAACCACAATCTAAAGCCGCCAGCAGTAAAAAGCAGAAAGTTAATCGAAAAAACAAAGCTAAACCGGGGGGCGAACATCATGCAACGCCTTCCCGTTCTTCCCAACCTGCTGAAACAACAGAATCTGTTCAATCCTGTCCAGCTGCCCGAGCTTACCCGTCAATAAAAGCCAGAAAGGACACGGCTCATGCTGTACCTTCAGAGCCCGGAAGCGCGAAAAATGGGCGGGATTACTGGCGAGAGTTGAATGCGCTGTTTGTGGATTATTATCACCTTCCTCACCGATACCGGGATACCGTCGAGAGCTTTTCCCGGGAAGCCTGTCAATGTTTCCCAAATGATATATGGGTTCTTCATTCTGCCGGTTGGGGATTTCATCTTATTGGCAATGAAATAAAAGCCGCTGAGTTGCTATTGAAAGGTTTGCGTCACTCTCTGGGCCGTTTCCCTGAGGTCAAAAGTTTTATACCGGTTAATATTTATGGCAATTTCGAACAGGGTCTGGATAGACTTAAAGCGCATCCTGAGATAACACCCGGTTCATCCGCAGGTCTCAATGTGGCTGCTTATTTAAGCTCTCTGGCGTATGTGTATCGAAATCTTAATAAACATTGCGATGAGCAGATGCGCTCTTTGGCTAATTGGCTGAACCCTTCCAGGGATGTTCGCAAAAAAGAAAAACAACGCGTGTCTTTCGCGGCAAAGGTGAATGTGATTCCTGCAGAAGTTGACCAGGTTACCAGAAGGTTTATGGCTTTTGGCCATGGTTGTCAGGAGTAAATCCCTCAGCCCTTCCAGAAAGCAGGCGTAAAAAGTACCAGGACGGTAATAACCTCAAGCCTGCCCAGCAGCATGCCGGCACTTAATAGCCACTTGGCGGCATCCGGTAGAGAACTGAAGTTTCCTGCCGGGCCAATGACGGCTCCCAGACCGGGACCGACATTGGCAACCGCTGTCGTGGCTCCGGAAAGACTGGTGATGGGGTCGAGATCGCAGAGGGACAGTAACAGGCTCATTAAAGCAATCAACAGGATGAAGAAGAAACTGAAACCGATTAACGAACGGAGTATGTCACTGCTGATTTGCTGGCCGTTATAGGTTTGTACAAAACAGGCCCTGGGATGAACCAGTTGCTTTAACTGAATGTTCAGAAGCTTGCCGCCAATTTGAAACCGGAAAATTTTGATGCCTCCTGCAGTTGACCCTGAACAACCGCCCACCAATAACAGGAAGAAAAAAGTGAGGTTGGCAAGACCACCCCACAGGGTATAGTCACCGTAGGCAAAGCCGGTGGTGGTGATGGTTGACGTGGTATTAAATGAGACCAGGGTGAGTGACTGGGGAAAGGTGTAGTCAGAGTGGCAGCATAACCAGACGCTCAGAACCAGCCAGACTATCAGTAGAAAACCGATAAAGACCTGTACCTGGGTATCCTGGTAAAAGCAGTTAACGTCACCCCGCATACAGCGAACAAAAAGAACAAAAGGGAGGCTGGCAAGTATCATGAAAATGGTGCTGGTCCAGATAATAAACGGGTTTTTAAATAACCCCATGGAAGCATCTGAGGTGGAATATCCGCCGGTTGAGACTGTGGTCATGGCATGGTTTATGGCCTCAAAGCCGGTCATACCGCCCAGGAAATAAAGGTACGCGCAGATAGCCGTCATGATCAGATAGACAGTAACGATACCCTTGGCAATGCTGCCTGAACGGGGCATGGCTTTCTCGGACCAGTCAGAAGATTCGCTCTGGAACAACCTCATACCACCCACTTTGAGAAAGGGCAGAACGGCAACCGCCATCACAATAAAACCGATGCCGCCAAACCATTGCAGCAGTGACCGCCAGATCAGCACACTGGGGGACATCTGATCCAGACCAGACAATATGGTGGATCCGGTGGTGGTAATACCTGACATGGTTTCAAAAAAGGCATCGGTGAAACTGACGGGAAGTTTGAACCAGAAGGGCAGTGCTGCAAAAGTGCATACTGCCACCCAGCAGAGTGTGGTCAGTACAAAGACCTGCCTGGGCTTCATATTGAAGTGTTCTGGTTTGAAATTGATGGTCAGGGCTGCGCCGCTAATCAGCGTAATGGCCGCAGCGGCGACAAATTCCCAGATATTCGACTCACCGGTCAGCAGATCATAGATGACCGGAATCAGCATAAACTTGGCCAACGCTGTCAGGAACAGGCCAATCACATAGAATACCGGACGGTGCTTCATTACTTTTCAATGGCATTTACTGAGGAATAAAAAAGTTGGTACACGTCGTTTTGAAGGGAAGTCAGATGCTTTGGGTGATCGCATCTGACTTAAAGAAGTTTAGAAGGTGAGAGCATTATTACAACTTAATCAGTGTTCTGCCGGTGACTTGTCCATTAGTGATGGCCTCTGCCAGTTCAGGCACGGCATCCAGTGACACTTCTTTGGCCGCGTCGCTGTAGAAAGACTCTGGCAGCAGCTCAACAATACGGTTCCATGCCTGCGTACGTTTTTCAATCGGGCACATGACCGAGTCAACACCCAGAAGCTTAACGCTTCTGAGAATAAAAGGCATAACCGTGGTTGGCAGATCAAACCCACCGGCCAGGCCGCAGGCGGCAACAGCCCCCTGGTAATCAACCTGTGCCAGTAACTTGGCCAGAACCTTGCTGCCGACGCTGTCAATGGCACCTGCCCAGAGCTGTTTTTCCAGCGGACGTGCGGGTTCAAGCAATTCGGCACGATCAATCACCCGGTCTGCCCCGATGGCCTTCAACCAGTCACTGTTTTCCGGGCGACCGGAAGCGGCAACCACCTGGTAACCCAGCTGATCCAGCAGCGTTATGGCAACACTGCCAACACCACCGCTGGCACCAGTGACCAGAATCTCACCTTTCTCAGGAGTAATACCTGCGTCTTGCAGCGCCATGACACACAGCATGGCCGTCAGGCCAGCAGTACCGATAATCATGGCCTTGCGGCTGTCCAGTCCAGCAGGCATGGAAACCAGGTAGTTAGCAGGCACGCTGGCTTTCTCGGCCATACCACCCCAGTGGTTCTCACCGACACCCCAGCCAGTGAGGATAACCGAATCACCGGGCTGATACCGGTCATCACTTGAGGAAATGACCTGACCCGCGTAGTCGATACCCGGAACCATCGGAAAATCACGGATAATTTTTCCCTTTCCGGTGATGGCCAGGCCATCCTTGTAATTCAGTGATGAATAGTCAACAGCAACAATAACATCCCCGGCGGGCAGGGTGGATTCATCCAGTTGTTCTATGGAAACGACAGTGTTGTTGTCCTGCTGGTTCAGTACTAGCGCCTTGAACATAAACGATAATCTCTAAAAAGGTCAGGGCGTAAACTATACTCCTGCAACTGGCAGGTGGCGAGGATTGATTATTGCTGCTTTTATCCTGATTCAATTGGAAAGGTCACATTTTTTACCCGGGCAGCTATGAATGCATTAAGAAGTTCGTTTCCTTGTTTCCCGTCTTCCGCTGTTGCTTCTGAGAATAACCATGTCACTGGTCAGAAGGTTCGGGTGAAGGTACTTGTGGTTGGCGCTGGCCCTATCGGCCTTTTTGCCATGCAGCAACTGGAAGGGCTGCAGTTTTACCATAACGAAAGACTGTGTACTGACAGTAATAAAAATTCAGTTCTCGATCGGAAAGTGCTGGTTCATGATATGTCTCCCCAGGGCCATAATGCCAATAGGGTAAAAATACTATCGGGGCAGAAGTTCGCATCTCTGTATGATAAAGAAACTAACCGCTATGAACCTTGCCTGGAATGGCATTTCAATAGTGAGCAAAAAGTGGACTGGATGATGTGCTCGGACGAACCCGTGGGAGGGAGTTGGAATACTTATCTGCCATCACAGCAGACATTGAGCGATTATCGTGAGATGGGATTGCCTGACTATCCCATTGAACAATGTGATGTACGCAAAATTCCCTTGCCACCTCCGCCAGATCCTTGCCAGCGGGTGGTGACCGACGGTGAATCTCTGCTCAAGTATTACCAGGACTATGGAAAAAAAATATTGACGGAATCCCGGGCAGTTCGGGGGCGAGTGGTCAGTGCAACTCAGGCCGGTTCAGTCTGGCAAAGTGGTCTTTTCTGGGAAGTCGTCGTTCGGGGAGCGGCTGGGCAGGAGACCTTGATCCAGTGTGATTATTTATTGCTGGCGATCGGCAAGAAAAAGCCAAACTGGTTAAATATCATCGGGGAACAGGATAATCCCCATGTCTCTCATTGGACCCATGATGCCTGTCGGGCGATGGATAAATTAGCACCAGGCAGTAAAGTTTTAGTGGTTGGCAACAGTTTTTCAGCCTGTGATACGATCTATGAGGCCTGGCAAAAAGGCATGAAAGTTATCCATCTGCTGCCTGCCAAAATTAAAGAAGAAGCCGTAAGTGTGAAAAACCAGCCGGGTAAACGGGGAAGGCATCCGGTGATCCAGCATCTGAATCATAAAAGATCAGGGCGCCATTTCTCGGTGGCAGAGGCAATGGCATGGCCTGAAAAATATCAAAGCGCTTATGAACAGGGATTGAACTGCAGGCTGGCTGGCATTGAAAACCAACGGGTGTGTCATATTGTTCAGGAATTGGCAGGGACGGAGGCACAGCACTTCCAGTTAGAATTTGATCATATTGCTCTGTTGACCGGGGTAAAAGTGGATTATTCCTTCTTTCCTGATACTTTAAAGCCTTCTCTGACTCAAAGTAATGGATATCTGGATCTTTGTCCTGAGACGATGGAAAGTAAAGTCTGTCAGAATTTATTTTGTATTGGCTTCAGCGCCGGTGAGTCATTTTTAAGCCACTCGTTGGGTCATGCCGTGGCGGCCGTTGAAACCATCAGGAAGAGGGAACAGGATAAGAAGGCGCAAATGATGAAACGTGATGAGGTGGTTCCCATGGAATGGGATTAAGGATGAGCATCAACATTTTGGGTGGTCACTGAACAGTGCAAACCCACTGCTGCCTCGCCGCATCGGTCAGCAGCTGCTGACAATGGATATTGCCATTTATTATGGCCACTTGCAGGGGAGGATCGCCACAATCATCGGCCATATTGAGATCCGCGCCCCGGTCAATCAGTAGCTGCAGGTTCCCGGTATGGCCGCTCTGGGCCGCCAGGTGCAGTGGTGTACGGCCAAACTTATCGGTCGCATTGAGATTCGCCCCCTGGTCCAACAGTAGTTGCAGGACTGGCGTATGGCCAAGCCAGGCAGCCAGGTGCAGCGCGGTCTTGCCAGTCTTATCGGTTACATTGATTTCTTTTACCTTGTCCATCAGCAGTTGCACGATCCCGGCCTGGCCTTGCCAGGCGGCCAGGTGCAGCGCTGTCCTGCCAGACTCATCGGTTGCATTGAGCTTCCCATCCAATACCATCAGCTTTTTCAAGACCTCGGTACGACCCCACCAGGCGGCCAGATGCAGCGGTGTTTTGCCGGATTCGTCTGTGGCCCAGAGTTTCGCCCCGCAGGCTATCAGCAGATTCACGTTATCAATATGGCCTTGTATCGTGGCGAGATGCAGCGGCGTCATCCCGTTCTTATCGGTACTGTGGATATCCGCATGGTGAGCGATTAACAGTTGCACCACCTCGAGACGCCCCCAGTCAGCGGCCCGGTGCAATGGGGTTTGGCCAGAGATATCTTTGCTTTCCAGATCCGCCCCATGGTCTATCAGGTACAGCATCTTCTCCCTATTTCCCATGAAAGCGCTATAAACGACGGCATGGTGCAGAGGTGTGCACAGGGACTCATTAACGGCATTCACGTTCGCCTGGTGGGTAATCAGCAGTTGCAAGCACTCTATGCTACCTTCCGAGGGGCTCAGGGCAGAGTGGTGCAGAAGCGTCTTGCTGGACTGGTCAGCGGCATTGATGGCCACCCTGTTATCCTGCAGAAGCTGTCGCAGGTTATTGATGTAGCTTTTTTTCGCAGCCAGGTGCAGAGGGGTGAGACCCTCATCGTCGGCAACCATCGGGTCTGCACCGTAATCCAACAGCAGCTCCAGAAACTCACCATTATTATTTTCGACGGCCAGATACAGGGGGGTAGAGCCGGTATTGTCCCTGCAATCAAGTTCCGGCCCATGCTGCAGCAACTCCCTCAGGCACTGGTCATGGCCTCCGGCAGTGGCCAGGTGCAGGGCCGTTTTGCCCTGGTGGTCGGCGGCATTGATATCGGCAGAATACTTGAGCAGAAGTTGCGTGAGTTCCGCCTGGCCTGCCTTGACAGCAACCTGTAACAGCCGGACACCCTGACCGGTCACGGCTTCACGAAAATCTTGCCGGGCAATGCCGGGTTCCTGCGCCAATAGTGTCTTGAACGTGTCCATATCCCCTCGGCAAGCTTGTCGGCAGGCACAAAGTGCCAGGGGTTCGCAATAGGGTGAGGTTTCAATTTTCCGGGCCCCGGCCAGACGCTCCAACGGCACTGCCGGTTTCCTGAAGGGCGGACATTGACAACAGTTGCGTTCTGCAATTTCATGTTCACGGCCCGGCCTGCATTCCAGGATTTCAGCAATGCACCCCAGGTGAACGGTGCGCCCGCAGCAATTAGTCCTGACCAGAGAGCGCCCGTCGAAATCACCGGTTGCTGAAGCATCGATGGTGTCTGCTGGACTGGTTTGCTGCGAGCAGTACAGGGAGCATGGGCCGATAGTATTCATAGTGGTGTTTCCTGACTTTTCAGTTATCAGCACACTAAGGCATTAATGTTCAAGCTATTCTCAGCCAGCTTATTCTAGGCATAAACCCGTCAACCAGTTCGCAAAAGTAGTAAAACTCTTTAATAAGACGCTTCTGAATGAGCAATCTGGGTGTCCTTTGATTCCAGAAAGTTATCAAAACCAGAAAAAAGATGAATTTGAGTAATTTTCTATGAGCGACTAGGATAGGCATTTTTAGGGATAAGCTGAAATTTTTGATAAAAATACCAGGGTTTGTTGACGTATCGTTGCGGGCCTATCGGGAAGCGCAGTCTGGTTCACATTAAAGTGTCATGTGCGCGAATGAAATCGTAATAAAACTGCACATAAATCAAACAAAAAACAGTCTTTTTCTGTTTATTGCCGCAATGAGGGTGGTTCAATGGCTGGCCAGGCTTTCGATGTGAAAAGCAGGGGTAAAACGCTTTATGACAAGTTGTGGGATGCCCACCTTGTGCTTCAGCGTGACGATGGATCCGCGTTGATTTATATCGACCGGCAGCTGCTCCATGAGGTGACATCACCACAGGCTTTTGAGGGGCTGAAGCTGGCTGGTCGCCAGCCATGGCGGCTGGATGCCAACCTCGCCACACCTGATCACAATGTACCCACTACGTTGAATGAACGCCAGCACGGTATTGAAGGGATTGCCGATCCGGTCTCGAAAATCCAGGTCAAGACGCTGGATGACAACTGTGATCATTTTGGTATCACCCAGTTTGATATGCAGGATCAGCGCCAGGGCATTGTCCATGTGGTTGGCCCGGAGCAGGGCGCGACTCTGCCCGGCATGACCGTTGTCTGCGGTGACTCGCACACCTCAACCCACGGCGCTTTTGGTGCACTGGCCCACGGTATCGGAACCTCGGAAGTTGAGCATGTGCTGGCGACCCAGTGTCTTGTGGCCAAGAAGATGAAGAACATGCTGGTTCGGGTTGATGGTTCCCTGGGCACCGGAGTCACCTCGAAAGATGTGATCCTCGCCATTATCGGCCGCATCGGTACAGCGGGGGGGACCGGCTTTGCCATCGAGTTTGGGGGCTCCGTCATTCGTAATATGACCATGGAAGGGCGCATGACGCTCTGTAATATGGCCATTGAAGCCGGAGCCCGGGCGGGCATGGTGGCGGTTGACCAGACCACCATTGACTATGTGCAGGGCAGGCCGTTTGCTCCGGTGGGAGAACAGTGGCAACAGGCGGTCAAGGTTTGGGAAACCCTTCATTCAGACAGTGATGCAGTGTTTGATCAAATCGTTGTGCTCAATGGCGATGAGATAAAGCCACAGGTCAGCTGGGGAACCTCCCCGGAGATGGTGTTGCCGGTGGATGCCCGGGTACCTTCCCCGGAGGATGCGCCGGATGAAACCCGTAAAGAGGGCTACGCCCGTGCCCTGGAGTATATGGGATTAACCGCTGGCCAGAAGATTACCGACATTCCTGTTGATCGGGTGTTTATCGGCTCCTGTACCAATTCGCGCATTGAGGACTTGCGTGAGGCGGCAGCTGTCGTAAAGGGCAAGCAGGTGGCTGACACGGTTAAAGAGGCTCTTGTGGTGCCGGGCTCGGGTCTGGTCAAGGCCCAGGCGGAGGCAGAAGGGCTGGATAAGGTGTTTCTGGCCGCTGGCCTTGAGTGGCGTGAGCCTGGGTGTTCCATGTGTCTGGCCATGAATGCCGACAAGCTTGGGCAGGGCGAGCACTGTGCATCTACCTCTAACCGGAATTTTGAAGGTCGCCAGGGCTTTGGCGGGCGAACCCATCTGGTCAGTCCGGCCATGGCCGCTGCGGCGGCCATTGCGGGCCATTTTGTCGATGTCCGTCATCAGACATCCGTAGTGTAAGGGGAGAATCATGCAGGCTTTTACCGTTCATCAGGGTTTAGTGGCTCCCCTGGATCGTGCCAATGTGGATACGGACATGATCATCCCCAAGCAGTTTCTCAAGTCCATCAAACGCACCGGCTTTGGCGTCAATCTGTTTGATGAACTTCGCTATCAGGACGAAGGTTATCCGGGGCAGGATTGCACCAAACGTCCACTGAATCCAGAGTTTGTCCTGAATCAGCCCCGTTACCAGGGCGTGTCCATCCTGCTGGCCAGGCAGAATTTTGGCTGTGGTTCCAGCCGGGAACACGCCCCCTGGGCCCTGGATGATTTTGGTTTCCGCTGTGTGATCGCGCCGGGCTTTGCGGATATCTTTTACAACAACTGCTTTAAAAACGGCATTCTCCCCATCACTCTGTCGGACGAGGTGGTAGAGCAGTTGTTCAAGGAAGTGGAAGCGAATGAAGGGTATCAGCTGACGGTGGATCTCCAGCGCGAAGTGGTGGTTAAGCCTGGTGGCACAGAGTTGCCATTCAGCATTGATGCATTTCGTCGTCACTGCCTGGTCAACGGTCTGGATGATATTGGCCTGACCTTGCAGGATGCGGATCAGATCCGCCATTTCGAACAGCGTTATAAAGCAGATAACCCCTGGCTGTTCGCCAGAAAAAATAATTAACAGCGGAGCTTTTCATGAGCAAGCAGATGTTATGTCTTCCAGGTGATGGCATCGGCCCTGAGATTATGGCTGAGGCCCTGAAAGCACTGGATGCGGCCAAACTGCGTTTTGGGCTCGATATTGAAATCAGTCATGGTCTGGTGGGCGGTGCGGCCATTGATCAATATGGTGTTCCGCTGAGTGATGAAACCCTGGCGCTGGCCAGGAACGCCGATGCGATCCTGTTCGGTTCGGTGGGTGGTCCGAAGTGGGATGATCAACCCATGGCGAACCGTCCTGAAAAAGGGCTGTTGCAACTTCGCGCTGAACTGGACCTTTTTGCCAACCTTCGTCCGGCCATTCTTTTCCCGCAACTGGCCGAAGCTTCCAGTTTGAAGCCTGAGCTGGTGGCTGGTCTGGATATTCTTATTGTGCGGGAGCTGACCGGGGGTATCTATTTTGGTGAGCCCCGTGGCGTCCGTACCCTGGGAAATGGCGAACGGGAAGGCTATAACACCTACGTTTATCGGGAGTCTGAAATCCGTCGTATCGCCAAGGTGGCTTTTGAGGCAGCCCGGAAGCGCGGTGGACGACTCTGTTCGGTGGACAAGTCCAACGTGCTTGAAGTGACCGGTCTATGGCGGGAGGTGGTTATTGCCGAGTCTGCCGGTTACAACGATGTTGAGCTGAGCCATATGTACGTTGATAATGCCGCCATGCAGCTGGTTCGGGCTCCGAAACAGTTTGATGTGATGGTGACCGGTAATATGTTCGGTGACATCCTCAGCGACTGTGCGGCAATGTTGACCGGCTCGATTGGTATGTTGCCATCAGCCTCCCTGAACGAAAAGAACCAGGGAATGTATGAGCCGGTGCATGGTTCGGCACCGGATATCGCCGGGGAGAACAAGGCGAACCCTCTGGCGCAGATTTTGTCGCTGGCGATGTTGCTTCGCTATTCATTGGCTGATGGCTCTTCATTGGCTGATGGCTCCTCATTGGCCGAAGTTGCCGCAGCGGATGCCATTGAAAAAGCGGTCAGCGATGTTCTGGATAAAGGCTATCGTACCTGGGATATCGCCTCTGAAGGTTGTCAGTTGGTGGGCACCGCTGCAATGGGTGATGCGGTTGTTGACTGTTTGTTAAATGCATAACAAATATATAATGTTGGCGGCTTCTGTTGTCTGTTTTGAGCAGGGGCCGTTTTTTCGGGGGAGCGCAGTATGAAAAAAGTAGGTTTTGTTGGCTGGCGAGGCATGGTGGGCTCCGTATTAATGGAGCGTATGCAGGAAGAAAACGACTTTGCCCGTTTACAGGGCCAGGGTGTCGAGCCGGTCTTCTTCACCACCTCGCAACTGGGTCAGCCCGGACCCGATGTTGGTGTGCCTGTGGGCGCCCTTCAGAATGCCCATGATATAGACGCTCTCAGAGAAATGGACGTTATTATTTCCTGCCAGGGTGGCGATTATACCGGCAAAGTCTTCCGGCCATTGCGTGACAGTGGCTGGCAGGGATACTGGATTGATGCCGCTTCCTCTCTGCGGATGAACGACGATGCTGTGATTATTCTTGATCCCGTCAACCGTGCTGTGATTGACCGTGCGCTGAATGACGGTGTTAAAAATTTTATCGGTGGTAACTGCACGGTTTCCCTGATGTTGATGGCCATCGGCGGGCTCTTTCAGCACAATGCCGTGGAGTGGGTCAGTGCCATGACCTATCAGGCAGCCAGTGGTGCCGGTGCCAGAAACATGCGTGAGCTGATCAGCCAGATGGGCTCTATCCAGGGCAATGTTGCTGCCGAGCTGGCTGACCCGGCCAGTGCCATTCTGGATATTGATCGTAAGACCTCTTCCTTATTAAGAAGTGCTGATCTTCCGCAGAGTGAGTTTGGTGTGCCACTGGCAGGCAGCCTGATTCCTTACATTGATAAAGAGCTGGAGAATGGCCAGAGCCGCGAAGAGTGGAAGGCTCAGTCTGAGACCAACAAGATTCTCGGGCTCCAGGCTGCACCGGTTCCTGTGGATGGTATCTGTGTTCGCATTGGTGCCATGCGCTGTCACAGTCAGGCATTGACCATCAAACTGCGTAACGATATTCCCATGGCGGATATTGAGGCGATGATTGCCGGTGCCAATGACTGGGTATCCGTGGTTCCAAACCACCGGGAAGAGACCATGCATCAGTTGACACCCGCAGCGGTCACTGGTCGTCTGGATATTCCGGTGGGCCGCCTGCGTAAATTGAATATGGGACCTGACTATCTGACGGCATTTACTGTGGGTGATCAGCTGTTGTGGGGAGCGGCAGAACCACTGCGTCGTATGTTGACCATATTGCTCTGAGTGTCTGCTCTTGTATTGAAATAGCGTTCTATAGACAACAGAGGTTTCATACTAGTACATGGTTTCAATGAGTTTGACGTGTTCGATCTCCGTTCAACCTGAGCGGAGTCGAAGGGGGCTTGGCACGATCTATCAGAGTCCGGAGTTTCCGCCCTTCGACAGGCTCAGGACGAACGGAGTGCTGAGGCACGACAACCCATCAAACTCATTGAAACCATGTACTAAAAGACATGAAGCATTCCCGTTACGTAACTGTTCGCTGAAACCTTATTGACCCTTGATTACCAAGGGCTACAAGCACCTGTACTTAAGTTCAATATGGCCGCAGCCCCTGGTAATCGCGAACATTGGATGGGATCACCAAACAGTTACCCCGTTACTTCGTGTCTTACTGCCTCTGTATAAATAATCAGAAAAAATGAATTATGTTAACGGAACAACAGCTAACAGACTTTGCCAGCAACTTTGTCAAAGTCATTCCCCACTGCCTGCATTTGAATATGTCATTGGTCAAAGCGGATCGTAACGGCATTGAACTGGAAATGCCCTACGACAACCGGCTGATAGGGAACCCGGAAACCGGCGTTATTCACTCTGGTGCCATTACCACCCTGATGGACTCCTGTTGCGGCATTTCCGTGTACACCCGTATGGAGCAGCTGGAAGCCTGCCCGACACTGGATCTGCGTATTGACCATATGACCACCGCTCAGCCCGGTAAGCCGGTCCGGGCATTTGCCGAGGCTTATCATATAACCCGTTCCATGGTTTTTACCCGCGGTGTTGCCTACCAGGAACACCGTGATCAACCCATTGCCCATGCCGTAGGCACCTTTATGCGAATAGGACAACACTCCATGAAGCCAGTGCAGGAGCATATGCAATGAAGGACCAGATCGAACAACCGCCCGGGGGCATTTCAAACTTTCCAGGGGAACGGCCTGAAACTGCTTGCCTGATATCAACGCCCTGTATAAAGTCGATGGTTTTTTATCATTTATGTGGTGCTGGCTGACACAAGGTCAACGATGCCCATACTTTCTCTGGCTTGCGGGGCCTTTTATCCATGAACCGAACATACAATATTGCTATTTACGCTGCCGACACACTGGCTGGTGAAACTCTGGTTCGGCAACTGGAAGAATCACTGTTTGATGGTAAGCCGCTACCGGTAATGAGCCTTTATCCGCTCGTGGAGTCTGCACAGGCTTCAGGTTCCGTTGAGTTTCATGGCGAAACACTGGAATTTATTCCCGCTGATGAAGCCGACTTTTCCGCCACTGATTTTCTGGTGATGCCCGCCGGGTGTCAGCGAAATGCCCAGTTGATGACCCGGGCAGTTGAGAGTGGCTGTGTTATTATTGATGCGGCAAAGGGGGCTGCATCCCAGGGTTATACCGTGCCGGTGATGGTTGACTTGAACAGGCATTTTATCGAAGAGGCGATAGATAACCGTTACTTTGCCGTACCCGGATCTGCTGTTGCCTGCTTACTCCCTCTGCTGCAAAAGCTGCACCAACGGTTTACTCTCAGCCGGATCAATCTGGTGGTTATGCAGCCGGTGGCGGCCCTTGGTAAAAAGGGTGTCGATGCCCTGCGTAGGCAAACCATTGAGCTGCTGAATGGCAAGCCGACAGAGCATGGTGATTTTTCCGCTCGCCTGGCCTATAACCTGATTCCGGAAGTTGATGCCGAAGAGGGTGAGAAAATCGGCAATGAAGCCGATATGCGCAATGAGCTGCTGGTGGCTTTGGGAGAGGAGTTGGACATCCGTGTGACCTGCATCACAGCCCCGGTATTTTTCGGTGACAGTTATGTTGTTGATCTGGATACTGTCCAACCGGTTGATTTTCAGGAAATACAGTCTTTACTATCAGAACTCCCTGAAATAGTAGCGGCTGATGACCTTGGCATGCCTACCCTTGAAGACGCTGCGGGAAGTGATCAGTTGCATATTGGCAAACTCCGGCAGCAATCAGATTATGCAACCGACTTGAGTTTCTGGATGGTGGCCGATAGCTTCAAGAGAAGTGCTGTTCATGCTGTTGAATTGATTGGGTTATTGATAAAAGACTTTGCTAAGTGATAACTTAGTTTAACTGCTTGGGGTTCCTCGCTGTATCGAGAAAGGGGGGCTGCTTTCTTTACAGCTGAAGGCAGAAGGGGCTCAAACAGTCTACGCATAAAACAAGGATTCATGATGAAACTGCAAAAACTTGTCGTAGTGATGTCAGCGCTGGCAGGGGGAATCGCTGCAATGAATTCCCATGCGCTGGGTCTGGGGGAGGTGAAGCTGTATTCAGCTTTGAATCAGCCCCTGGTGGCTGAGATAGAGTTAATGCAGGTCAATGATCTCACTCGCAACGAGATCCTCTCTAACCTGGCCAGCAAAACAGACTTTGAGCGGGCCGGTGTTGAGCGTCCCTTCATTTTGAATAATCTGCGGTTTACCACCAAAGTTGGCCCTGATGGCAAAGGTTTGATCAAGGTTACCAGTGACAGCCCGGTCCATGAGCCTTATCTAAATTTCCTGGTGGAGGTGCACTGGCCAAGTGGTCGCCTGTTGAAGGAGTATACGCTTCTCCTTGATCCTCCGGCCTTTAATGGTCAAACTTCAGCCCCTGTTGTCAAGCCATCCATTCCGCCCCATTATGGGTCTAACCCTGTGTGGGACCAGCCGCTCAGGGCCAATGGTAACCGGATAAACCGCAACTATGCGCCGTCACAGGAAGCCGTTGAATATCGTGACTCCGTTCAGCGGCAACCGGTCCAGCGGGTCTCTTCCCGTCGCGATGATGCCTCTTCAGATTTGAGCAGCACACCCGGGACTTACCGGGTGAACAGAAATGACAGCCTCTGGGAAATCGCTGAGAAAGTGCGCCCCGACTCCGAAGTGACGGTACAGCAAACCATGCTGGCGATTCAGCGTGGCAACCCACAGGCATTTATTGATAACAATATTAATCGCCTCAAGAGCGGGCAGGTCCTGCGGATTCCGGGTCGTAATGAGATGACCAGTTTGACGGTCCGTGAAGCGGTTGCTGATGTATCCAGACAGAATCGTGAGTGGCGGGGGCGCAGCCAGGTTGCGCAACTGGATGCTACCAGGCGAACATCATCCGTCGCCTCGGATTCCCGCAAATCTCTGGATGGTCAGCTGGCCATCGTTTCCGGTGATGCAGCCAGCGGGCGTGGGCAGGACCTCGGTGGCGATGCCGCCGGTGGCAATGCTGTGTTGCAGACCGAGCTGGCCATGACCCGTGAACAGCTTGATAAGCTAAGCCGGGAGAATGCCGAGCTCAAGAGCCGGTTGAAAGATCTGGATGATCAGATTGCTACCCTGAAGCGCCTGGTTGCCCTGAAAGACGATCAGATGGCGGCCTTGCAGAACCAGTCCCGGTCGTTACCCACCCAGCGCCAGGCAGAGACAGCATCCGGGCCGGGCATGATGGCTACGCTCTTTGGTAACCCTCTGATCATGCTCCTGCTGGCTTTGATACCTTTGGGAGGCGCTGGCTGGCTCTTTTATCAGCGGCGCAGGAAACAGCAGGAAGCGCTGGACGACGAAGATGTTGACATTCAACCTGTCAATTTGAATAAGGAGGTACCGATTGATGCCTCCCCAAAGCCAACAGCCTCTCCCAGCGCAGAGGATGAGCTTAAGTTTGATGAAGCGCTGGCCATCGATGATTCGATCATTAATGAAGTAGACGCTGATGGGGAAACCACTGGGCAGACCGAAGACCCGCTGAGTGAGGCCGATATTTATATTGCCTATGGTCGCCTGGATCAGGCTGAGGAACTATTGACCCAGGCAATCTTCAATGAACCGGGAAGGTCTGACCTTAAGCTGAAGCTTGTTGAGGTTCATTCAGAAAGTGGCGATCTTGAAAAGTTCAACCAGGCCCTGGCCGATCTGGAGTCAACCGGCGATCCGGCTGCCATGCGTGCAGCGGAGGAGTTCAAGGCCCGGTTCCCTGACGCATTTGAAGGTGTTTCAGCGCCAGACGAGATCGATGGAATACCAGACCTTGATCTGGATGGCCTTGGGCTGGACGGTGATGAGCAGGGATTAGACTCTCTGGATGACCTGGACTTTGACCTGGATGATTTTGATCTGGATGAAGAGCCTGAAGCCGCTGAACAGTTTGAGACCAGCGGGCTTGATGATCTGGATGACCTTGATTTTGGTGTTGAATCAGACGATGTGCTTGCCAGAGACAGTCAGGCCGCTTTCTCCGATGAAGGTGGTTCCAGTCTTGAAGCTTCTCTGGATGATGACCTGGACTTCCTCTCCGAAGGTGATGAGGTTGCCACCAAGCTTGATCTGGCAAGGGCTTATATGGATATGGGAGACAGCGAAGGGGCCTCAGCAATCCTGCAGGAAGTTATGGAGCAGGGCAGTGATGAACAGAAGCAGGAAGCTATGTTACTTATGCAGAATGCCGGAACCCATTGACCGGGTTGATCAACCCTCTACTTCTGAAAGAGCTCTTGTGAGCTCTTTTTTTTGGTACGCCCGGCATGGGCATGAACTGATGGGGTGAAAGTCCCCTGTGGGAGAACCTACATCTGACTGGCGGTAAAGACGCCTGCTGATGACAACCACTAGCTTAAGGCAAGTGCAGTCCCGTGAGGGGCTGTGCGGAGGCAGTCTGACTGCAAAGGTGCGAGCCGACGTACAGAAACCGCATACAAGGCTGAGTCTCTGGGCGAGTGAGCCAAAGATTACGAAGCCCTCAGGTTCGTGAGACACGGTAAATGCGGCGGTTGTGCACTGAAAGTCCATGTCCTTATCCGGGGAGATCTGTTCAACATGCGATTGGTAAGTTCCCAGTTCTCAGCCACTGGTTACAACAGGCTCGGCGAACAGTGACTCATCATCCTGTTCGAGCAAACCCGATGGCAACCAATAGCGCCAGCAGAGGCAACTCCGCGCGGTGATTGGACAGAAGTCAGCAGAGGCCACAGTAGTTGTACGACAAAAGTCATTAATGGACGGGAAGTCGTCAGCGAAGGGCCGAACATCGATGACAAAGAGGAGACTGATTCCCTCAGGGCGATGCAGCCGTCCGGCGACTCACCGTACCTGGCGACAGAATCTTTAACCAGCTTTGAACCATGATCTACTAAATTGCGTACTTGAACCGGCTAATCTGGCAAGCGCATGGAAACAGGTCAGAAGCAACAAGGGTGCTCCGGGTATCGATGGAGTCACCATTCAAGCTTATCCAGACTTTGCCAAACAGCATTGGCCTTCAGTGCGTCAAGCCTTATTGGACGGAACCTACCAGCCGTCACCCGTGCGCCGGCATGTGATAGAAAAGCCGGACGGCGGTGAACGCTTGCTGGGAATCCCAACCGTGATCGACAGGGTCATACAGCAGGCCATTGTGCAGGTGCTGACGCCTGTCTTTGACCCGGGATTTTCCCCAAACAGCTTTGGCTACCGACCGGGACGGTCAGCACACGACGGAGTCCGTCAGGTTAAGCAGTTGATCAACGGGGGGCTACATTACGCCGTTGACGTTGATCTGAGTAAATTCTTTGGCTGGTTTTTGCTCCTGCAAAACCAGACTTCCCACCTTCCATGGCGGTCATACGGTTAATCACGACGTTTTGATGTCGAGGGTCTCCCGTAAGATCCACGACAAACGCCTTCTGAAACTGATTGGTCGCTACCTGCGCTCCGGTGTCATGATTGAGGGCAATGTCTACCCTACCAGGGTAGGCATGCCACAGGGTGGGCCTTTATCACCCTTACTGTCTAATGTGGTCCTCGACGAACTCGACAAGGAGCTTGAATATCGGGGTCATTGCTTTGCAAGGTACTGTGATGATTTTGTGATTCTCGTCAAAAGTCAGCGTGCAGGGGATCGGGTGATGCACAGTATTACCCAATTCATTGAACGCAAATTGAAACTGAAGATTAACTCCCGGAAAAGTAAAGTTGTGAAAGCAACAGAAAGCGAATTCCTGAGTTTCACCTTCACAGGGAAGAAAGTTCGCTGGGTCCAGAAGTGTCTGGACCGATTCAAATACCGGATACTCAAGTTGACCAGTCGTCGCTGGGGTGTCTCAATGCAACATCGGTTACGCAAATTGGCACAATATATCCGGGGTTGGATGGGGTATTTCCGGTTATCGGAATATTACCGACCAATTCCCCTGCTGGATCAATGGATACGTCGGCGAATCCGTTGCTGCTTTCTGAAGCAATGGCGCAAGCCGAAAACCCGTTTTAAGAATCTGGTCAGGTTAGGCGTTGATAAAGTGAACGCCGCCAAGATCGCAGCCAGCAGCAAAGGGTATTACCGTCTGAGTAAAACTTATGCGGTACAACAGGCACTGAATAACAGTTACCTCGCGAAAATTGGGCTTGTTTCATTGAAAGACTTATGGATCAGGTTTCACCATCATTGTTGAACCGCCCGGTGCGGACCCGCATGCCGGGTGCTGTGGGGAGGGCCGGAGAAAGACCAGCCCTTACCCGATAGACATTTCCTGAAGGCAGCCTACTGATGAGGGTTCAGGTTGTCTGCTGGACTTGATAAAGACTCATTCACCTGCTGCACCTTGCCCAGGTTATTAAGCAGGGTTGGATCATTAGGGGTGAGGGTCAGTGCCTCCCGATAAAAGCGTTCTGCCCGCTGGTAATCTTTGCTCAGATCAGCAAGAACGCCAAGACCATTGAGTGATCGTATTGGCTGATAGCCAGTCATCGCATTACGTTCAGAGTTGTCACCAATATTTTCAGACTGCTGTCGCTAAAGTGACATCGCCCTGTTTAGCAGTGTCTCTGCCTGCTCATTTTGCCTGCCTTGCAGCCTGATAAGCCCCAGAGCTTCCAATGCCGCAATAGGGTAGGGATGATCATTCACTACCTGTTGGTAAATACGCTCTGCCAGTGCTTGCTGTCCGGTCTGCTGGTAAAGTCCAGCCAGTTTCAGGCTGGCCAAATAACCTTGATCCCTGGCGCTATCTGTCTCTTTTATTTCCGCATTCTCCATTTCGGGGTTGAGCGCATCCTGTAATTCAGCTTTTATAGCATTGTTTGCCAGCTCAATGGTTCTGATATGGTTTAACCGAACAGACGTTTAACCAGTGCCGACAGTCTCGATGGAGCTTCATTCTGCTCGGTAAAACGGCTGTGCAGAGCCACTACCGCTTTGGTAACACTGGCCTTCGGGGCTTGCTTAAGCAGTGGCTTACCAGAATTGAGGCTGTTGCTTACCCGGTGATAATCACCGGGAATGGTGACAACCTCGCCCACCTTGAGCGTGTTGCAGATATCATTGACCCTGATGGGCAGGCGGGGGTGATACCGGTTGACGACGATAGTGAATTGATCCCGGGAAAGCCCAAGTTCACTTTCCGACAAGTCCAGCCAGCGCAGGGCATTGCGGAGGGAAAGCATATCCTGCTGAATAACCAGGCAGATATCGTCGGCCTGATCCTGGATAAAAATGGCTCTGGCAGGTAATCACTGGCTTCGGCCCGCATGGCGGCTCTCATCAGCAATGGTTGATCGGCAGGTCCGATAACGATCAGCGTCGTTTTTCCGGCAGTGTTGTTTATTACCGGAAGCAGCGATGACAGAGCATTAAGTTGTTACTCCGGTTGCTGGCTCAGTCGGTGAATGATGACGTCAACCGGTTGTTGTTGCTGGAGTAGTTGTGTGAATGTGTCTTCACCCTTCAGTAACAGGCGTTGGCTATTAATCTCCACTACCGATGTCAGAATGGCATTCAACCAATCCAGGGACTGCTCTGAATCACCCGTCAACAGTACTTCCAGTTGTTCCTGCTTTTGTTCCGGATAGAGGGGGGCACGGCTGGCTGGTTTGGTATTTTTCATAGATAAACTCACTGACATCTGCCTTCTGACTTTATTATGGGTATTGTTCTTATCAGCTACTGCACGGCGTACCACTGTTTGTCCAACCCAGGCTCTCCCTGGGCAGAATAACCTGGAAAGGGGGCATGGCCATGGTTTTGGGGAACCCCATCAGATTGACCGGAGTGACAAATTCAAATGAATAGCCGTCACTCCCCTGCGCGAGTTGAGCCCTGACAAAACGGATGGAATTATAGGCAGCACAGTTAGCCGGGGAGGCAATCACGCTGCCATCCACATCCAGATAGGCCAGATCAATATGACTGGTGGTCAGTCCATTAATTAATGCACTGCGGCTGCCGTCAGCTTTCAGCATTCCCGCCTCTTTGGCAGATTCAATACCACTGGCGTCAGGAAACAGGAATGTAGCGGCTTCCTCTGTCCGACGAGTGGATTCCTGCCGCAGGTTCATAGTGAACATCATACGACCAAAATCAAAAATGCCCAGAATCAGAGCGAACAGCACCGGGGCAATCAGGGCAAATTCCACCGCGGCTACACCCTGCTGTTGTCGCTTTGAAATATTAAAACAGGTGCCCGCTATCATTAGAAAACCCTCATGGATGCCTGTGCCTGCATGGTGATGCTGAGATCCAGGCGCTGATAGCTGTAATACATTCGACCAAATTCAACCGTGGTAATTAACAGTGCTATCAAAAAAGGTAAAACCATGGCAAATTCAACAGCTGACATCCCTTGCTGCCTGTTGGTGTTCTTATAGTTATCTCTGTTCATGCCCCTGGCCCATCATAGAGAACCACATCATAGGCACCACTGATCTTCTCTTCATTAGTAATGGCAGGGCATGGGATATGCTGTGCAATGAACTCTGTACGATATTCAAGATCAATGTTGGTCCAACCCCGCTCTTCATCTACATCATCAATGAACACTCGAGCCGGTTCCAGCATAAAGAAGCAGGCAAATTCTTTGTTATCCAAATCTTCAACGCCACAGCTGGGTGCAACGGGCATTTTCAAAATACGCCGGTTGGTTTCACACTCTGTTCTGTTGCACTGCATGTTTTGATTGGCATTGTCTTGAAGATAATCTACCCGAACGCTCACCGCCCGCATGCCCGGCTGTACCCGGGTGGCCAGTAAGCCACCGGTACCGGCATCGGTTAACCGTGCGGACATAATAATATCCCTGCAATCGCTGGACATATATTAATCAGCTTGTGTCTATAGTTTGTGTGACTTTGGTCAATATTTTGTCTGTATACCATTTGAACGGATATTTCTTCGGTGAGTTCATACCCTGCGACAAGCCGAATCCTTTTTGATTATTATCTGTTGTCGCCGCTTTTGTCCGTGAGTTATTGCGGATGTTGAACCAGATAGTGCAGCCTTAACAGATGCAGCTCATCATAAGAAACCTGTTCCTGCATGGCATCAAACAGTGGTCGTAAACGATCAGTACCATGGGTGTTTATGGCTTCCAGAACACCAGCCTGTTGTGCAGGCAATAGCCGGGACTGTTGGAGAAAAGCATCCGAAACCGGTAGATGAGCGACTTCCGTCTGGTATTTATAGAGATGGCTGAGCAGGGTAGACAGCTTCAGATTAAACTCCTCCTGAAGACGGTTGAGACAGTTATGCTGGCTGAACGACTCCCCAACCTCAACATGTCGGCCCCGGCTTGCTGTTCGATAACGAGGGCGGCTGTCACTGGCAGAAGGTTGTGCAATCTCTTCTATCTGATGTTTTTTGCAGAATGACAGGATTTCATGGAGAAACGCATCCCCATAGTGATCCAGTTTTACCTGGCCAACACCACTGACCTGTAACAGGCTGTCCCTGGATTGTGGAAATCTGGCCGACATCTCAATCAGGGTTTTGTCGGAAAAAATAATGTAAGGCGGCACGTTCTCCTGATCTGCCAGCACCTTGCGACAGGCCCTGAGAATATCAAACAGCTCGTGGTTATAATCCAGACTGCCCTGTTTCTCTGTTGCTGCTTTACTGGCGGGTTCTGCTCTTTGGGTGAGCCTGAGCTGGATTTGCTGAGCCCCTTTGAGCACGGCACGGGCATTGTCGGTCAGTTTTAAGCTGCCGTATTCCGCATCCTGAAGTACCAGGTTTTCCTGTATCAATTTACGGGCCAGCTGCTGCCACTGGGGTCTGGTCAATTCAGTACCGATGCCGTAGGTGGGAATCTGGTCATGTTGGCGCTCCCGGATTCTTTTCGATTTTGAACCCCGCAGCACATCAATCACATAGGACACACCAAAGAGCTGGCCTGTGCGATAGATGCAGGAGAGCAGTTTCTGGGCGGGCACGGTCACATCAGTAAACGGTTGTTTTTCGGATAGGCAGTTGTCGCAGAGCTGGCAGTTTTCCTGGCTATAGGCTTCACCGAAATAGTGCAGCAGCGGTGCTCTTCGGCACTCCTCGGATTCGGCATAGCCGATCAGGGCGTTCAGGTGCTGGTTGGCGATACGCTGTTCCGAATCGGGTTTCTGGTTGATAAAGAACTTGACCTTCTGAATATCGCCATAGCTGAACAGGAAGTGACAGTTGGCAGGCAGACCATCCCGCCCGGCACGGCCGATCTGCTGATAGTAGCTTTCAATATTCTGGGGCATATCAAAGTGGAGGACAAAACGAACGTTGGATTTATTGATGCCCATACCAAACGCCACGGTGGCCACCATGATCTGAATATCATCCCGGATAAAAGCGGACTGGTTGGCCTTGCGTACTTCACTGGCAAGCCCGGCATGATAGGGCGCTACGGAACAACCGTTATCCGCCAGAATCTGCGTCAGTTCATCCACCTGTTTTCTGGAATTGCAGTAGATAATGCCAGACTGGTTCTGGTATTTCTCAATCAGTTGCAGGGTCTGGTCAACCGGCTTCTTTTTCTCCATCACCTCCAGAAACAGGTTGGTCCGGTTAAAGCTGGCGATAAACTCATTGCTGTCGGACATCTGCAGGCTGGTTTTTATATCCTGCTGTACCCTTGGTGTGGCGGTGGCGGTCAGTGCCACACAGACGGCATTTGGAAAGTGTCGGCGCACCTCTGCCAGTTGCCGGTATTCCGGGCGGAAATCATGGCCCCATTCGGAGATGCAGTGGGCTTCATCAATGGTCAGGCAGTCAATGTTGAGGGTGCTGAGCAACTGTTGCGTACGTTCCAGCATCAGGGTTTCCGGTGCCATATAGAGCAGCTTGATACTGCCATTCTGCACCTGGCCCAGGGTGTTATGATAATCCGCACTGCTCAGCGTGCTGTTTAACAGGGCGGCAGGGATGCCCAGAGACGTCAGTTGATGAACCTGATCTTCCATCAGGGAGATCAGCGGTGAGATCACCAGGGTCAGGCCCGGAAAGATCAGCGCCGGGATCTGGTAACAGATGGACTTTCCACCACCGGTGGGCATGATGGCCAGCGTGTCGTTACGAGCCAATATGTTGTCAATAATGGCGCTCTGGTGTGAGCGAAATGCATCGTATCCAAAGACGGAATTGAGTATTTCTAGTGCTGGTGCGGACATAGCTATTTGGATTCAGGCTGTTCAGGATAGAAATTCCAGTGGTTGTCCTTTTTACCGTCTTTATGCTGCCATTTTCAACTTTTTTTGCTGATTCAAAAAGGCTGGCCCGTGGAAATTGATTTGGTAATGTTTATTGAAGTTATTTTCACCAGCACAGGGGAACAGGCAATCACCCTTTGCCCTCCGTAGCCTTTCGGTTTTAAGCAAGAATAGCCTTCCCACTGTTTTTTGCTAAGAAAAATACTCAGGGTGTGTCTAGTTCACGGTTTCAATGTATTTGACGGGTTCTCTATATTAATGAAGCCCAAACTCCGTTCGTCCTGAGCGGAGTCGAAGGGCGCAAACTCCATACCCTGAGGACTGTGCCAATCACCCTTCGACTCCGCTCAGGGTGAACGGAGAATACACCCCAAACTCATTGAAATGGTGGGCCAGGAGCACTTGTCACCTCTAATGACTTTTTGAATCTGAACGGCATATCGCACATTTCCCGACTTTGTTTTTCTTGTTGAGGTTGTCATACTTGAACGCTATTTTTTCAGGGTTCTGAGGTCGTGTTTCACTACTTCTATTGGGTAGTAAATGCGTAGCAAATACGTAGCAAATGGCAGTCGATTTCGGGGTTTTTCAGATTATTTCAGTGGACCTTAGTGGTTAATGAATCAACCTAAAGCTAATAAAGAGACAACGGTGGTTTCACCGGATCGGCGATTTTCCGTGGCACCGATGATGGACTGGACGGACCGACACTGCCGCTACTTCCACCGCGTCCTGTCTGAGCGGGCACTGCTGTACACCGAGATGGTCACCACCGGTGCCCTGGTGTTCGGCGATAAAGACCGTTTTTTACAGCATGATGCATTTGAATACCCATTGGCCATTCAGCTCGGTGGACACGATGCCAGCGACCTTGCCTTTTGCGCCGGGCTGGCGGAAGAACGAGGTTATCAGGAAGTGAACCTGAACGTGGGCTGTCCCAGTGACCGGGTGCAAAATGGCCGTATCGGGGCGTGTCTGATGGCTGAGCCGGAAACCGTTGCCAATGCTGTCAGAGCCATGAAAGAGCGTGTGGCCATTCCGGTAACGGTAAAGCATCGCATTGGTATTAATGGTCGCGAGTCCTGGGAAGAGTTGCTGAACTTTGTCGGTACCGTGGCACAGGCGGGGTGCGATACCTTTATTGTTCATGCCCGTATTGCCGTTCTGGAAGGGCTTTCTCCGAAAGAGAATCGGGATATTCCGCCGTTAAAGCCAGATTGGGTGTATGCGCTTAAAACGCAGTTTCCCGGGCTGAATATTTCTATTAATGGCGGAATCAAGACCTTTGAGGAGATCGATCATCACCTGCAGTACGTGGATGGTGTGATGCTCGGTCGTGAAGCCTACCAGAATCCGTATCTGCTATCCGAGGTGGATGGTCGCCTCTATGGTTGTCAGCAGCCCGTGAAGAGTCGCGCTGAAGTGATCGAGAAGATGCTGCCCTATATTGAGTCAGAGCTTGCCAGGGGAACATGGCTCAGCCATATTACCCGCCATATGTTGGGGCTTTATCATGGTGTGCCCGGCGGCCGTCGTTTTCGCCGGCATATCAGTGAAAATGCCCATAAAGCCGGTGCCGGGATTGATGTGCTGCTTGATGCTGTCAGGCTTGTGGAAAGCGTGTAATACCTGAAGGCAATGTGAAAACAAACGTCAGGCAGTCACCTCTGGCTGCCTGCAACGCTCCAGTTGTTTAACCAGGTCACTGAAGGCCTTCTGGTTGTTTTCATTCAGGCTCATCAGTGTCCTGTGGGCTTCCAGTACCCGGGCATGAATGGATTCCTCACTGCACTCCTCGCATTCAATGTCCTGGTATTCGCAGGTCTGACCGGCGACATCTTCAACAATGATAAAGATTCGCTCAAAACCCATGCTCATAAGGATTCTGGTGATATCAGGGCGGGGAGATATCAGCACTGGCCGCTGGTCTATCTGCTTTCTGGCCATAATGGATAATTTCGCCAATAGCCCCAGTGACGTGCTGTCGATGGTTTCCGCCTCTGAAAGGTCAACAATCACAGAACGAAATCGCGGCTCTTCGAACATGGCCTGAAGCAGATTCTCCAGACTGGAGCATAGGGTGAGTCGAACTTCTCCGATCAGCTTCAGTACGTAGGTACCTTCGCTTTCGGCAAACTGAATTTTTCCGGGTGTCATAATCAGTATCGAGCCAGTATTAACATTGCAATGTCATCAGGAGCTTCCTGAATATCATTGAGCCCCAGCCTTTCGGTCAATGTCGCTATGGTGTCGGCACCTTCTCCGATAACCGATAATAAATGATCTTCCTTTTCTTTAAGGCTTTTCTGGGGCAAAACCTCAAGAATACCATCTGAAAGAATAGTTAAGCTGAATTGCCGGGGCAAGTCTATAATGACATCCTCATAAACAGCATCCTCAAACAATCCTACCGGTAAGCCTTTGCCTTCAAGAAAACGGACCTTTTTGCCTTCTTCAGCGATCACGGGTAATGGAAAATGTCCGCCAAACGAGTAGGTAAGCGTCTGGTCACGGGTATTGACTATGCCACCAAACACGGTGACATGTTTTCCCAGTCCGGTTTTCAGCAGGCTCTGATTGATGTAGCTCAGCACATGTGAAGGTTTGACCCTGATTTTGCCGCCGTTGTTGTGATAGTCCTGAAGCAGGCTGATGGACATATGCTTGAGAAGCACAGTAACAAAAGCAGATGACGCGCCATGCCCGGAAACATCGGCCAGATAAAAGGCAAAACTGTGGTCGCTGAGCGTGAAATAGTCGACAAAATCCCCGCTTAAATAGAGGGATGGGATGATGTTGTGGTCAACTTTGAAATCCCTGTATTCCAGCGGGTGTCTGGGCAGCATATTCATCTGCACCTGACGGCCGGCTTTCTGGTCCTCCTGCAGCAGGGTCAGGCTGCTCTTCAAAGAGTTGATGGCTTCTTCGAGGCTGGCCCGGTAGCGCTTGTTTTCCATCAGTAACTGGGCTTTTTCAAGAGCTCGGTGGATGGCGTACTCTAATACCTCAAGATCCACGATCGGCTTCACCAGGAAATCGCTGGCACCAAGGTGCAGGGCTTCTACCACATCGGTCATAACGCCAGCGCCGGAGACAACAATAAAGGGTATGTCACTGGCTTCACTGCGCACCTGGCTCAGCATGGTGAGTCCATCCATGATCGGCATGCGAAGATCACACAAAATCAGGTCTGGATGGCAGTCACGAAAAATATGCAGGCCCTGTTGTCCATTTCCGGCTTCATGGGTTTTGAAGCCAATGCCTTGCAGGTAGGCGACAATGCTTTCACGTACTATAGTGTCATCGTCGATAACCAGAATGGTACTGCCGGTCATGGATACACCCGCAAAGTAAAGTGAAGATAAGGACCCGCTTGAACCCGATACATTCGGATAAAAAAAACCACATTAAAATGTAAAGTTAAGGGAAAAATACTCCCAAGCTGCCTTGGCTGCAAGCGGGAGTATTGGCAAATTAATGTGTTTGCCCAGGGCCTGTTGACGTTTCGTTGCGTGCTGAGCACGCAACGAAACGTCAACAGGCCCTAAAGTCATCGGAGCCAATGGCTGATGCGATTGTCATTGACGGTTTATAGTTAGAAGTCATCTTCAGGCAGCTGGCCGGTGATCAAATATTCACGTCTTTGTAAATAGGTGTCCCGGATAAACGTGTAACGGTCTCCAAGAATCAGCTCTTCAGCATCCAGAAATTGAGCGCGTCTATTGATAAGGTCAATGCCGTCGAGAATCCAGCGATCCCGCTCAGTGTCATGATAGGCTACCGGATTGGTGAATGCATCAGGAATTCGGCCAACACCGGAACGCAACGTACTCGGGCCAAGTAACGGAAGCACAAGGTAAGGTCCGGAAGGTACCCCCCAGTTGGCAAAAGCCAGCCCGAAATCGCTGTAGCGCTTATCAAGCCCCATGGGCGTTGCTACATCAATCAGGCCAAGAATACCCGCCGTTGAATTGATGATGAAGCGGCCTGATGACACCAGTGCATCCTGCCCTTTGAGCTGGACGCCGGCACTGGCGATATTTCTCAGTTCCCCGAGGTTGCTGAAAAAGTTGCTGACTAAGGTTTGCACCGGCCCGGGGGTGACAAAGTGGTAGGTCTTTGCCACTGGCTTCAAGGCATAGTGATCCAGGGTGTCATTCAGTTTGAACACTCGGCGGTTCCAGCACTCCAGTGGATCATCGTAAGAGACGGGTTCAGTGCCAAACGTCAAAGCGGGCAAGAGTGTCAGTACCATTACGACAACTGAACGAACAATAAACGCAGGAGAATGATTCACACGTTTGATCCTTGATTCCTTGTTAATTTTCAACGTCTTCAATGACTCAGGCACACCTGTTGTCTGTTGCATGCAATGACGGGATGAGTTTCGCAAACGGTTGTCCTGGACGGTTAGCTGTCGGGATGAGTTATAAAAAAAGCGATTAAGAGGTTATTCTAACTTGATCTCATCTACTATTGCCAACCCATGGTCAGCTTCATAGGTTGAGAACAATCTCCCTGTCCCATCGCCATTGTCCAAATGTCCCGGTATCACCCCGCCGGTGAATCAGCTGTCGGGTTAAAGCCCGGAGTCTGTTTGGCCCCATCACCCCATCGACGTAACAAAATCACGGCCGGGAACGCAACCGCATACATCGTCAGCGAATACACCGCTGCTGGCAGGGCCAGGTCTGGCAAGCCTGAACTCACGCCACTGATCAATACCGTCAGGGTCAGCGCCATGGGGGAATTCTGAATGCTGGCTTCAATGGCAAGGGTTTTGGACTCGGTACGGGTGAGATTAGACAATCGTCCCAATATTAAACCAAAACACGTCATCACAATGGGTAAGAAAAGAAGTCCCATAACCACTTGGGAAAAGTTAGTCATAACATTTTCGGCGGCGGACGCCACTGCACCAAGCACGATGATGGTCCACAGTACGTAAGCCAAACGTTCGAGCCCGGTTTCAATCTTTACTGCAATCGACGTTTTAAAATGGCGGAAGATCACCCCGAGTGATACCGGCGTCGTGGTAATCAAAAAGGTGACTAAGGCAATCTCACTGAAGGAATACTCGTTTAATGCATCGCCCAGGAAATGGGTCAATGACAGTGACACCAGGAAAGGAACAGACACAAAGGCCAGAATACTGGTATTGAATTAACTTTTGTAGAGTGGTCAAAGAGAGGCATAAGAAGTTCTTTTGCTGCTGAAAACTCAGACACCATAATCTGCTGTCTTCACTTGTGGGAGCACCGGTTTGTACAATCACATTAATAGTGAATCGGGAATAAACACCTCGTTATTCTTTAATAGCATCAAAAATTATTTTTTTATTTATAAAATATTTATTTGACTGGGAAACTAATTAATAACTTTCCACTCTAAAACAAGAGTTCAAATTTATCGATTTCAAATAAAAACATTGAGAGGGAATGATCATGGGACCTGTAACTGATAATCCGGTGAAAACCCTGGCTGCCAATGCTGGGCCGGATACGGCTTATTCATCCGCTATCAAGGGTGTGAACGATGGAGCCAATGCAATACATCAAACAACCAAAGCTGCGGTTGATGACCTGGGCTTTAACAAGCCCGGTTTGATCAAATGGGGAAAATGGCTTGTTGGCAAGCTTGGCCCGTTTGGATACTTTGCCACTATTGTGCTTAGCCCGATACTTATCCCTGCCTCTCTGGCCTATGATGCGGGCAGAGGCATGAAACTCCTGTTCCGCAAGATTGCCAGGGTTGAAGAGCCGGTGCAAAAGCTCCTGCCAATGGTGGAAAAGCAGGTTCAGGAAGTAGGGAAGCTTAAGCAGCACAAACAAGAATCTGATTCCAGGCATGCACAGGTTTCTGACCAGCTGGCAGCCTGGAAGACCCACTCCGGTGAGTTAAAGAGCCTGAACGATCAGGTTAATGATCAGGCCAAGCAGTTGGAGCTTAAATTAAAACGGGAGCAGATGAGAAATCACGAGCTCAATGATCTGCTGCAACTTTTAGCCAACCGTGCAGATGGCCTTGAGATCAATAATGCAGATAACCTTAAACGTTATCAGGATATAGGAGTTGCATTGGACAAACAACTGGCTGAAAAATCGGTACGCATTGCAGAGCTTTCCAAAGAGCTTGAAGCAGCCCGGCAGCAGCGCGATCATGATCTGGAAGGTGATATGCGGGCCAGACAGGAACAGGCTGATGTAATTCGTAATCTTGAGAGCAAATTAGCAGCAGACCAACAGCTAATGTCTGATTTAGAGGGTCTTTACGAGGCAGAGATACGCAGATTATCAGGTCAGCATAACGTTGAAACGATGAAGTCAGATGATCAGCATAAGCTTGAATTGAAGGAGCTTTCGGCGACGCATCAATCTGATATGGAGAAATTAGCGGATGGTTATGAAGAAGCTATTAAGGCTATCGACGCTAAAAACGAAGAGCAGGTTCAAAAGCTGAGGGCGGAATGCAGCGAATTGAATCAGATGATGAAAGATCAATGTGTTAATAATGAAAGCCGGCAGTTTGTGGAAACATCGCTTAGAGTCCAAGTATCTCAGCTTGAACAACAATACAGTAAATCTTGTGATCAATTAAAGAGTTTCAAGGAGCAATACAATATTCTGCTTAAACAAAAAGACGCAGAAGCAAAGGCCGAAATTCATACCCGATCACAGCTTGAGAGTCGTATTAAGGAGCTTCAGGCGATACTGGATATTCCAAAGGATTCACGTGGAGTGCAGACATCTGAAGTCACAGTAAGTGAACCCCGGGAGCGGGTCGACACAGCTTCCCAGGTAGAGGAGCAACCACTAACGGTGCTGGTCAATACGGATGCCCAGACAGCGATTGGTTCCTCGGATGCTGAGTCTCTCATGGTCGAAGGTGCCCTGCCAGGAGCGGGGCTTGAATTACTGATAAAACAGGCAATTTCTGAGGACGGAGAGTCGCTGGGTATGCCTGTCCACGGTAACTCGGAGCAGGAAGTGGTAAACGTCAATGTCGGTACTCAACATGAGCTGGATAATATAACTGGTAAGCTTCATATTGCAGAAAACAATGTTCTGGCCCTTTCTGAAGAGTTGCGTAATCTCAGGGAAAAACTTGATGATAACGATGTTGATGTAGCTCGTTTGGTTGAAGAAAATAGAAAACTTTCAGAAGAAAAAGTAAAGCAAGATGAAGACTTAAATTCTCTTGAAATGTTGATTACTGGAAAACGTTCGGATAGTGCGGATCCAACAGATTTAAAAGAAGCATTAAAGAAAAGGCTTGAAGCTGACGGTATGACAATCGAGGAGCTTAACGCTAAATCAAAATCTGTTGATGAAGAAAAGTACAAACTGCTGACACAAAATCAGGGATTGCATCACGAGATTGATCGTTTATTGAAAGCAGTCAATGAATTTAAGGCGCTGCAGGAACAACAGCAAGCAGTCATTGAACTTAAGGCGCTGCAGGAACAACAACGGCATGACGATCAAAGCGCCGCTGAATTACCTCGGGCTGAAATGACTGGGTTAGTAGCTGCAAATGAGGTAGTAGAATCCGAAAATGTTGAACAAAAGCCATAACGCCAGTAGCAACCCAAAGGACGGCATTATCGCAAGCAACAGGTGGAGCAGATGTTTCCACCTTGCACCAATTGAAGACTGATATACTACCTTGGACTGTAAGTCTAAATGAGCAGACAGCCCGACAAGATCTGGGCGCAGCTTTGATGACTGAATGTTCCACTATGGTAGACGTAGCTTCTGATAATGGTCCTCCAGGGATAGATCGGGCCTCATCAACAGCAAGCAACTCGGTGGCTGCAGTTCGGCTGGATAGTGTCATGATTGGTTTAGTGAAGTGGCCCTATAGCCAGCTCTACAAATCCTTGTATCTGGCTTTTGATTACGGAGCGAAGCCCATGGCCTCATGGACATGGAAAAAGAGTACGGCTATTGCCGATTCTATACGACAGAGCACCGGTTGGCTTAGTCGGAAGATATGGGTAAAAACGCCTGATCGGGCCGATTCCGGCGCTAACACGGACAGTCTGCCAGTGTCTTCCAGGCTGGAAGCGGATGCTTCAACTGTACCCGATAATCCGGAAGTATAGCTACGGCTATGCTACCTGGTTTATGCTTGCATAGTCAGCCTTCGAGAAGCCTGCCGGACTTAAGTCTGCCCTGCGCGGCAACTGCTCCTGCGTTCCCCTGATACATGATTTCAATGTAATTGATGGATTTTCTCCATCAATGACGCCCAGACTTCGTTCGTCCCAAGCGGAGTCGAAGGTGTAAAGACCATACCCAAGACTGTGCCAATCACCCTTCATCCATGCATCCTGCGCGGAGATTATACACCTCAAACTCATTGAAACGGTGTACCAGACTTAAGACTGTCTTTCACGGCAACTGCTCCTGCGTTGCTCTAGCCCGGATATTTCATAAACATGCTCCCGCTCTCGCTTGTCCTTTGCCGCTCTAAGGGAGTTTTGTTCAGTCGACCGTACTCCCCGGTACGGCGCTCCCTCACAAAATCCCTTAGAGCGACAAAGTCCTACGCGAGATTCGGGGCAGTTTATGAAATATCCGGGCTAGCTCCTGCATCCATGCAGTCGTGCGGTTGCGATAAATTGGTCTAAAACCCGAACAACCCGATTGTCGAGTTTTCTCTCCCTGGTTTTCAGATAATGAGTTATCGGATATTGAAATTAAAACACTGTCTTTTGATTTTAAAAAAAATATGAATTCATGCAACTTTCTCCAGCTTTATCTTCTCCAAGCATTGTTATTTTGGCCCAACAAAAAAATGCAAGGTAATAAAATGTCTTATAGCAATATCATGACACCTCCCCCCGCGGTGTCACAACACGGCTTATATACCGGTGCGCCGTCGTCTGTTCCCGAAACAGGGCAGAGGCAGGTTTCCTGGGGGGGGAGTGGAGTAGCTAATCACGAGGCTGGCACGCCTCATTTGTCAGGGCATCAGTATGCAGCAGGGCCAGCGCCATCATTTGATGGCTCTCCCCCTTTTGATGGTCGTGTTGTTGATCATGTTAACCCTGAGGCTATGTCCAGGTTGAAGGAACACAACAATGAGCTGAGAGCGCAGAAAAACGAACTTCGCATGGCACTTCGTAACACCGGGGAAAAACTAAAAGTCAGTGAACACCAGCGTCGTGAGCTGGCAAAAAGAGCTGATATTCCTCCTGACAGATATACTGAATTATTAGCGACGGAGCGAAGATCCTCAAGATGGGAGAATGCGAGCCAGCGCATGACTGATTGCACCGAGCGACTCCTGGACTCTCACCAGATGGCTGGTCAAACAATCGAGGAGCTACTGGCGAAGAATGAATCATTAACTGAGTTACAGGGGCAGATGAGTGACACTCTTAATAGTGTCAACCAGGAGCTCAAAGGGGAGAGAGAGCAATCAGAGCAGGTTCAATTGAAATGGAGCGAGGCAGAGCAAGAGGTAGCCCGACTAAACACTGAGTTGCAATCTGCCCATGCGGATAAACAATCTCTGGAAGGTCAGCTCAATCGCGCGTTAGACCATGCAAGCAATGCTGAAGGCAAGATGTATGCAGAGGCTGAGAAGAATCTTCAGCTGAAATCCGCAATGTCAGAGCTGGTGACTGAAAAGTCAGGGCTGTCAGCGACTATTGAGAACATGGATCGTCGCGTGGCTTTTTTGAACAAAGAGATTGAGCGGGATGGGCAGGCGCTGTCTGCAATAAACCTGGAGAAGAACCAGTTAAAAGAAGAGTTGGACTCATATCGGAAAAATGAGACCCGGTTGCAAAATGAACTACATAAAACGAAAACCAGTCTGGAGGTTGCCAATGACCAACTGACCCGCTCGGAGAATTTATTAAGTGATACGCAAAATGAACTTTCGGAAATAAAGAAAGAGGCACTTTCCCTGGAGCAACAGCTGACCAGGGTTCAGGCGGATAAAAATCACGTATCGGAATGCGCCAGGCAACTGCAGACAACGCTAAAGGAGAAACTGGAGTCAATAGAAAATCTCAATACTGAACGTGCACGAATGGGAAAAGAAGTTGACTCTTTACGGGAGGAGGTGGGTCAAAGTAAGGGACGGGCTGCTCACCTGGAGCAAGAACAGAAAGAAAATGAAAAAATTATTAAAGGTTTAGAGCAACGAATCGAACAACAGGTGTCAGAACTTGGCACTATGCATCGCATGGAAACGGAGTTTAATAATACAAAAACCCTCAATACAGAGTTACAGCAGAAAAATCAGAAACTAACGGGTGAATTGACAACAGCTCATAAGCAGGCCAGGGATAACCGGGCCCTGTACGATGCAACTTTACTTGAAAAGGGTAAAACGGATCAGGCTCTGATGAAGGAACAGAAATCTCATAAAACAGATATTGAAAATTTTCAAAAAACGATCCAGAGTCAACAGGAATTAATTCAGACTCATTTGTCATCAATTTCGGCGCGTGAGAAAGAGATTCGTGATCTGAACACTCAGGTATGTGGCCTTGGTGCCGAATTGGCTACCGCTAAAGCTGAAGGTAATAAGGAAGAAATTCAAAGATTACGCCACGATGTTGCAGTAAAAGAACAAGAAATTGCGATACTCCAGGAACATCAAAGGGTATCCCAGACACAGATAGATACGCAGCGTGAACAGATCGATCAGCTGCAGCAAAAACTGGCTGAATCTGAACTGGAGCGTAAGAAGGGGGCGGCAACCATCAATAGTTACATTTCTTTAATGAATAAAGCAGAAGTTGAGCTCCAGGAGAAACGAGAACAACAGGAGGGAATCGACAGTATTAAAAAAAGCATTCTTGAACTGAAAGGTGGTGTACAAATGACAGGTAAGCGTATGGATGACTTCAGTGTTCGTTTACAAAGTTGTGAGGGAAAAATACAGGAATTTATCAGCAAAATAGAATCAATTATTAATATCCCGAACCTTGGACCAATGGTGAATGATATAAAGAGTGAATTGGAAGGGCTGGGTAAAGAGTTCTCGACGATAAGAACGGAGCAGGGGCAGAACGAAAATAGACTTGCTTGTCTGGAATCAAGAACAGAGCTGCTGGAAAGTACTAGCAAGACAAGTGTCACCATTAAAAGAGAAGAGAGGTCTATTGAGTCAGGCTCTTCTTCATTGGTGATGAGTACACCAGGCTTTGATGACGTGTCCCAGTATGAGATCCAGAGAGGGCTTGCTGCCGACCTGGGGGTTGAGGGTGCAGCTGGCAGTATCAGCCAGAGTCGCCTGAACCAGGCAGGTGGGGATTCAGCGTACACTTCATTGCAATTACAGAGTCAATCAACAGCTGATGGGACAATGGTTCAATCAAGGCCGACCCACCTGCAGGATGGCTCCAGTTTGATAGGCGGCCTGACACCGATTGGACGTTATGGAGACGGCTTTTCATCCTCGGAGGATAACTACTTGCGTGATCCTTCCCCTGACATTCAGGAATTATTAAGTGAGAGTTTTGACTCTGAAACTCGTTCGGAAAGTATTTACTATAGTACGAGTACTACAAGGGATATGGACACCATGGAATCGTTAACAATGCCTCTCAACGGAGATAGCAGCGACGAAGCGTGACACTTATCATCTGGCTGAGGATACCTCTGAAGCGATTCAGAGGTATTTTTATGTGCATGGAATGAATACCGCTGTAAAAAAATTGATTCAATCCGGAACGCTGCCAATGGCAGTCCCCATTTTTATTTTGTTGTCTGGCTGGTGGTGTTCAAGCCAGCCCACTTCGGTATTGGCAAAAAGAACAATAACTGTTGATCCCAATTTGAATCGCCCCATTTCATCACCACGCTCCAGATGGACAGGCCTGTTTATATAGTTCTGCCATGTAATCTGCCGTGATGCGGGTTTCACCGGCCCAGCCCAGACGGTTTCCATGCTGCCGACAACCATGGCTCCCACCATGATGACCGCCATCTCGCCATAGTCGGTTGCAAAAATATTGATTACCCGCTCGTTGCGGGCGTATAACCCTTGAATATCCTGTGCCGTTGCAGCATTCACGGAATAAAGTGAGCCCGGGACGTAAATCATTTGTCTCAGGGTTCCGCGGGTGGGCATATGAACACGATGATAGTCCCCCGGGGAGAGGTAGATAGTCATAAACAGGCCATGCTTGAATCGGCTGGCCAGCTGATTGTCTCCGGCAAATAACGCTGAAAGGCTGTAATCATGTCGCTTTGCCTGAAAAATCCGGCCGTTGTCAACGGCTCCCATCTGACTGATAGTGCCATCTACCGGGCTGATGATCAGATCCGGGTCTTCCGGGAGCGGGCGTGCTCCTTTTTTCAGAGCGCGTGTAAAAAAGTCGTTAAAGTTCTGATAGTTATCAGGATTCTCATGAAGCGCTTCACTCAAATCGATATTGTTTCTGGCAGTGAATTCGCTGATTAACTGATTTTTAAGCCACGGCCACTTTTTTTCAGCAAGGGAGTGAGCCAGATAGTTGATCAATTGGTGAGGCAGCAGCCTTTGCAGGTAGGGGGGGAAGCTGTAAGCAGTTTCTGACCGGACAGGGGGCTGCTCAGCTATAGAACGTTCAGAAAAGCTGAAAATTGCTGTCAGAATAATGCAGCCGGTAAGTAGTATTCGCTGTAAACAGAGCATGCAGGGTTTCGCGGTCAGTGCCTTCCAGGTAGTTGGTTGAAAGGTTAGACCGCGAAAAGAGAAAAAAGTTACCCGGGAACCGGGTTTCTGAAGTCAATAACTTCAGGACAGGGACCCCTTGAGGGATCCCATTGATTAGCGGTTAAGTAGCTGGCCATATGGAATCGAATATTTCTGGCTACTTGGGCTGGTACTATGCGAGGCACAACGGAGGGAGCATAGCCGTAGCTATGTGACCGG
>NZ_PJPV01000017.1 GCF_002864045.1 Endozoicomonas acroporae
AGAACTGGTCAACAACGATGACTGGATGGAAGAGTTCCTGCAAGGGCTGTGATATGCATTCACACGTTGCAGGTGAAAAACACCTTCTATAACCCGTATTCCAGAGGATTTGTCGACACTCTGTCTTCTTCTCATTACGCCGTTTCCTGGCAGCTCTTGGAAGACCTTTTTTCTGACCTTTGAAGGATTCACGGAAGAAAGTTTCATCCAGTTCTGTGATACCACTAAGCTCCGGTGCCCGGTTGTGCTCAATAGCCTGTAAAAATCGATGCCTCCAACAGAATGATGTTTTCAATGAAACGCCGCATTGCTTGGCAGCCGGGCGAAGCGTCAAAGAGTGAGTCAACCCCTCAAGATACTGCGGCCAACGCTCAGGATGTCTTAAACGGGCCAGAGGCGTTTTGGCAAAAGAGTTCAGAGTCTTTCGACAAGACTTGCACCGGAAACGTTGTCGTTGGTTCCGCATCCCCTGCATATTCTGGAAACTCTTGAACACCAATGGCACTGACTTAAGGCCTCAGCCCTTGATAATTCAAGGCTTACTCGGAAAGAAGCGACTATAAAAAGTCACAAACCTAAATATTTCCCTTCCGAGCAAGCCATGAACAAGTGTAGCCAAGAATTTCTGTCCCTCGCAGATGAATGCCTTCACCAATTTGCACAGACTGAAAGTGATGAATTTTCATCAATCCTTACCTCTGATGACCTTAACTCTTTTCAGAATTGTTACCCCGGCTGCAGGGTAAGGGATTTTCCACCCATCAAAACATTAACCTTGTTCATGCGACAGGTGGCCAGTGACACCAAATCATGTCGCCACGCCCTCATTGATGAAGCGAGAGACCAGGTCGTCAGGGGCAACAAGGAGAAAGTGCCCAACACTGACACCAGCGCATATTGCAAAGCGAGGCAACGGTTGAGTGAAGCATCCGTAAGAGGTTTGCTGCGCATATCTGGCAATAGCCTTGATCACGCCTCACCAGAATCATGGCTATGGCATCAACGTCGTGTACTCCTTACTGATGGTTCAACATTGTTGATGCCTGACACCGTAAAAAATCAAAAAGAATATCCTCAGCCTGGCACTCAAAAAAGGGCTTGGTTTCCCGATTCTCAGAATTCTTATTTTGATATGTCTTGGCAGTGGCGCATTGCTTGATTTTGCTGTGGCTGCCTACGAAGGGAAAGAAACCGGGGAACAAGCTTTGCTCAGGAAATTGTTCTCCCATCTGCAGGATGGCGACATCCTTTTAGGTGATGCGAATTTTGAGAACTGCTTCCTGTTGGCTTTGCTGTTACAAGCCAAGGCTGACGTGGTTTTCGAGAAAAATGGTGCCCGCCATATTGATTTCCGGAAATGCGATCAAAAGCTGGGTAGCAAGGATGGATTATTCAAATTAACAAGACCAGTCCGACCTGAGTGGATGAGTCAGGAGCTTTATGATCAGATGCCTGCAGAGCTGGTAATCCGTGCTGTCAAGAACAAACGTAGCACCATCATCACCACTTTATTGGATGCTGAGGAGTATCCCCGGACAGAGATTATTGCGCTGTATCTGAAACGCTGGTGTCATTCCTTCAGACGTTGCTGGGAGCATCGGGTGGCTGGCTGGAACAGAAAATCATTAATATGTTGGACATCATAGGACAGCATATTGTTGGAAATCGACCTGGTCGGTCGGAGCCAAGGGCCGTCAAGAAACGGCCAAAACCGCATAAAAGGCTCCAGCATTCAAGGTCGCAGGCTCGCAGACTCAAGAAATACCAAGGGAAGTGAGCTTAAGTCAGTGGCATTGGCTTTCACACTGGTATTGCCGCTGCCGACCCTGACCCCAGATTTACTGACACTGCTGCTTGTAACACTAATCTGACCAGTTGGCTTCTTGATGGGAGAACCAGGCTGGAAAATTCTGGTTGTCCCGAGGCAAACTGGTCCCGAGGCAAACTGCCCGACTGAAAGCACTGATGCTCCATCCACACGACTCACCACAACCACCACTACAGACGACAGCGTTCAAGCAACAAGTGACGTATTATCTTCACCTCTGGAAACATGGGGCAATAGCACTGTAACCCTGACTACCACAGACAGCACTGATTACCCGAACTACTCACCGAGCGCAAAAACATCGTTATCGACGAGCCTGTCAAGTTCACCGGATTCTTCATCGGTTAACACAGCCGATAACGGCAATACTTCATCCCTCCTTAACACCGACGAAGTGGATGCAGGCATTCCGTTGCCTACCCTGGCCGGAGGGGCAGCAGCGGGTATTCTCACCGGCGGCATTATCCTGTATGCCAGCTACCAGTGGTACCATCAGCAAGGGTTAAGAGGCACAAAGTTAGCCCTGCGGCCCATCACCTGTATCAGCGATGCGATTTGCTGCCATTCACCAGCTATGGGGAAAAAAGCGGATAGCATGGAACTGGTTTCTTTGCGGTCGATTGATGTCTGACAGTGAAACCAGAATCGGCAGACCGCCATAAAACGTCAGACTAATGCGGATAAACATTGACAGCATACACTCATCCCGTCTGGTCCGAGAATAGCGCCCGTCCGGGCGACCCCATGGCGAGGGTGGCAGAAAATTAAGGATAAACATTCCGTTTTGTGAGGTGAGTCTATTCTCGGACAGCCTCCTGATTATCCAACGGTTAACGTTGCAGTGGGATGATGCCGTTGAACTTCCCATTCGGGTAATGTCTTTCTCCGATCCTTAAGTTTCAGCGGGTCCCAGACATGGATTTTCCAGTACACTTTATTACTTATCCATAAACAGAGTTTCATAACGTTGATCATGAAGTTTTTGAGTGCGGCTTTAAAGCCTTCCCAGCGAGCACGTCGGCTGGCGTATTGCTCATAGGCTTCGCCTGTTTTGGCTAAATCTGCCCTGCTTGCCGATGCCAGCTTTCTGCCAAGTTTGGCACCAACCACCAGAAAGTTATTCAACGAGCGGTAATAGGGAAGTGATGTGGCGGCATCTCCGGCGATGCAGATAAGCTTTCCTGATGGCGTGACATGGTGAACTTTACGGGCATGAAAAATAGACAGGGTATGGGGCGTTAATTCTTCAGTGTCAGCAATGAGGGTTTCCTGGCAGAATTGATGCTTTATCGCCTGCCAGTTTTTTATTTTTTCTTTCAGGCTATCCCTTACTTTACTGTCGCAGAGCTTTGCGGCATGGCCAAGGTTGTAGCCAGAGAGACTGTCGAACTCTTCTTTTGAAATAAAAAAGTCAATGGTGACCTCATTGGTCTGTTCATTGAGTGGGCGAATTCTCTCTTCGACCGGTGATAACATCAATTTGAAGGTTGCATAAACATAGCGGGAAAGATTAAGCCAGCCACTGGCCAGCTTTTTCGTTGGGCCCCGGACCTGGTATTTTACCCTGACTCGATATTGCAGGTCTTTTTTTGAGGTAAACTCACTGTCTTCATCGGTTGATGATAGTTCGGAGAAGAGAATATCTTCTCCCTGGTAGTCCGGGTTATCTGCCATTTTCAGTAACGCTTTTCTACTTTTTGAATGTGCGCCATCGGCACAGACAAGGGCATCAAACAGGGCTTCTCCTGATTTAAACGTTACTTTACCATCGCCAATGGCAACCACTTCATAATCACTGCCAGCGTGCATGGTGATGCCCATTCGTTGGGCAATTGACTTCAGATCGGTTTCAAGCTCTTTACAACTGATATGACCATGCTGCCTGCGGATTTTATCTCTAAGCTGCGCCATTCCCTGTGTTAACACCGGATGGTCATAACTCTTCAGTGATCTGAAGCATTGATCATCAATGTGAACTGTGTGATTTCGAGCGTATTCTGCTCTCTTTTCAAACATTTCTATATCAGTATCAGGCTGCCCTGCCTTCAATTGCAATGCATTGTAAAGGGCAATAGGGCCCATTCCCACGTAGGCTACTTTGAGGGCTCGATGATTCAGAGGCTGGCCTGTCCCTGGCATTTGTTCACTGGACTTTTTCCTGTTATTCGCTAACCCCTGTGACACCGCTATTTCAGGTGCTGGTAAAAATAAACCCGGATAGCGCTCATCCACGCCTGGTATTGCTTCCCTGATCATGACTTCTCAGCTCCCTCTGTGAAATAACTATTTGATAAAACTGAATTATCTGTTTTGGATTATTCAGTACGATGGTTCATAAAATCGAACTGTTAAAAGTTGGACATTTTTTTTAGAAAAACGTTCGTTTTAATTTTTACCATTCAATCGATAGACATCATTTTCTTCAATTGAGAACAATGTCTGGTCGGCCCACCCGGGCGGCCCCACCTGGGCGGCCCCACCTGGGCGGCCCCATTGCAATACCAACAGGCCAAGACTTGCCAGCACACTCTGGGCAGCACCTTCTATAGGGAGGAGATAATGGCGGCATTGGAACTAATGTCAGTGGTGTGTGGTCAAATGTGGTTAGCGAGGCTCGAAAACTCAAGATTATCAGTGGAAAATAGGAGAATTTGCCATGGAATGCAGAAGTCATTCACCAATCCGTTTTTCTATACCAGCCGGTGCTGACAACCAGCCGATGGGACAAGCCCTGGCAGCCATCACTGGTGAATTAAATGGTATGAAAGTACAAGATACCAGTTCACAAGCTATGTTTTCCTCAACTTTTGCAAGTCAGCCCGCATCCGGAACTAGTCAACCATCGACAGTCTCCTTAGCAGGCAGAAGCTCGATTGTGCCTGTCAGCGAATCATCGACAAGAACCTATCCATCGCAACTCGATCGTTTTCTTGATGGCGGTCCATTCCCGGAACTGTCCAAAAAGGAAAAAGACGAGATCAGAAAGGAAAGGCTGGCTTTTAGTAGTATGGTGCGCAAAAAGGAATCAAAGTTTGGCGAATATCATTTAGCAGGTTTTCCGTACTTACCAATTAGTACCAAACACACGACCTACTTGATTCCCACCGACGATATCAAAACTTACTTGTTGATTGCCGAGCATTACAAAGATCTGCGCTTCGCAATTGACTTCGATGAGAAAGAACGCGCTATAGAAGCTCAAGACAAACTCATGGTCTATTTGAATGATCCCCATTGTCTCAAAATGAGTGTTGCGGAAGCAGCCCGCTTTCAGGCCGAAAGTGCAGCAAACTTTATTGCACCTGAAGTTGTCAAAAAAATTCTGGACAGCAAGCTGGATTATTTTGTTGAGGCGCTCACCGATGAAAACAAACGACCAAATGTCATTTTTACTCTCCTCACCCTACAAGACAAACTGAATGATGCCAAGAAAGAGGTGGATGAATGCATTGAGTATCCAAGTGTGTGGGATGATGAAGATGACAGCCCCAAGCTGTCTATTCAAGTGGGCCATTCCAGGCTGATTATACAGAATGAACCGGCCCAAAAAGCCAAACAGGCTTTGTGTCATATGCAGGATATGATCTCTCATCTTTTGCAACAGGATTATGATCAAGCCAAGATCAGCCAACAGTCAATAAAGCTCAAGCAAGGGAACTTCTACGTCGAATGATGGCAATTTCGAAAGATATCTGAGCTTATGGTTTAGCGGCTGCGATCAGCCGCCAACAATCCCACCAACAACTCCGTCAATAACCACAACATTTCTGCCGCACCATTGGAACAACAACCACAGGCTCCTGGTTCGGCGGGAGAATCCTTCGATTAGGGATAGGCTCCGGACATCATTTTCAGTGACTCTATCTCGTCCGCCCAGAGTGTTTCATCAATGGTTTCCAGAACCATGGGAATGCCGTCAAACCGGCTATCAGCCATGATATAGCGGAACACCTCCCAGCCAATCTCGCCCTGACCAAGGCTGTGGTGCCGGTCTTTTCGTGAGCCCAGTGCACCTTTGGAGTCATTCAGGTGCATGCCTTTCAGGTACTGAAAACCTATGACCTGCTCGAACTCGGCAAACGTTTTCTGGCAGGCGTCCTGTGTGCGAAGGTCGTAACCGGCAGCAAAGGTATGGCAGGTATCCAGACAGACACCAACACGGCTTTTGTCGTCCACCTGTTCAATGATTTCGGCGATTTCGGCAAATTGCCACCCCAGGTTGCTGCCCTGGCCTGCGGTATTTTCGATCACCGCAATCACGCCCTGAGTTTGCTCAAGGGCTATATTGATGGACTGGGCAATTTTACCCAGGCAGTCCGATACCCCAATTTTTCTCAGGTGACTGCCCGGGTGAAAGTTCAGTCGGTCAAGACCGAGCTGCATACACCGTTCCATCTCATCAATAAATGCCGCCCGGGACTTTTCCAGGGCTTCCTGCTCCGGATGACCCAGGTTGATCAGATAACTGTCGTGGGGGAGAATTTGTTGCGGTGTGAAATGGTATTGCTCACAACGCTCTCTGAATAACTCGATGCTCTTCATTGACAGCGGTTTGGCGTTCCACTGTCTTTGATTTTTGGTGAACAGGGCAAAGGCGGTTGCACCTAATTCATGAGCATTCACCGGGGCATTTTCGACACCACCGGCCGCACTGACGTGTGCTCCAATGTATTTCATTGATTGGGACTTCCTGTGGGTTTTATGAGATAAGTGCAACGGTAGGCACTATCTACAATGTGCTAGCTACAAGGTGCTTGTGGTCGGAATTTTTATCCTCAATTTTATGCCATTCTTGCGTCGGGGTCGCCTACTGAAAAGAGTTGTCTGGAGAGGCGCTATTCCCGGTCAGCCTCTCGGGCATTCATCTCTTCTGATAACCATTGCATATATTGAGCCCGGGTTTCTGTAAGCTCATTCGGCAGGTGATGCCGGGCACCCTCCAGCCAGAGGACTTTGGGCGAGCGATATAGTTGCCCTAAAGCCTGAATGTTATAGGGGCCGTCCACCGTGGTGTCATCCGTGCCCTGAAGGATCAGTGGGCTTAACGGGATTTGCTCTTTGGATGACTCTATTGTTCGAATCCAGCGGTCCAAAGCAGAGACCCATTGTGTGGGTAACACGGTTGGTGCCAGTGGATCATTGTGCGCTCTGTTCAGGAAGTCTTCATCCCGACAGTTATCTTTGAATTGCCTGGGAATCTGGCGAATAAATGGCCGGACCAGGTAGAGCTGTAGTCGGCTGAGTTTCCATAACCAGGGCCGAACCAGTGGAGCAGACAGGATAACCTGATCAAAAGGCATAGGCGTGCCTTGCCTGGTATGGTAATGCAACAGCTCGGTAATAATGGCACCACCTGTGCTCTGACCGTAGGCAAGCCATGGCCCGGGCAGTATTGACGTGCAGTACTGCATAACATCTGCCAGCACCAGGCGATAGTGTGCAAAGTCTTCAATGGTCGCTGGTTGGCCACTGGAAAGCCCGTGACCGGGAAGATCGTAGGCCAGAACGTTATAACCTTCTTCCAGGAAGAAGCGGATAACATGCTCAAACAGGCCGACATGGTCATAGTAGCCGTGGAGCAGAAATACCGAGCCTTTGGCTTCAGGTCGGGTGTATAGGTGGCAGGCAATGTGGTATTCAGTGCTGTTTATATACCCCAGGCAATGCTGGACATCAGGGAGGCGCTTTTCCAGGTCAATGCGGTAATACTCAAAGTATGCCTGTTCGTGAGGATACGGAGTCAGGCCATACGAGAGCGGCCGCATATCAGAGATAAGCCCGGGTTTGTCCATTAACTTTCTTCAGGTACTTTCTGGAGGTCCTTCAAGGGAACTTCGATCTCTTTTCTGGCAACAATCTTTTCTTCAATGCCTTCGTCAGTTCGCTGACTTTCAATGAACTGGATAAGAATAATACCACGGTCCATCTTAACACCTTTGACAAACGTACTTTCAAGGTGTCGGAAAAGAGGGTTGTTATACAGTACCGACTCACCTTCCTTGAAACTTACGGAGTCTGGCTTCTCATCCGGAATGCGGCCATTGTATTTCCAGACAAATGCCTCAATCTGGTCGATCAGCTGCTCACCATTAGGTATCGGCCTGGGTAGTAGCCTGCCCATATCTTTTTCAGGAAGTCGCCCTTCGTTGTATAGCTTTTGACTGATCTTGTTAAACCGGACCACCTGGGCAATGCCCCGGGTTGAACGGATTTTGTGAAAAGAGGGAAGGGCGTCCTTGTCTAATCGGATGAACAGATAACCAGGAAACAGGGGAACGCGAGCGCTTTTTTCCTGAATGAGAGGACAATAGGCCTCAAAGCCCTGGTGCTCAAGATTATCCTGGGCACGAACCTCTTCCCGGTGTTTGGCTTTCAGCAAATACCATCCCTGTTGCAAAGCCGCTTGTTCAGATGACATAACAAATCCTTTTGACGACGTTTACTGAAAATAACCAACGGTCAGGTAGAGTGCCATGAAGTGGTTCCCTGCAATGTGTGAACTTCATCATCGGACATTCAGCCAATTTGGCATGTTGCCGGGCTGTCGTACAGTTAACATTGCCCTTATTTATCGAGGTCAGCACACGACAGTAGAAGTCAGTGTATGTGCTGAACACAAGAACTATGCCAGTAAAAAGCACGTTAACGCAGGCCAGCAGTTGGTTTCTGCATTCAATAGAATCAGCTGATCTAAAGGTGTTCGACGAGAGCATTCTACAGGACTCAGTCACTCAGACAATACTCAATCAGCAGCAGAGTCCTTTATGGAAAGACTATTTTTCAGGGAAGCAAGTAAACAAGGGGGGGGGAAAGGAAGGAAAAATACCGGAAGAACATAAATTGTCTTCCGGCTCTTTTGATCGACCGATCAGCGCTTGGCTGCTGCTTCGAGCATGGCTACTGCAGGCAGAACCTTGCCTTCGACAAACTCAAGGAAGGCACCGCCACCGGTGGAAATGTACGACACTTTATCTTTAATGCCGTACTTGTCGATAGCGGCCAGGGTATCGCCACCGCCAGCGATGGAGAATGCATCTGAGTTGGCAATGGCCATGGACAGTGAACGGGTACCCTCACCGAACTGGTCAAACTCGAAAACTCCCACCGGACCATTCCACAGGATGGTTTTTGCTGCCGTGAGAACGTCGGCAAACAGCTTCTGGGTTTCCGGGCCAACGTCAAAGATCATATCGTCATCTTCAACCTCATCCACCGACTTGATAATGGCGGTCTCGTTCTCATCGAATTTCTTACCGCAAACCACATCCACTGGCATTGGGATATCACACTTTTCCATCAGGGCTTTGGCCTGAGGGATCAGATCTGCTTCGTAGAGGGACTTGCCCACATTTTTGCCAGCAGCTGCCAGGAAGGTGTTGGCGATACCGCCACCGACGATCAGCTGGTCACAAACGCCGGACAGCGACTCAAGCACGGTCAGCTTGGTAGAAACCTTGGAACCACCAACGATCGCCGTCATCGGACGCTCTGGTTTATCCATAGCCTTGCCCAGAGCCTCCAGTTCCGCCGCCAGCAGTGGACCGGCACAGGCAACAGCGGCAAACTTGCCAACACCATGGGTGGAAGCCTGGGCGCGGTGTGCAGTGCCGAAAGCATCCATCACATAGATATCGCACAGGGCGGCCATTTTGCGGGACAGGGCTTCGTCGTCTTTCTTTTCGCCGACGTTGAAACGGCAGTTTTCCAGAATAACCAGCTCTCCGGCTGCCACGTCAAAACCACCGTCAACCCAGTCTTTGACCAGGCGAACTTCCTTACCCAGCAGGTTGCCAATGTAGTCTGCCACCGGCTTCAGGGAGAACTCCTCTTCATACTCACCTTCAGTAGGGCGACCCAGGTGAGAGGTCACCATGACATGAGCACCGGCTGCCAGAGCCTGCTCGATGGTTGGCAGAGACGCCAGAATACGGGCGTCACTGGTGACCTTGCCGTCTTTTACCGGAACATTGAGGTCTTCACGGATCAGCACGCGTTTGCCTGCCAGATCCAGGTCGGTCATTTTTAAAACGTTCATTGGGAGCCCTCTTGATATTCACTGATGGCTGAGTTTCTCAGGGGCAAGCACTGTTTATTAATACTTGCCTTGTAGAAATTGCCTGGGGAATAGCGAAAAAACGTCGGGGACAATAGCACATAAATGACACTTCAGGTATGCATTGATACGCTCTTATGACCTGAATCAAACGGTGATCCAAGAGTTTCCAGAGGGTCACAAAATTTATCGTGGATGTTGTTTGAAAACGTTAATGGTGCGGGGATAGCTGGCGACAACTTATGGCGTTACAGGACTTCAGACTTTACAGGACACCAACACTGAGCTTCCACCAAAGTAAAAGGCAGGTATCGGCGATAAAGCAAATTTCTGCGGGATTACCCGGTGATCTGATGTGAGCACGGCAATTATCTCGGGTTTCATCATTGGGGATGGTTGAAATTACCAGTTTATTCACTTTTAAGAAATCGGGAATGCCGGGTTTATGTTTTCCAATGATCAAGGTGATCTGATTCACCAGCCTGAGGATATCGTATACCATAGCGAAAATAGTGACGATCTGGCAGAAAAACGCATCATAGTGGTATTAGTTGACGATTAAGGAATTCGAAAAGAGCCAAAAGTAAGTTATTCAGGGACAATTCCTAACCAGTAACCCGCAACATCCAGCATCCGATTGGCAAAGCCCCATTCATTGTCAAACCAGCATAGTAGCCTGACCAGACGATTGGCAGAAACCTGGGTTTGTGTACCATCAACGATGCATGAGCGGGCATCATGGTTGAAATCCACTGAGGCGTGGGGCTCGTTGGTCATACCCAGTATCCCTTCAAGACGACCAGAGGTGGCCTGTTCCAGAATATGATTGATTTCTGCTGCTGAGGTGTTTCTGCTGACCTGAACTGTCAGGTCAATACAGGAAACATTAATGGTGGGAACCCGCACGGCACTGGCTGTAAATCGCCCCCTGAGTTCAGGCAGCAAACGGTTAATGCCTTTGGCAAGGCCTGTATCAACCGGGATGATGGAGTGCAGGGCGCTGCGGGTCAGACGCAGGTCGTTCTGATGATAGGCATCAATAACCGGTTGATCATTCATGGCGGAATGGATGGTGGTCATGGAGCCGTAGTCAATCCCGAGGGCGTCGTTTAACGTTTTGAGCACAGGCACAATGCAGTTAGTGGTACAGGATGCACTGGAAACAATACGGTGCCTGGCGTTTAACTGCTGTTCATTGATACCGTAAACGATGGTTGCATCCACGTCCGGTTTTGCTGGCTGGGAAAAGAGCAGGCGGGAAGCTCCCCGTTCAATATGAAGATTTGCGGTAGCCCGATCATTAAATGAGCCTGAGCATTCCAGTAGCAGGTCGATGTTCAGGTCTTGCCAGTTGATTTCCCGTGGATCCGGCTGGTTAAACACCCGAATGCGGTCATCGCCGATCAACAGGTGGCTATCGTCTGCGAACACCCGGCCCGGAAAACGGCCATGGGTTGTATCATAGCGGGTCAGGTAGGTCAGCGTGTCAATAGTGGCCAGCTCATTGATGGCGACCACTTCCATACCATGCACAGGATGATCACGAAAGCCATTTTCATAGAGTGCACGCAGCACGCACTGGCCGATTCGCCCATACCCGTTAATGGCCACCCTGTATGTCATCGTTTGTTTGTTTCCAGCGGTTGTTAGCGTCGGGTATTGTACCGGAAAATATCAGAAATGTGATCAGGAGCACCTGACCCGGCTTTCAGCAAACAATTATTCATTTTGTTATAAATGAAACTTTTTAACATGCACACACTCCAAAAAAGCCCTGTCAATGCACTAACGGAAGTATCGTTATGATTTCTGGAAACTCAATACATGCCCGGAAAAATGACCAGGGAGCGACTCTGGATAATAATCCGACATCTTCTGATTCTGGCAGTTGGCTTGGTCGCACTGCGACTCACAACCCTTCTCCCCATGATGCTTCTCACCATCATTCTCCGGGCACGACCTGCCAACCCTCGGCTCCAGTGACTAAAACGAGATCGGCGACTGTTGAAGCAAGCCCCGATAACGGCATGCGACTCCCTATGCTTAAACTGGTGGAGTGTCAGCTGTCATTGAAAGAGGGGTTTAGTGCGGTTTCTAATGCTCTTCAGACAATGTTGTTACGTAGCTCAATGCCTCGCTGCCCACCTTCTCTCAGAAAAGGATTGGATATTCTTAAAACTAAAGAACCATTTGATGACAAGCTCTTTCTGGAATTGGCAAGGCTTTTACGCGCAGCCCCATCAGTTATTGCAGGTCATCAGGAAGTTGATAAATCTGTAAAGATTGATGTGTTGGAAGGTTTGTATCACCAGCTCAAGTCTGTGCCACCAGTGCAGCTGAAGAAGGCACATTCTCTACGGGCTCATTTAGAAACGATTAAACAGAACTTTGAACGCTATGCTCCGGAAGACAGGTTATGTTATTTACCTGATCCTGTTCCAGAGCATGAGGCAGCGCAAATGAAGGGTTATATGGATGCTTTGGATACGCTGTTATCCGACATTGACAAAAGTGCTCTTGGTCTATTGGTAAAAGACCATGTCTCACTGCAAAAACAGCTGTCAGACGCAGCTGAAGCTGTTCAGACATGTAAATATATTTTGAACAGAAAAAATCTGTAAATAAGGGGTGAAGTTTAAAACCACTCGTTCAGGAATTATTCTCTATTCATAAATGAAACTTTTTAACATTCACTCAATCTAAAAGAGCATTATTAATAGAATTAAGGAATATATCTTATGATCTCCGGTAACCCAATACCGGTTCAAAATGGCTTGGGCACTGCTCAAGATGATCCGGCATCTTCTGGTTCTGGCAGCTGGCTTGGTCGCGCTATTAACGTACTTAAAGCGGTGACCTGTTTTGTCTCGGGAGTAGCCGCTGTGGCTGCCCTGTCCACTGGCTTCTATGTTGTGGCTGCGGTATGTGGCGCGATTTTCGCGGTGTCCGGATTATCCCTGCTGTTTGGCAATAGTCACAATAACGTGGATCTATCAGGGGCAAGCCTACAGTCACCTTCAGATGATCCTGAAGATACAGGCGCAGTCGAACTGTGTAGCACTGACCAGTCAGAACCGGTCAGCCAGTTGGCCACCCACAAGTCGCATACTCCTTCCGATTATACGACAAGCTCGGTCTACAGGGGCGCGCCGACACCGGTGAAGACAATGAATCCGCCGACGGTTAATGTCAGCACCAATAATGGCAGGGGCCTCCTGCCCAAGGCTGAACTGGTGAGGTGTAACAATGTACTGGACGATGGGATCAGAAATGTCCATGTGGCTCTTGATGCCATGAGGCTGTATAGCTTATCAGCCAACAGCCCGTCATTTTACAGGAAGCACATAGGTACTCTTAGAAGCAGTGAACCATTTGATGAAGATTTATTTCTGCTTCTGGCAAAACGTTTAAAGGTAGATAAAACGGTTATTAATGGTCACCAGCAACTGGATAAGGCTGTCAAGATTGATTTGCTGGAGAAACTGGTTGAACAGCAGAAGGATGTGCCCCAAGTGCAGCTGCAGCATGTTAAAACTCAAATGGTCAATCTGGAAAACCTTAAAGAAGACCTGCAACGCCACTCTCCGTTACTCGAAATTAGTTCAATACCTGATCCGGTACCAGAAAGTAAAGTGTCACATATGAAGCGTCATGTGGATGCCCTGGATACAGTGTTGGCCAACATTAGAAAGCGCTCGCTTGCTGACCTTATCGACGCTGATGACTCATTGCAGGAACGGTTGTCAGAAGCGGATGCAGCGATTGAAAAATGTCGAAATATTTTAAATGGGACTGATCGTAAATATTATTGAAGTGGGCCATTTCCGGGACCCTGAAATATCCGGGCTAGGCATTCCTCCAACCGGGGCTTGTTGCAGTAACGATTATTTTTTTTTCATAAATGAAACTTTTTAACAGGCGCATACTCTAAAAAAAGGAATTCTAAGGCAATAAAGGAATATAATTTATGATCTCTGGAGCCCCGATAACCCCCCAAAATAGCTTGGGAGCTGCTCAAGATGATCCGACATCTACAGGTTTTGGCAACTGGCTTGGTCGCACTATTAAGGTACTTAAAGGGGTGACTTGTTTTGTCTCGGGAGTTGCCGCTGTGGCTGCCCTGGCTACTGGTTTTTATGTTGTGGCTGCGGTATGCGGGGCGATTTTCGCTGTGTCCGGGTTATCCCTGCTGTTTGGCAAAAGTCATAATGACGTGGAACCATCAGGGGCAAGCCCACAGTCACCGTCAGATGATCCTGATGATTCAGGCGCGGTCGAACTGTGTAGCACTGATCAGTCAGAACCGGTCAGTCAGGTGGCCACCCACAAGACCTATACTCCTGCCGATTATACGACAAGCCCGGTTTACAGGGGCGCGCCGACACCGGTTAGACCGGGTTTAGTTGATCTGGAGACGTGTAAGAGTGAATTGCACCACGGGCAAGGAGAAGTTGGTATAGTTCTTAATCACATATTTCTCAATTGCTTAACAGACCATCGCGATCTGACTCATCCCTGGAAACAATTGGATATTCTAAAAACTAAAGAACCATTTGATGACAAGCTCTTTCTGGAATTGGCACAACTTTTACGCGTAGACCAATTGATTATTAATGATCACCAGCGTATTGATAAATCTGAAAAGATTGCATTGTTAGAAAGGGAGTATAAACAGCTGAAGGAAGTGCCTAAGGTGCAACAGGATCACACTCTTAAACTAATTGCGGATCTCAATAACATTAAAGATAACCTGAAATCCTTTGTTCTACCAGGCAGGTCATTTCGCGTACCTGATCCGGTTTCAGATATTGATAGAGCAACAATGACGGAGCATGTGGATGCTTTTGATTCGCTGTTATCCCGCATTGACAAAAGTGCCATTGCTGAACTGATTCGGGCTGATGAAGAACTGAAACGCAGGATGTCAGACGCAGCGGAAGCTGTCCAGAAATGTAGAAATATTTTTGCACAAACCACACCGTAAATGTGAGTGGGCTATTTCAGGGTCCCTGAACCAGATAAAGTTCAGGGGCAATTCTCGGTCAGCCTTAACCTACCGTTACAGGTGCTTCCCTTTCTCCTTCTTTCTTTACCAGCAACAGTGAAGCAACAGAGAGTATTCCGCAACCAGCCATCACCGCTGCCATGGGAATGGCTGTTCCATTATGCAAGTAACCAACCAAAGCAGAGGCAATCCCTCCCATGGTAAAACGCAGTGCGCCTGCCAGGGCGTTTGCTGTTCCTGCCGATTTTGGGAAGTGGGCCAGGGCCAGGGCGTTGGAGTTAGGACCCGTCAAGCCAATACAGGCGATATAGCAGGCAATTGGGATCATCAGTCCGGGCAGGCTGCCAAAGCCGGTAACCGTGTTAAGCAGGAGCAAAAGTGCAGAGACCGCTGCGATCAGGCTGCCTGAGCGCAGAATCGTAAACAGTTTGAACTGCGCAACCAGGCGGATATTCACCATATTGGTGATCCCCATGGCCAGGATATTAATGGCAAAGAGCAGCCCATACTGTTCAGCGGGGATGCCAAACAGCTCAATGTAGACGAAGGGAGAGCCGGAAATAAACGCAAACATGCCACCAAAGAAGAAGGCATGGCAGAGAATACAGCCAATGGCTTCCCGGTTTTTCAGGATGTTGGCGTAATTCAGTGCCAGCTGTAATGGCGACACCATAAGCCGGTCTTCATCTGGCAAAGTCTCCTTAACCCGGAAAAAGGCCAGAATTAATGACAGGCAGGCGGTTATCGCCAGAAAGATAAACAGGCTCTGCCAGCCAAAGAACTTGAGAATCTGCCCACCCAGCAGTGGCGCAGCCAGTGGTGCCACGGTCATGACCATGAGAATGGAGGACAGTGCTTTGGCTACCTGTTCCCTGGGGAACAGATCCCGGATCATGGCCGGAATCGTCACCATAATGGCCGCTCCGGCCATTGCCTGCAGTACCCGGACAATAATCAGCTGGGTGGCACTGGTACACAGGGCGGCCAGAATATTGGTCAGGATGTAGAAGATGATGCCCGGGAACATGACCGTTTTCCGGCCGAACCGGTCCGATAACGGGCCACAAACCAGCTGGCTTATGGCAAAGCCAATGGTATAGGCACTCAGTGTGTACTGTATCCGGCTTAATGGCTCCCCCATGCTTTTTGCGATGGTGGGCATGGCGGGCAGGTAGAGGTCAATGGCCAACGGCCCAAGTGCTGTTAGCGCCCCCAGGGTCAGAATCAGGAATAAGCGCTCGCCCCGGTTCTCTGTTGTTACCAGATGAGTTGACGTTGTCATTTTTCAGGCTCATATTTTCGGGCAGCCGGGAGTTTGGGTTTCAAGAGGTTTTTGTCCCGAAATGGCGGTGGCTGCATTTATATAAAAATTGTCTGACTTAACAGCCGAACCGCTGTAGTACTTTGAGAAATGCACGACACTGGTTTATTGTTTATGAGGGAACGTCTTGTCCGCTAAAGCAATGGTTGGTAACGGACAGGTAACGGCATCAATTTATAGTTTATACGGCTATAAATAATTCTTTCATAAAAGCATTAAGCGATAAATAGAAAAGTACACTTGTACAAATAGTACTTACCATGCATTTACTGCCGGTCGCTTCTCTGGTGATAATTTTTCTGCCGCTACTTTTCTGTGATCCGGGTGCTGAAAGTGATTGAAGCTCATACGATAGCCACAGCTTAATTGAATTTCACCGGTTGCAAGACATTGGTATGGCGTATTTTCCGCCAGCACCTCTTCTGGCCGCCGGGCATTAAAACCGATCAGATCCCAGCAGCCAGGATTCAGCTGTTTCAGCAGTATGGCGACAATCGGTGAGTTGGCCAGATCAAGGTTGGTGGCAAAACTGACGTATGAGCTGTTTTTATGCGGTGTGATATGGATGGTGGCATAGCGGTTGCCCCGAATCGCATTCAGGGAGTAACCACAGGGGGTAAACAGCCAGTCGCTCAGGGCAAAGTCCGGAAACAGGCGGTTCAGTTTAAGCAAGCGACGGATGTCTTTAATCGTCTGGCGCTCACAGCGCAGGCTGTCAGCATTTTCCCCCCGGATATGGTACATCAGCAGTTCGCTGGTGGTGTCATCAAGCGCTGGTCCATAGGGCTTGTCCAGATGGAATACATAGTTATGATGGCCATCCGGATACCCCAGACGAAAGGCACAGCCGGGCACACGCTGGCTCAGTCGGTCAACGTCGTCCATAAAAGAAGTGTTCTGAAGATGGGGCTGGTACTCATTTTTGCGCTGGAATCGGGCGCAGCGGATATGCTCCAGAGGGGTTTGTTCAAAGAAGTAGAGGGCAGCATCCACCAAAGTAGTGGTGCCACAGGTAAGCATCAGAAACCGGTCATGCCAGACAAACAGGCTGGACTCCGACAATAGATAAGCGTCACAGTGTTCGTTGCTGAGAATGGCCAGGATGTCTGCCCGGGCTCTGGCCACCATCTGTGCCCAGAAGCTTCTGCCCAGGGCCCTCAGGGAAACCCATTCCGGGCTGGTGACGATCTCTATTTTCTTTTCCGAGCCTTCAAAAAACATCACGGCAGGCTCCCTCCGATAAACTCCAGGTAGGTGTAGCCCCGGAGCCCTGATTCCAGTTCCGCCAGTATGGCCCGCTGTTGCCCTGGTGGCAGGTTTTCCCTGACCAGCTGCCGGTAGGTGCGAAGAAAGCTTTCCGGCTGCAGGTTGACATAACGCATCACCTTTTCCACGGTATCACCCGCCTGGTACCCGGTGACTTCCACTTCTCCCTGCCCATTGATGTGGACCGAGGCCACATCGGTATCCCCGAACAGGTTATGCATATTCCCCAGAATTTCCTGGTAGGCACCCACCATGAAGATACCGATCAGGAACGGGTTTTCCGGCTGCCATTGAGGCACGGGCAGGGTGGTTTCTATGCCCTGGCCGTCTACGTACTGATTAATGACGCCGTCGGAGTCACAGGTGATATCCTGCATTACCGCCCGGCGGCTTGGCGGGCGATCCAGACCGGACAGGGGCATGACCGGAAAGATCTGATCAATACCCCAGGCATCGGGCAGGGATTGAAACAGGGAGAAGTTCACATAGAACTTGTCCGCCAGTTTGTCACTGAGTTCATCAATCAGCGGGCGATGGGCCCGGATGTGGGGGGAGAGCCGGGTCTTCAGTTCGTGGCAGAGACGCAGGCTGGTGTTTTCTGCCCAGGCCCGGTGCTCAAGCCCCAACAGTCCCATGGCAAACTGGGTATGGACTTCTGCCAGGTCAGCCTGGCTGTTGTGATAAATCTCGGTCAGGGCGCGTTCACCCCGGCTATGACTCAGGTCTTGCCAGGAACTCCACATATTATGCAGCAGAAGGGGGGCATCTGCGCTGGGGGGCGTCAGTACTTCCGGTTCATAGCTTTCCACCCCCAGGATATCGGTGATCAGCACTGCGTGGTGTGCCACCAGGTGTCGGCCCGACTCGGAAATAATACCCGGAACCGGCAGGCCGTACTGCTGGCAGATATCGCCCAGGGTGAAGACGATGTTGTTGGCGTACTCCTGCAGGCTGTAGTTCATGGAGCAGGAACTCTGACTGCGAGTACCTTCGTAGTCCACCGCCAGGCCACCGCCCACATCAACAAACCGGATCGGCAAGCCCATACGGTGCAACTGGGCATAAAGGCGGCCACATTCACTGACGCCCTTGCGCACATCCTCGATATTGGCGATCTGGGAGCCCAGGTGGAAGTGCAGGAGCTGCAAAGACTCCTGTTGCCGGGCCTGCTTTAACCGTTCTACTGCATGGAGTACCTGGCTGGCGCAAAGACCAAACTTGGATTTTTCCCCACCACTGGCCTGCCACTTGCCTTTGCCCTGAAAAGCCAGACGTACCCGAAGGCCCAGACGGGGTTGAACACCCAGGCTGGCCGCCTCACTGAGCACCATGTCCAGTTCGGTGAGCTTTTCCAGAACAATAAAAACCTGATGACCCAGCTTTTCCCCGATCAGGGCCAGGCGAATATACTCCCGGTCTTTGTAGCCGTTACAGATAATCACTGAGCTGGCCCGTTTGGCCAGGGCCAGAACCGCCAGCAGTTCCGGTTTGCTACCCGATTCCAGGCCCAGCTGTGGCTGTTTGCTGGAGGACTGACTGTTCAAAATATCTTCTACCACCGTCCGCTGCTGGTTGACCTTGACCGGGTAAACGGCCAGGTATCGATGGTTGTAACCGTAATCACGGATGGCCCGGTTAAAGGCGTGGCACAGATTATCCAGACGCTGATGGATAATCTGCGGAAAACGCACCAGCACCGGCAAGGAAACGCCCTGACGGTTCAGCTGACTGGCAATGGTACTCAGTTCAACCGGTGGCGTGCCCTTGATATTGACCGTGACATGACCCTGATCGTTCAAATCAAAATGATTCTGGCTCCAGAAACGGATGTTATAAGTAGAGCGTGCTCCATCAACGTCCATTCTGTTGCTACCTGTTGTACTGTGGAAATAATGAAGGTCGCCAGCGGTTAGCTCCTCGGGCTCATAGCCAGTTTTCGTCCAAAAACACAACTGATTGAAGGATCAAGTATTTTTGACTTAAAAATAAGTGGGGCCATACTGCCATCTGGTGGATAAACCTCCCAGGGCCAATAAACATCAGTAAGAGCTATACAGGGAGGGCCCGAATGCGTAAAAGAACAAAGTGTAGTATGGAACTCCATTACGTACCTCATGAAATCTGCACTCAGATTTCTGGCATATCGCAATGGCTTGATGCTCATCCTCAGTTCAATGCTTGGTCTTATGAATATCTGAGTTCAGGTGACAAAAAGAGCACTGGCAGGGTGGGTTGTCAACAGAATCCGTTCTGCGTGAGGCACTGTTAAAAACGTATTTGGACAGGTAGTTACGACTATCTGTCGTCTGTTTTGGGTAATGAGGTATGGATCCCCGGGAACCAAATGTTCAGGGGAAGCTTTGTGGAATCAAAGATAGGGTTTAAAGGTGAAAACCTTTTATCAGTAGTAGCTGATTTCAGCGTCGTTTATTTCTACAAAAGTCCCTGAGTCTCTGGTCATTATTTCAGATGCCTGATCCAATGCACCAATTGCACCAAATGCGCCTCCTGCCCTAACAAAGCGACAAACGGACTCTACTTTAGGACCCATGCTACCAGCGGCAAAAGGAAATTTTTCAAATGCATCCGGTGTGGCGCTGCGTATTTTCCTTGAGCCAGGTTGGCCATAATCTGTTTCTACGGCAGGTACGTCAGTAAGGAGAATCAGCCCATCTGCTCCCAGCCCTTCTGCTAAAACAGCAGAGGCCCTGTCTTTATCAACCACCGCTTCGACACCCAGTAATTTGTTATCAGCACCACGGGTTACGGGTATTCCTCCACCGCCACCACAGATAACGGTAATCTCCCCAGAAGAAACGATATGTTTCAGGCAGGGCATTTCAAGAATCTCTTTTGGTTGTGGGGAAGGAACGACGCGCCGGTAATAATGACCGTCGGCCTTAATGGTCCATTCGGGGTTGGCATTACTGATCACTTCTGCCTCTTCACGGGTATAGACAGGGCCAACAAATTTGTCGGGATGCTCAAAGGCAGGATCATCAGCACTGACAATAGTTTGAGTGGATACAGTACAGACTTTGCGACCGGGCATAAAATTCCTGAGTTCCTGCTCAAACATAAAGCCGATCATGCCCTGGGTTTGTGCTCCCAGTGCATCAAGTGGATATGGGTTTACCTCTTTGTAGGCCTGGTTCATTAACGCCAGCAACCCAACCTGTGGGCCATTGCCATGGGTCAGGACAACCTGGTGGTTCTTGGCAACGTTAGCAATAGATTCTGCAGCCATTCGGATGTTCTCTCTTTGCAGATGGGCTTCCAAAGGTTGGTTTCTCTGCAAAATAGCATTGCCACCAAGGGCTATAACAACAAGCATGGTTAAACCTCTGTCAGGATTTACTGGTTAATGAAAAAGGAGGCACAGGACTGCCGGTTAAGAAGGCACCGGGGGTAAACAGGGTATTGTCTTGGGCGGGTCAGGCGTCGGGTGTTACTCATGGAAGGTGCCGTGCCAGATGATTCGAAGAAAGGCCTGAGTGATCTGCCCGGCCTTTGATTTACACCGCCGGAACCTGCTGGGTAATGCAGTGAATATTCCCGCCACCGAGCAGAATCTCCCTGGCATCAACTCCCACGACCTCATAGCCGGGATAGAGATCCTGCAACAGAGCCTTTGCCTTCTCATCGTATGCCGGATCCAGCAGTGGCAGGATAATCCGTTGATTGGTAATCAGGAAATTGGCGTAAGAACCGGCCAGACGTTCTCCGGCACTTCGTTCCATACCTTCACAGATATCAATGCCACCTGCTTCATCATCCTGTATATAAAGGGGCCCCGGGATGTGCATTTTATGAATTTTCAACTGACGACCATGAGCGTCTGTTGTTTCAGACAACACCCGCCAGGCTTCCTGGGAAATCTCATACTGGGGATCATTTTCATCATCACACCAGGAGAGAATCACCTCGCCGGGGCGAACTATATGAATCAGGTTGTCAACATGTCCATTGGTTTCGTCGTTATACAAGCCTCTTGGAATCCAGATAACTTTTTCGATATTCAGATAATCTGCCAAAACCTGTTCAATGTCTGATTTGCCCAGGTCAGGATTGCGGCTTTCATGGAGGAGACACTCTTCCGTGGTATACAAAGTACCCTCACCATCCACATGAATGGAACCACCTTCCAGAATAATCGGAGCCCGATAGCGATCATCGCGGTTGATTTCGCAGATTTTCTGAGCCACCTGATCATCACGGTCCCAGGGGAAGTAAAGGCCATCCACCAGGCCGCCCCAGGCATTAAATTCCCAGTCAACACCACGGCGCTCCCCCTGGTCATTGACCACATAACTGGGACCGATATCACGCATCCAGGAGTCGTTGGTGGTCATTTCCACCACGCGGATATTTTCCGGTAGCATCCGTCGTGCATTGTCATACTGCGCTGCAGATACCGCCATGGTTACCGGAGTCACTTCAACAATGGCTTTGGCAACGTTAACAAACACCTGTTGTGCAGGTTTCCCACCATAGCGCCAGTTATCGGTACGCTCTGGCCATGCCATCCACATTTCTGCGTGCGCCTCGTGCTCGCCAGGCATCCGGAACTTGTCTTTTTTGGGTGTGGTTTGACAGGTAATACTCATCGCTGTACATACTCTTACTGATTAATGTTGCTGCCGTGGTTATACAGAAGCGGAATGCATTCGTTTGGTTGCAGTACTGAGAACCCATTCGCCAATCCCTACCGTGATGGTGATGCCGAGGGCAACCGGAATGGAGTAACCCCAGTCGACAGTGCCATGGCCAATATCCGGAAAAATGAACAGCAACACCGCCTGAGCAATAAAGAGAAAACACAGTACACTCAGAAATGCCTGGATCCTGGTGCTGCCGGGTACCTTATAAGGACGTTCACGATCCGGATCGCTGACACGCAGCTTGAAGTAGGCCGGAAACATAAACAGGTAAGGCAGCAGGAAGATGCAGGAAGAAAAAGCAAAAATAGACCAGAACAGTTCATCACTTTCACCGGTGGTCAGGCCATAAAGCAGGATCACGACAGTCGACACGGTACCGGTAATCGTATTGGCCCCAATGGGAGTTTTATAGACCGGATGCTCCCTGGCAACAAATCCGGGAAGCTCTCCCGCCTGTGCGGCTTCCATCGCTGCACGGCTGGCCCCCATGGTCCAGGTGGTCATATTGGCAATAAAAGTCAGCAGAGCCAGAGAACCAACGCCGTATACCATAAAATGACCAAACTCGCTGTCACCAAACAGAGTTTTCAGGGTAGAGACAATACCGGCAACCAGACCAATCTCTTCAACCGGCAATGCCAGCAGGATGCCGAGGGTTCCAGAGATATACAGCCCTGTCACTATCGCTGCCGAGATCAGGATAGACTTGGGAATGTCTTGACGTGGATCTTTTATTTCACTGCCCATACAGGCAATAAGCTCAAAACCCATCAGATTAAAGATAATGACCGGCAGGAAGCCGAGACCGGAATCCAGCGATGGCATCATGGAGTTCAAGGTAAACTCATTGGCAACACCATGCTGGCTTGAGTACCAGTACCCTCCCACACCCAGGACCAGGATCACGGTTACCTTGAAAAGGGCCCCCAGGTTGGTTACCCAGACACCGGCATCCACGGAAATATTACAAATCCAGATGGTCAGCCAGGTTAAACCAATACAGATGGCAATTTGCCACCAAAGATGCATGTCCGGAAAGAACATTTCGGCAAACATGCCCGCAAACATGATGTACACTGCCGGCATCCAGAGTCCCACATTGATCCAGTAAAACCAGGTAGTGCGGACAGCCCACTTAAAACCAAAAGCTTTTTTTACCCAGTCGTAGATGCCGCCCTCACCAGGATATGTGGTACCCAGTTCAGACGAGATCAGGCCGTAAGGAATGACAAAAAGCACCATGGTGATCATCCACCAGGTAATGGAAGAAGGTCCTATGGATGCACTGGCCGTCAAACCATCGACCACCAGTACTGCACAAACGCTAAACAGGGTCAGGCTGGGTAATCCCATTTTTCCTGTTGTTTCACTGGTCATTATTGCTCTCTCCGCAGGCCTTGAAGAAACAGAAAAGACGACGATGTTCGATTTCAGGAATCTAATGAACCTGAAAGCCATATAGCCGAAAACTCAATGGTCAAAGTAAAATCTGATGAACTCCGGAAGACGAGACGTGGCACCCTGGGCGGCTGGAAGCAATAAGGAGCGTTTTTGCCATACGCTCATCTGCTGCCATCAATGGAACTGGTATAAAGATGCTTTCAAACGGTTGATACAGAATGTTTTGAAAATCCTGATTTACACGACATTCATTTTCTAATATAGACTAGAAAAATTACACGACAATAAATTTATAGACTAAAATCGCAACAGAGCTAAAACACATGTTCACACAACACATAAGATGTTCCGGGCCTGAAACCAGCTGATTGCCCGAGACAGCCTGCTGAAAGAAATGTGCCGTTTGGAGTAGTAAAAAGCACTCTTGGAAAACGATCATTTATTTCCCCCCTTGCATACCCGAGCAGAACAACCCCGGTGAATAATCAGGAGTATCCTGTTATGAAAATGCCATCATCCAGTGCCACTGAACTGACCAAGCCAGAACTCAAGCACTTCCTGACAACACAGGACTATACACGACAGGAACTGACCGATATCCTTGAGCTGATGAGCATGTTTAAGGAAGCCCGTAAGGCAAATGCGGTACCACAGCTGTTTGCCGGCAAGTCGGTTGCCATGATTTTTGAACAGCCTTCCACCCGTACCCGGGTCTCTTTTGAAACAGCCGCCACTATTCTGGGTGGTGGTGCCTTATTCCTTTCTCCAAAAGATATACACCTGGGCGCTAAAGAAAGCTTGTCAGATACCGGGCGTGTACTTTCCCGTATGTGTGATGTCATCATGGCCCGGGTCGATGATCACAAAACCGTCGCAGGCCTGGCTGAGTACTCCACCGTGCCGGTAATCAATGGCCTGTGCGACTGGCTGCACCCAACCCAGATCATGGCTGACCTGTTCACCATGCAGGAACACCTGCCAGCAGGAAAAAAACTGGAAGACCTGACCGTTGCCTTTGTCGGCGATGCCACCAACGTATGTTCTTCCCTGATGTTTGCCTGTACCAAGTTTGGTATGCACTACAAACATATCGGTCCCAGTAAATATCAGGCTCCTGAAATGTGGCAAGAGATCGCCAGAGAAAACATCAAGCTTTCCAATGGCAAACTGACCGTGACCGATAATATCGAAGAAGTGGAAGGCTGTGACATTATTATTGCCGACAGTTTCTACTGGTTTGGCCAGGAAGCTGAAAAAGAAGAGCGTCTGAGTACGTTTATGCCAACTTATGTCGTCACCGAGGAAATGATGGCCAAAGCAGGAGAAAACAGCATCTTTATGCACTGCCTACCTGCTAATGACCAGAGGGAATGTACCCGTGAAGTGATGGAAGGTCCGCACTCTGTGATTTTTGATGAAGCAGAAAACCGACTGACTGCGCAAATGGCATTGCTGGTTTATCTGACGCACAAATCAATTAAAAAACCCACTGAAGAGACGCTGGCCTACCACAAGGATCGTATCGAAAGCTTCCTGAGCCGGGTTTAATCGGAGTTCTCTGGTAGAAATAAAGCCGTTGTTTTTGGAGCCAAGTTTACGGGATTTTTTATTATCGGCGTAACGGATTGACTCACCAACAGTTACCTGTAATTCATCAGCCCCTGGCAGGGGAAGCGTTGCCGCTTTGCTGTTTTTCCGCCACTGCCTCTGCGATGGCTGTCTCAATGTAGCGTGGCAGGGCGAAAGCAGCCAGATGAACCTCTGGTGTGTAGTAGCGAGTGGTAATGTTACTGTGGGCAAAGCGTGCTTCAAGTTCGACCAGGGGGATATGGCGGGCTTTAAGGTCATCGGTGCCCCAGGCAAAGGTCATGATGCCACAGGCGTAGGTGGGAACGGCGGCGCTGTAAAAATGCAGGTCCGATACATAGCTGGCCAGACGATGGGCGGTGGTTGTTACCTCATGCAACTGCATAAACGGTACCCCGTTTTGGGCAACGAAAATGCCTTTATCAGTCAGCAGTCGTTTGCATCCCCGGTAAAATTCAGAGGAGAACAAGACTTCCCCCGGACCGATAGGGTCGGTGCAGTCAGAGATAATCACATCAAAGCTATGGTCAGCGATCCCGTGATTGTTGACGAACCGAACGCCATCCTCAATCACCAGGTTAACTCTCGGGTCATCATAGGCCCCGGCACAATGGTTCGGCAGCCACTGGCGGCAGAGATCAACCACAGCCCGGTCAATTTCCACCATGGTGACCTGTTCAACGGATTGATGCCGGAGTACTTCCCTGAGCATACCGCCATCACCACCGCCAATAATCAGTACGCGCTTTACCTTGCCATGGGCCAGGATGGGCACATGGGTCAGCATTTCATGGTAGATAAACTCGTCTTTTTCGGTGGTTTGAATCACGCCGTCCAGGGCCATGATGCGGCCAAAGAACCGGTTCTCAAAGATGATCAGATGCTGGTGTTCGGTGTGATCTTCAAACAGCAGCCGGTCAATCGAAAAATTCTGTCCATAGCCTGAATACAGTGTTTCCTGATAGGTATCTTCGCAGTGCATTGTTGCCAATCCTGTAGATAAATAAAAAGAACCGCAAATACTCGTTGTATGCCGATGAATCTGTTGAATATTGGACCATTAGCCAAATGATTGGCAGCGGGCCTGATGGGGAAACGGCTGTTCACGGGTATGAACTTTGGTTATTCCGTGTTGCCGCAAGGCCCACCCAGGGGAAATAAGACGACATTGTCAGATTGAAATGTTTTATTTTAAAAGTGCTGAATTAAACCTGCATGGATATCGGATGGCAAGTTGGGATAGTGAGGAAAAAACGGCCAATAGCGCAGATGGTCGTTTTCAACGATGAGAGGACAGCCATCCCTTTACCAGGATGGCTGAATGGATTTAACCGAGCAGCTCTTCAGCGATTGCCACGATATTGTCAACAGTAAAGCCAAAGTATGGGAACAGGTCTTCTGCCGGAGCGGACTCACCGTAGGTGGTCATGCCAATAATGCGCCCATCCAGGCCAACGTACTTGTACCAGAAGTCAGCAGCAGCGGCTTCAATCGCAATACGGGCAGGCACTTCCAGGGGCAGAACGGACTGTTTGTATTCAGCATCCTGGGCATCAAACACATCCGTGGATGGCATGGAGACCACACGTACTTTATGTCCCTGGGCAGAGAGAGCAGCCTCGGCGTTCATAGCCAGCTCTACTTCTGAGCCGGTAGCCATCAGAATCAGCTCAGGCGTACCTTCACACTCTTTCAGGATGTAACCACCCCGTTCAACCAGGGCAATCTGTTCATCGGTTCTGGCCATGCATGGCAGCCCCTGACGGGAGAAGATCAGGGCACTGGGTCCATCAACACGTTCGATGGCATGTTTCCAGGCGACGGCAGATTCTACTGTGTCACATGGACGCCATGCATTCATGTTCGGTGTCATGCGCAGGCTGGCGATTTGCTCAATAGGCTGGTGGGTTGGACCATCTTCACCCAGGCCGATGGAGTCGTGGGTGTAGACCAGGATTGAGCGCTGTTTCATCAGCGCGGCCATACGGACAGCGTTGCAGGCGTATTCCATAAAGACCAGGAAGGTTGCGCCGTAAGGAATGAAACCACCGTGCAGGGCAATACCGCTCATCATGGCGGTCATGCCGAATTCACGGACGCCGTAAAACAGGTAGTTGCCATCAGCATCGTCACGCTTGATGCCTTTGGAGCCGCTCCACAGGGTCAGGTTGGAGCCCGCCAGGTCTGCCGAACCACCAAGCAGTTCCGGGAGGATCGGGCCATAAGCGTTCAGGGTGTTCTGGGAGGCCTTACGACTGGCGATCTTCTCACCTTCCTGTTGGCAGGACTTGATATAAGCCGATGCCTTTTCGGCAAAGTCAGCGGGCAGGTCACCTTTCTGGCGACGGGTAAATTCTGCCGCAAGCTCCGGGTATTGGGCCTGATAGGCTGCGAACTTTTCATTCCAGGCGTTTTCTTTGGCGGCACCGGCTGCTGTGGCATTCCACTGGTTGTAAATGTCAGCAGGCACTGCAAACGGTGCGTGTTGCCAGCCGAGACGCTCGCGGGTCAGCTTGATCTCGTCATCGCCTAACGGAGCGCCGTGGCACTCCTCTTTACCGGCTTTGTTGGGTGAACCAAAGCCGATAATGGTTTTACAGCAGATCAGCGTGGGTTTGTCCTGTTCGGCGCGGGCGGCTTCGATGGCGGCTTTGATCGCTTCAGGGTCGTGACCGTCAACCGCCGGAATGACATGCCAGTGGTAAGCTTCAAAGCGCTTGACGGTGTCGTCGGTGAACCAGCCTGCCACTTCACCATCAATGGAGATGCCGTTGTCATCGTAAAATGCCACCAGTTTGCCCAGGCCCAGGGTGCCCGCCAGGGAGCACACTTCATGGGAGATACCCTCCATCATGCAGCCATCACCCATAAAGACGTAGGTATGATGGTCAACAATATCGTGGCCAGGCTTGTTGAACTGAGCGGCCAGTGCCTTCTCGGCGGCGGCCATGCCAACGGCATTGGCGATGCCCTGGCCCAGGGGACCGGTGGTGGTTTCAATGCCCGGTGCATAACCATACTCGGGATGGCCTGCCGTTTTGGAGTGCAGCTGACGGAAGTTTTTCAGGTCATCAATACCCAGATCGTACCCGGTCAGGTGCAGCAGGGAATAGATCAGCATGGAACCATGGCCATTGGACAACACAAAGCGGTCACGATCCAACCACTCTGGATTGGCGGGGTTGTGATTCAAATAGTCGCGCCACAGCACTTCAGCAATATCAGCCATCCCCATGGGGGCACCGGGATGACCGGATTTGGCTTTTTGTACGGCGTCCATGCTGAGGGCACGAATGGCATTGGCAAGCTCACGACGTGAGGACATGGGAATCTTTGCTCCTGGGAATCCAGTCTGGTTAAATTCGCGCGCTAGTTTAGCGAAACCGACAGCATTCTTCATCCATATTGGTTTACTGACTAGATGCAGAGAAATAATCTGCTATTGCTTTCTGTGAGATTGAAAACAACAGGCGAGATGGAAAACAAGGCAGGCCTATTATTGAAGTGATTGAAACGCTGAACTATCACCGTTGCGTGGTGTCACATCTGCACGTTTTTTGTACGTTAAATTCCGGAGGCTTTATGAGCCCCTTAACTGGTACCCAACCGCTCCCCAAGGATAGTTTTACCACGCCAGAATCAAAGAAGGAGAAAGCTGTCGATAAGAGAGCCATGTCGATAGAGTCAAAGCAATCTTTGCCACAGAGTAACCAGAGAGCACTGTCAGATTACAATATCAAGGTTGACGGTAAAAAACATGCCAAAACTGCTGGTGAAGAAGGAAAAATGCATGACGAATACTGTACAAAATGCCTGATGGCTGCTGACCAGCAGAATAACTCCAATACCTATGTCAGTAAACAGGAAGTGCTGCATGACTACCGTCAGGATGGCATCTGGTCCTGGGGTCTGAATGGCGTGAACATTGCCGGTTATCCTCAGTGTCCTGTGCCTGGTTGTGCAGGCCATATTCCGGAAGGAGCAATGCTGATCGGTAAGCACTGGAAATAAAGACGGGCTTCACAATCCAGGCATAAGTTGGTCAGTCTATTCTCGGTCAGCCTCCCAGGGTTCTGTTCGCTCATGGTAATGTCTGCCCAAATGCTTGATGGCGATCAGCCATAGGGCAATGGCCAGTATAAAAGCCCCTGCCAGCCAGGACATGGCAAGGCTGAGGGAGCCAAAAAGGGTAATCAAAATCTGTTGAAAAAAAGAGCTGCCTGACTTGCCAACCCGACTCACCACTAACTCAATAGCTGCTTTTCCCTTGTACTTTCGCTCAGCATCAAGAGGTATGAAAGTGATCTCTTTGGTGGCATCAAACAGCGTATATTTTGCCGATTTGCCGAGGGCATGGCAGTACATGCCGATCTGCAAGCCGATCATGGTCAGATCCATATAACAAATACCGAAAAAGCTGACCTGTGATTTCTGATACATGGCCAGGAGAAAAAAAGGCAGGGCCGTGGCTGTCAGAATGATAGGGGTTGCAAAAGCTGCTGCCCACCAGCTGATCTTCAGCAGGGCTGGCGTTAGCAGACCACAGATCAGACTGCCTATGCCGCTGATCATGGCCACCTTGCCCATAAACATCGAGTAGTCTGCCTCACAGGGATACAGCTGCACCAGCTGGCTTTTCCAGGCCAGCTCAACCATGTTAATGGCGATGCAATAAGCCAGCATAACCAGCGCAATGCTGGCCAGGTACGGGCAGCGCAACAGGTATCGTGCGCTGGCCAGCAACGGCAGGTTGGTTGGGGTGTGTGTCTTCTGGCGGGTGGGATCTGTGAGGTTTTTCGAAGTTAAGTGGCAGCAGTATTCATTGAGCAGCAGAATCAACAGCCCGAAAAGCACGAACAGAAGTGATAAGATCTCCAGGCTCTCCTGCCAGCCTGAATCCGGGGCCATAACTCCCCTGGAAACGCAGTAGTAAAGCATAGGGCCGGAAATAATGGATGCGCTGCTGCCGATCATGGTGATCAGGGGATATTGCCGGGTGGCACTCTGGGCATTGTGGAAATCATTGACGGCTGTCCAGAAGAGGGTGCAGATCACCGCCGATCCCCAGAGTTCTGCCACGGCAAAGAACAGCGTCAGGGGCCAGTAATAGACCATGCCGACAATAAATTGCAGGTTTTCATGGATGAATGGGGACAGCAGAGCAAGCGCTGCGGTGGGGGCGAAAGACTCCAGGTTTGGATAAATAACCATGGAAAACAACGGCATCCAGATCAGAAAAGGGATTAATGCAACGACAAACAGGGTACGTTTACTGAGTCGGTTAGCCAGAAAGCTGTAGGTGATTAAAAAGATAAAAGCGACAGGCATGACAACCATCAACTTGATGAAGGGAATGGCTTCCGCACCAAGCCGGGTAATGAGCAGCGACTCTTTCAGGTTCCAGAGTATGTCAAAGTTGAAGGTGCAACAGGACAGCATGGCAATTTGCAGATAAAGCATCGAATTTGAATTACCAGCAACGTTTCTGGATGAATTTTTAGTCATATACAGCGTGTTTCCTACCTCCCGTTATTGCTTCCAGATACTGATGCTCAGCAGGCTATTGTCATTCAGGCGCAGAAAGTGCTGGATAAATATAGTGCAGAGATTGGATTTCTTGTGTCTATTGATTGTATATAAAAATATTTTGATATAGATTTTGGCTCTTGCTAAACTTCCCCCTTCGAATATCCCGGTAAATGAGTCAATGATTTACTGTGCTTAAGTGATTGGAAAGGATGACGTGTGTTGACGGATGCTTTTGAGCAGCTGGCCTCGGTGAGCAAAGCCAGTGGCGATGTTCTGAGATTACAGATTCTGAGGGTCTTGAGCACAGAGTCTCTCGGTGTGCTGGAGCTGAGCGGTGTGTTTGCCATGCGTCAGCCAGCCATGAGCCATCATTTGAAGGTTTTGTCTCAGGCCGGGTTAGTCTCAACCCGCAAAGAAGGCAACACGGTTTTCTACCGTCGGGCCCTGCCCACATCGGCAGGTCATCTTGAAGGGGTAGTCCGCTCATTGTTTCAGGCGGTGGATGGTATACCGCTACCTCATGATCTTGCCGAACAGCTTCAGGCCATTCGCCTGCAGCGGGCGGAACTGTCCCAGGCATTTTTTGCCCGCAATAGCGAAGAATTCCGTCAGCACCAGGAGCTGATTGCCGAGCACCAGCTCTACGCTGAAACGGTGGCAGACCTTATTGAGACTACCGATTTTCCTGAACAGAGCCTGGCCCTTGAGCTTGGTCCCGGTGAGGGAAACTTTCTGCCAATACTCGCCTCTGTGTTCAAGCTGGTTTACGCACTGGATAACTCGGAAAAAATGCTGAGTTACTCCCGGGCGCTGGCCAAACAGCAAGGCATTGGCAATGTCACTTTTGTTCATGGCGAGATCCAGTCACTGAGCAACATGACCAGCGCCTTTGACTGTATCGTCATCAATATGGTGCTGCATCATGTGCCCAGCCCGGCGGACATCTTTAACTGGTCTTCCCGACTATTGAAGCCCGGTGGTAGCCTGTTTATCAGTGAACTCAGCCATCATGATCAGGACTGGGTTCGGGAGTCCTGTGGTGATCTGTGGCTTGGTTTCAGTGCCGGTGAGTTGGCTCAATGGGCGGATAAAGCAGGATTAATCAGCGGTGAATCCCAGTATCTGGGGTTACGCAATGGTTTTCAGATCCAGGTTCGACGTTTCTTCCTTGCCGGATAAACGATGACCTGGTTAACGCCTCAATTGAACGTTATGAACAGATGGTTTCATGGAATCAAAGAGGCGCACTCAATTTTTTCAAGAGGGTAAAACGGCTATGTCTGAGTATTCGCTATTCACATCGGAGTCGGTATCTGAAGGGCATCCAGACAAAATTGCTGACCAGATTTCTGATGCTATTCTGGACGCCATCATCAAGGATGACCCGGAAGCACGGGTTGCGGTAGAAACCATGGTGAAAACCGGCATGGTGATTGTTGCCGGTGAAGTGCGCACCACAACCTATGTTGATATTGAAGAGCTGGTTCGTAATGTCGTTACCAGCATTGGCTATAACCATGGAGACCTGGGCTTCGATGGTGAGTGCGTTGCGGTTCTGAATGCCATTGGCAAGCAGTCTCCGGACATTGCCGTTGGTGTTGATGAAACCGACGAACACGAACAGGGCGCTGGTGATCAGGGCCTGATGTTTGGATATGCTACCAATGAAACACCGGTGCTGATGCCTGCCCCTATTTACTATGCCCATGAGCTGGTTAAGCGCCAGGCGCAGTTGCGCAAGAATGGTGTGTTACCCTGGTTGCGTCCTGACGCCAAGAGTCAGGTAACCATGCGTTACGACCAAAATGGTAAGGTGCAGAGTGTCGATGCCGTTGTGCTTTCTACTCAGCACTCTCCGGATGTCTCTCTGGATGAAATTCGTCGTGAAGTGCTGGAGCAGATTATCAAGCCTGTATTCCCGGAAGGCTGGCTCCATGAAGACACCAAATACCACATTAACCCGACGGGTATATTTGTGATTGGCGGGCCTGTTGGTGACTGCGGTCTGACCGGACGCAAGATTATTGTTGATACCTACGGTGGCATGGCCCGTCATGGCGGTGGTGCCTTCTCCGGTAAGGATCCATCCAAGGTTGACCGTTCTGCCGCCTACGCCGGCCGTTATGTTGCCAAGAACATTGTTGCTGCCGGTTTGGCGGATCGTTGTGAAATTCAGGTGTCCTACGCCATTGGTGTTTCTGAGCCTACCTCGATTTCCATTAACACGTTTGGCACCGGTAAAGTGTCCGATGAGCGTATCGTTGAACTGGTTCGTGAGTATTTTGATCTGCGTGCCGGTGGACTGGTGAAGATGCTGGATCTCAAGCGTCCAATCTATCAGTCCACGGCAGCCTATGGCCACTTTGGCCGGGAAGAGGCCGAGTTCACCTGGGAGCGCACCGATAAAGCGGAACAGCTTCGCAAGGCAGCAGGTCTTTAATTTTTCCTTCTTCAGGCAGCTGGTTGGCTGCCTTTTTTACCTGCTTTTCTCAAAACTCTTTCCTTTCCTCTGTATTGTTCAACCTTGCCAATAAAGCGAATGCGGTGTCTATATCAAAGTTTGTTGATATAGGTTGTTGCCGCTGCTAGACTGCACAATAATTCGGATAATACGCAGAACAGGATACGTTTTATGAGTGCTAACCCTGAGTTAACTGCTGATTTGCAAAGCGCCACCAAGGGTCCGGACTACCGGGTAGCTGATATTTCCCTGGCGGATTGGGGAAGGCGCGAGATTCAGATTGCCGAAGGTGAAATGCCGGCACTGATGGCGATCAGAGCCAAATACCGTGATTCTCAGCCGCTGAAAGGCGCAAAGATCATGGGCTGCATTCATATGACCATCCAGACTGCGGTACTGATTGAAACGCTGGTAGCGCTTGGTGCTGAGGTACGCTGGTCCTCCTGCAATATCTTCTCTACCCAGGATCACGCCGCCGCCGCCATTGCCGCAGCGGGCATACCGGTATTTGCCTGGAAGGGTGAGACCGAAGAAGAGTTTTGGTGGTGCATCGAGCAGACGGTCCTCGACGGTGCCGGTGAGCCCTGGCAAGCCAACATGGTGCTGGACGACGGTGGTGACCTGACACTGCTGTTACACGACAAGTACCCTGCACTGCTGGACAACATTCACGGCATTTCTGAAGAGACCACCACCGGGGTTCACCGCCTGCTGGAGATGCTGGAAAAAGGCACCCTGAAAGTACCGGCAATCAATGTTAATGATGCGGTCACCAAAAGTAAGAACGACAACAAGTATGGCTGTCGCCACTCTTTGAATGATGCCATCAAGCGGGCCACCGACCATCTGCTGGCGGGCAAGAAAGCGCTGGTGATTGGTTACGGTGATGTAGGTAAGGGTTCCGCCGCTTCGCTGCGCCAGGAAGGTATGATTGTCAAGGTTACGGAAGTGGATCCGATCTGTGCCATGCAGGCCTGTATGGATGGTTTTGAAGTGGTTTCACCCTATATTGATGGTGTTAACGATGGCGCCGACGCTTCTATCAACCGGCAGCTGCTGGCCACCACTGACCTGCTGGTGACCACCACGGGTAACGTTCATGTCTGTGACCGGCACATGCTGAAAGCCCTGAAAAATGGCTGTGTGGTTTGTAATATTGGCCATTTTGATACCGAAATAGACACGCAGTTCATGCGGGACAACTGGACCTGGGAAGAGGTCAAGCCGCAGGTTCACAAGATCGTCCGGGATGATTCTTGCAATGATCACCTGATACTGCTGTCCGAAGGTCGACTGGTGAACCTGGGCAATGCTACCGGACACCCGTCGCGTATCATGGACGGTTCTTTTGCCAATCAGGTTCTGGCTCAGATTCATCTTTATGAAGCAGGGTTTGCTGATCTGCCAGCCGATCAAAAATCAGACAAGCTGGCGGTGACCGTACTGCCCAAGAAACTGGATGAAGAAGTCGCTGCCTACATGGTGGAAGGCTTTGGTGGTGTGATTACCCGGCTGACTCAAGGCCAGGCTGACTACATCAATGTACCTGTTGATGGCCCCTTCAAGAGCGACGATTACAAGTACTAAATGTCTTTTTCGCTGGCTGATATCTCTTCACCAGCCAGCGACCTCTGCTGGTGACTACCATGGCAAATACAATAACCAATAATACTCCTGTCAGCTTTGAGTTCTTTCCCACTAAAACAGAAGAGGGTGCCCGGAAACTTGAGCAGAATGCCCTCAGCCTGGCCAGATACCAACCGGAATTTTTCTCAGTGACCTACGGTGCTGGTGGCTCAACACGGGACAGAACCCTTGAAACTGTGCTGTCAACTCAGAACCAGACCCGCATAGCAACCGCTCCTCACCTTTCCTGCGTTGGTGACTCCCGGGAGCAGATTAAAGAGTTGCTGAATTTTTACCGTGACCAGGGCATTGAGCGTATTGTTGCCCTGAGAGGTGATCTGCCTTCAGGTATGGGACGTGACAGTGGTGAACTCCGCTACGCCAATGAGCTGGTGGAGTTTATTCGCACTGAAACCGGGGATCACTTTCATATCGAGGTTGCCGCTTATCCGGAAGTTCATCCACAGGCACCCAATATGGAAAAGGATCTGGCAAACTTCAAGCGTAAGGTGGATGCCGGTGCGGACTCGGCGATTACCCAATATTTCTTTAATGCAGACAGTTATTTCTATTTCCTGGAGCGTACGCACTCACTGGGCATTGATCTCCCGGTGGTTCCCGGAATCATGCCGATCACCAACTATAGCCGCCTGGCTCGCTTTTCCGATGCCTGTGGTGCCGAGATTCCACGATGGATTCGTAAGCAACTGGAAGCCTATGGTGATGATATCAGCAGTATTAAACAGTTTGGTGAAGAGGTGGTGACCCGGCTCTGTGAGAGGTTACTGCAAGGTGGTGCTCCGGGTTTGCACTTTTATACGCTTAATCAGGCGGCCCCCTGCCAGGGTATCTGCGATAACCTGGGCATTTTGGCTGATTGATGGCAGGAGTTATGAGTTGTGAGGGAATTGTGAATGGTATTATTATTCCTGTTCCCCCGTAACTCATAACTCTCAACCCAGTGCCCCTCCATGAGAAACCCTCGTATTTATTCAGCGCAGCCGCTTCAGGCTGATAGCTCCATCGAACTTTTTGAAAATGCCGCCAATCATGTTGGCCGTGTTTTGCGCATGAGACCCGCAGAGCCCCTGGTGCTGTTTAATGGTCAAGGGGGAGCCTGGCAGGGAACCGTAGAGAGCGTTAGTAAAAAGTCGGTTACCGTTTATCTTGAGTCGTTTATCGAGGGTGATGCCCAGTCCCCCCTGACTATCGAACTGGGTCAGACACTCAGCCGTGGTGAGCGTATGGATTATGCCATTCAGAAGGCAACGGAGGCGGGTGTTACCGCCATTACCCCATTATGGAGTGAGCGTTGTGAGGTGAAGCTGAATGCAGAACGTTTGGATAAACGGGTCAAACACTGGCAACAGGTGGCTATCAGTGCCTGTGAACAGTGTGGCCGTAACATCGTACCGACCATACATACGCCCGTTAAGCTGGAAGATTGGCTCACCACTCGGGCGACTGAATTGAACTTTGTGCTGCATCATCGAACCAGAGAGAAACTCAGTGGTTTTGCCCAGCCAGAATCGGTATCTCTGTTGATTGGCCCGGAGGGTGGATTAACTGCTCAGGAAATTGAGTTGGCTGAGGGCCACCGCTTTAACCCGCTGGCCTTAGGACCCCGTGTGCTGAGAACGGAAACTGCACCGGTAGTGGCGATTACGCTGATGCAGTACCTCTGGGGAGACTACTGAATAAGTACCTACAGGATCAGTATAAATAGTGAAAATAATGGCTGGTCAGCTCAGGTAAAAATCCTAATAATTCGCCGTCCTTTTCAGTAAGAGCCTTTGGTTATGAAAAAGTCGCTTTTCAGGCTCTTTGCTTATCTGGTCCCGGGCAAGCGGCATATTCAGCCCTGGACAGTTTTGGAGTAGATGGTTCATGAAAAAGATGGCGATCAAAGCGCTGGCTATTGCTGTTTTTGCAGCATCACTGACTGGCTGTATGGGTCAGATGGGCACCTCGGCTATGGTGACCAAAGCTAACCTCTCGGTGGTCGACAACCGGTATGGTCGTGCCGGACTGTTCATGCTGCTTAGCCCGGTTTACGGTATTGCCGCTACTGCAGACTTTTTCATTTTCAACACCGTCGAGTTCTGGACCGGCACCAACCCGATTACCGGCAAGTCGCCAGCGGTTGTTGATATGCCTGTTGATGCCATCTTCAAGGTCAACCACAAGCTGGATAAGTCCATGACCGAAGTACCTCTGGATCGTATCACTTCTGCTTCGTTCAAGCAGGTTGATGAGAATACGGTTGAAATGCAGGTGACGTACACTGACGGCAAGCAGGCCATTATGCGTGGTGAAAAGTCCGGTGAGGCAGTCAGCTTCTTTCTGGATGGCGCGTTTGTTGCCACCGCTCAGGTTGCAGAACTGAATGATTATGTTGCTGCCAGGCAGTCTTGATTAATTCCGTCTGAAGCACCAGGCGTCTGTCGTCTGGTGCCATAACGGTTATTCTGTGATTCTTCACACTATTGGTCGGTGTCCGGGCCGTTTTCAGGATCAGAATAGAAGGGTTGATGAAACTAACCCATTTCTCCCTGCTACCGACCTTCCTATTACCGAAAAAAATCAGCGCCCACCTTATCAGAAACCACCAGCTACCCCCTGTTTTGGCTCCTGTTTCAGCGGTTGTTTTCGGCAGTACTTAAATGAGTGTCCCAAAACCGTTTTATAGGAAAAGTTTCACGTAACTCAACGGGATATATGGGTGTTTATCACTATACATGCAAAGTAGATGGTGTGAAAAAATGCCGATGATTTTTCGCTGGGCTTAATATTGAGCCCTTGTCTTGATACTGGTCTTAACAAAAGTATTTATTCCATAAACAGTCAGCCCAGTGAGCAAACGTTTGTACGGTCATTGGGTTGAAATAAGGAAGTCTTGATGGCTCATTTGATCGACGAAGTTCTGTTTCAATCAGATAACAAGTTCAAGAATCGTATCGTGATGGCTCCGATGACGATTCAATCCGCCTTTTTTGATGGCGGCGTCACCCAGCAGATGATTACCTATTACGCCGCTCGCTCTGGCGATGCAGGTGCTGTAATTGTCGAAAGTGCTTTTGTGGAAAATTACGGCAGAGCTTTCCCCGGTGCACTGGGTATCGATACTGACGGCAAAATTGCTGGTCTGAAGCAACTGGCGGATGCCATCAAGGCCAGAGGCTCAAAAGCTATTCTGCAAATCTACCACGCCGGTCGTATGGCAACGCCTGAGTTTAATGGTGGCCATAAACCGATCTCGGCCAGCCCTGTCGCTGCTCTGCGTGATAATGCGGAAACCCCGCTGGAAATGACCGAAGAGCAAATCGAAGAGATGATCGAGTTGTTCGGCAATGCCGTGAACCGTGCCATTATCGCCGGTTTTGATGGTGTTGAAATCCACGGTGCCAACACTTACCTGATCCAGCAGTTTTTCTCGCCACACTCCAACCGCAGAAATGACCGGTGGGGTGGCGATATGGAAAAACGCACCACATTCCCGCTGGCTGTTCTGGCCAAAACCAAGCAGGTGGCACAGTCTCATAACAAGGCTGATTTCATTGTCGGTTATCGCTTCTCACCTGAAGAGATTGAAGAGCCGGGTATCCGCTTTGAAGATACCATGTTCCTGTTGGATAAACTGGCGACAGAAGGTCTGGACTATTTCCACTTCTCTATGGGCAGCTGGGCACGTAACTCCATCGTAAACCCGGAAGACAAAGAGCCACTGATCAACAAGTATCGTCAGCTGCAGTCTGAGGCGGTGGCCAGCGTGCCGGTGATCGGTGTGGGTGGTATTGCCCAGACTGCCGATGCACAACAAGCACTGGCCCAGGGTTATGATATGGTGGCCGTGGGCAAGGGTTACCTGGTTGAACCTGCCTGGGCAACCAAGGCTCTGAACAATGAGACCTGCGCCGAGTTCGCCGATATCGCTCAGCAGGAAGCCCTGCTGATCCCGACGCCGCTGTGGGACATCATGGATTACATGATTGTCGACAGCGAAGCAGAAGCGGAAAAACATCAGCGCATCAAAGAGCTGCAAGGTATTGAGATCCGTTTCCAGCCAGGAACTTATACCGCTTACGGCCGTGGCCACAACGGTGACCTGCCGGTGACGGTAACCTTCTCTGAAGATGAGATTCTTGAGATTGTGGTGGACTCTTCCAGAGAGTCAGACGGTATCGCCAACCCGGCCTTTGAGCGTATTCCACAGCAGATCGTTGATGAGCAGACGCTCAATATTGACGTGATCTCCGGCGCAACCGTCAGCAGTCAGGCGGTAATCGACGGTGTTTCCAATGCGGTTGATCTGGCCGGTGGTCACTCCGAGGCTCTGCGTGTGAAAGCCCGTAAGGCGGTTGAGTGGATCGCGCAAACCATCGAAGAGAGCGCCGATGTGGTGGTGATCGGTGGTGGCGGTGCCGGTTTGAGTGCAGCGCTGACAGCCCTGGACAAAGGCAAGTCAGTTATCCTGCTGGAGAAGTTTCCGGCCATTGGTGGTAACACGGTCCGTACGGGCGGTTGGGTTAACGCTGCTGAACCCGCGTGGCAGGGTGATTTCGCGGCACTGGCGGGTGAAAAAGAGACCCTGATGGCCCTGGCTGAGACGCCAGAGTCTGAGTTCGCCGGTGAATATCTGGACGATTTCCGTACCCTGAAGTCACAGCTGGATGATTACTTCAACCAGCACGACCATGGCAACAAATACCTGTTCGACTCGGTTGAACTGCACCGCATCCAGACCTACCTGGGCGGTAAGCGTACCGACCTGAATGGCGAAACCATCTATGGTCAATACGATCTGGTCAAGCAGCTGACTTCCAGCTCCATGGAGTCCATCGACTGGCTGAGCGAGAAAGGCATCGAGTTTGAGCGTGGCCTGGTGGATATCGCTGTTGGTGCCCTGTGGCGTCGTGCCCACAAGCCAAAGCGTCCAAAAGGCGTTGAGTTTGTTGATAAGCTGCAAAAGCGCATTCTGGAACAGCATGGTCGCATCATCACCGATACCCGGGCTACCGACCTGATCGTTGAAGATGGCAGGGTTGTGGGTGTCAAGGCGATCCAGGCCAACGGTAATGAGCTGATCGTGAAAGCGAGCCACGGTGTGGTCATGACTTCTGGCGGCTTTGGTGCCAATACCCAGATGATCAAGAAGTACAACACCTATTGGAAAAATATTGCTGACGATATCAAAACCACCAACTCTCCTGCGCTGGTGGGTGATGGTATCGAAATGGGTGAAAAAGTCGGTGCTGAGCTGGTGGGTATGGGCTTTGCCCAGCTGATGCCAATCGGTGATCCGAAGTCCGGTGCTCTGCTGACTGGCCTGATTGTACCACCGGAGAACTTTGTCTTCGTTAACCAGAAGGGCAAGCGTTTTGTTGATGAATGCGGTACCCGTGACAAGTTGGCCGATGCCTTCTTCGACCACGGTGGCACCGTTTACATGATTGCCGATGCCGAGATTCGCAAAACAGCAGCCAACACCTCCGATGAAACCATTGCCCGTGAAATCAGCGAAGGCATCATCCTGGAAGCGGATACGCTGGAAGAACTGGCCGACAAGATTGGTGTGCCACAGGCGGAATTTGTGCAAACCATCAAGCAGTACAACACATGTGTTGAGCAGGGCCACGATCCTGAATTCAACAAGAGTGCGTTCGGCTTGAAGGTGGAGCAGGGACCGTTCTACGCCACACCACGTCAGCCTTCTATTCACCACACCATGGGTGGCTTGAAGATCGATACCAGCACACGAGTGATTGGTAAGGATGGTAACGTTATTCCTGGCCTGTACGCAGCGGGTGAAGTCACTGGCGGTATCCATGCCGGTAACCGTCTGGGTGGTAACGCCCTGATCGATATCTTCACGTTTGGCCGTATTGCCGGTGAAAGCGCGGCTGACCTCGTTTAAGGTATAGCGGCGACAACCAAAAGCCTGCCCTGCCCAAGTGGAGTGGCGGGCTTTTTGGTAGCGAGCTATTTCTACACAAATGTTCATGACGATGGTTTGTCACCCTCTGTCATGAAAGCTTTAGCCACAGAGTCACGGAGACACAGAGGAAAAGCGTTTTTCTGTTCTCCGTGTCTCTGTGCCTCCGTGGCAATTTATTTCACGGCAAACACAAGTTCATACACAAGTACCAGTTCATGCACAAGTACCAAACCCGATTCCAGATGATGGGAACAGTGATTGATCTGGTCGTTTATCATCAAAATGGTGAGCAGCTGCTCAAAGCGGCCTATCACCAACTTTCCCAATACGCCCAGCGGTTCACGGTCAATCAGCCTGCTGTCAATCAACCAGATAGTGAGCTGATGGCGATCAACCAAAATGCGGGTATCGCACCCATCGCGGTTGAGTCTGATCTCTTTCACCTGATCAACATCGCCAAGGCGGCAAGCCAGGACAGGCGCAACCCCTTCAATATTGCTATTGGCCCTCTGGTCAAGCTCTGGCGCATCGGCTTTCGGGATGCCAGACTGCCCTCAGCGGCGGAGATATCTGCACGGTTGGCGCTGGTCGATCCCGATAACATTGTCCTGAACGAGCAGGAGAGAACGGTATTTTTGCGTCAACCCGGTATGGAGATCGACCTGGGGGCCATCGCGAAAGGCTATTTTGCCGATCAGGTCAAACAAGCGCTGGTCAACGCCGGTGTTGATCATGGCTTTATCAGTCTGGGGGGCAATGTGGTCACCATCGGTCACTCCCCCACCAATGCCAACCGGGCCTGGAATGTGGGTATTCAAAACCCTCTGGCAGAGCGGGGCACCATTATTCGTGCGCTGCCACTGAACGATGCCTCCATGGTCACCTCTGGCATTAACGAACGCTATTTTGATGTCAATGGTCAGCGTTACCACCATCTGCTGGATGCACAAACCGGTATACCCATTGCCACGGATATTGCCAGTCTGACCATTATTTCCAAACACTCCGTTGATGGTGAAATCTGGAGTACTGCCGGGTTTTTATCCTCGGCGGATGATGCGCTGCACTATTTATGTCAACAGGCATTTATCGAAGCCGTTGTCGTGGCAAAGGATGGCACCGTTAAGATGACCGATGGACTGGTTGACCATGGTCGTTATATTGCTTTGCGGTGAATAGACCATCTACCAGCCAGTCCTGCTCCAATTCGTGTCTGCGGTATGAGAAGCAGTGCCTGCGGGGGGCCCGCCAGCAAACATGACGGTTTAAACACACGTTGCCGAAAAAGCATCCGATTTTAAACAGAAGGAATATTAACTGTACGATTAATTAAAACTAAGGAACTAATTATTACAGGAATGGTCTTATTACTGCATACCGAAGTTAACCTGGAAAAGTGCATGTTAATAACAACGGCAAGAAAGTGGATGAGCAAGCGTTGGTTAACAAGCTGGAAACGCTTCAGGTCAATACCCCCCAGCAAGATCGGTTACCTGCCCCAAAAGACGTTACAGTCATCATTCTGACAGGTGCCCACCGGAAAAGTTGCTCCGGTATTCCGGGTCAACCCGTTATTGTGAGTTAATTTCTGATCGCAGCGAGATTCCGGATAATATCAAAATAATCATCAGTATTCGAAAATGCATGTTTTTTTCCTAAGCGACCACATGAGAAAAATGATGAACGCAAGATTAATTCATTTAGTTGTTAAATTGAACCATTCAGAATAAAAAGAGTCGAAAAAAGCTATTAATGCTCGTTCCGCCAGTTTTTAAGGTTCCGACGTGGATATTGCCAAATTAACTTACAAAAACCTGAACGCTTATCAATCGGGCCTCGAGAACAGCCTGCCAGCGATGGACGAAGTTACCGGCCCTCTCTGCCTACAGGAATCACGACCTGTTCATGTTGTTGGTGGAGAATGCACTCCATCGGACGGTTTCTATGAAAAAAAGCGACTCGAAGACTTCAGGATAGCGCCTCACTGTGAGTTTGAGGGTAAATTGAGATCTTCCGCAGAAGTATCTCTGGATGAGAAGCCAGGTTATGCCAGTACTGCAGAACTGCCGTTAAATTTTATCTGGGTCGGGAGTCTTATTCCTGATAAATACGCTAAAAATATCTTTGACTGGGCCAATGCCTACCCACAGCGGATGACTGTTCTGTGGATTACATCAACTTTGTTAAGTGAGCAGGCCAGGGAGGATATGGTCCGCTTTGAAGAAGTTTGCCCGGAAAATGTCCGGGTTATGGATACTGTTATCAATCCACTATTAAATAACATTGGCTTTGCCGACATCGAGCGCTGGATGTTTAATGGATTTGAAACAATGTCCAAGGTTGAGATAACAAGAACAGCCTGTGCATATAGCGATGTACTCAGGGTGCTTCTGATGTTTTATGGCACTGAGCTGCTTGATGGTATTAAGCAAGGCTCGGGTGATACCGATAAAAGAACCAACCCGTGTGACGGGATGATTTATTTAGATACCGATATTTATTACAACTCCCTGTACAGGATGGATGATCTGTATTTTAAAGGGGTTTTATGCAAGTGGAGATTCCTGGTCCAATTACTGACGTACACCTCGAATGATATTTTTGCCACTTCCCATGCCCGATCAGACTTTTTTGGTTGTTTAATGCACGAGGTGCTGACCAAAACCTTTGCATTTATGAGTCAATATTCCAGCTGCGCAGAGTATGTTCGTCCCGAGCCTGATGATATTAGGTCAAATGAATTGAATGTTACTGAGTTTTCCTTTGTGCCTGCTGATAAGATGGTTACCAGGCACTATGGAGGATTTGCAGAAAAATTAGAAGATGAAAACGGTGCCTTTTCTTTTCCCCTCAAAGAAACAGTGGGTCATGATGCTTCCTGGGTTGATGGTAGCGCTTTAAGCCTTCAGCGTTCGATGTTCAGAGCAAAGAGCCTTATGCAGCGGTCCGTTGATTATTTTTGTTCAATTTCGTGATTTCCCAAAAACCTCATTGCGTACAAAAAAATTTTTGGATTATTGAATCGTTTGCGAAGAATAAATATTGCACTATGATAATTTGTTCATGCACAGGATTGCCTGAAATTACCTGAATCGCCATAACCAGTTTGAGAAATAATTCGTATGTTTGCAGTTAATAATGACAATAATCCCAGTGCAGGTATTAATTTCATCTGTGATAATCTTGGAAGCCCATGTCCGGATGATACATCTGCCAGTCCTGTTTTTCAGGGTTCGTATGAAGTAAAGCATATCCAAACCGACAAAATTACCAGAGCTTTTGTTAGTCAAACTGAATTAGTCAAACGTCAGCTGGGTGATCTGGGTCTTCCCCGGTTGGACCAGAAAAATGTCAGCAAATTAATTACCAACGAAGTGGCAATTGTGCTTGAAGGTACTGCACCTCAGATCGGGATAGCCGAAGTGACTCCTTCAGCTAATGGTAGTAATACTGCGGTAAATGGCCCGTTTGCAAATGCGGTGGCATTACCCAATCAGTCAGTTGGCAAGAATCAGTCTTTGCCCGTGCTCAACAATAGTGATTGTGAGGTTTCTTCCCGTCTGTTTGATGCTTTCCAGGCTGGCAATGCTCAACTTGTCATCCAGTATTGTCAGCAAATACTGGGCAGCCCCCGCGATGAGTGGGCAAAGCAAACACTGCTGGAAGCCAGAAACCCTGCTGGTATTCCCGGTCTCTACATAGCGCTCAAAAAAGGTCATACCGACTGCATCAGTGCCTTTCTCGATCAGGTACAATGCAGTAACCTGAACGTTGAAATGAAGCAGAAACTGTTGGCTCCCCAAGTCCCTCCAAGCAACACGCCAGGTCTTTTGCTGGCTATGAGAAATGGCCACGCTGACCTTGCCCGCACCTATTGTGAATGGATACTATCAACAAATAACTCTGATTGCTGGAAAGAAGAACAGCTAATGGCTATTGATTTATCTTCTATTGACGGGTTAGACGGGCCAGATTATCAAGCGCCCGCTTTGCACGAAACCATGGAAAAAAACCACAGTGAGTGTGTTAAGGTTTTTTGTAAACTGGTTTTAGCAAGTAATCTCAGCGTTCAGATCAAAGAGAATCTGATAACCGCTAATCAAGTTGAATGGCCATTGAGGCCGGGTCTCTACAGTGCTTTTCTTAAAGGCAAAGCTCACAGTGTGGAAGCTTTTTGCCAACAAGTTCTGGAAGCACAACTTGATGTTAGTGTGAAGCACAGGTTGTTGGCACCAAAATGGTATGGTGCAACAATCAAGCAGGAAGCCAATTTAGGATCTGAATTATTTCAGATATACAAAACCACTATAAAAAATAGCAATTTGAATTCTATAGCAAAAACATCACTAACATCTGGTATTTTAAACCGGTTAAAAAGAATTTTTGATCCTGTCCGCCTTTATCTCAACGTTCGTGATGCATTTCGGTAGATAAGCTACAGAACCAGGGAACTGATTATTAAACGAATGGCCTTACTATCAAATTGCGAACAGTTTTCGCCACTAAATTGTGGATAAGTAATTAATTGTGGATAAGTAATTGGCAAATAAGTAGCTGGCCATATGGAATCATATATTTCTGGCTACTTGGGCAGGTGCTATGCGAGGCACAACGGAGGGAGCATAGCCGTAGCTATGTGACCGGAGTTGTAACGAAGCAGAGTGCCTGAACAAGGAGTCAGAAATATATGATTTCATATGGTTAGCTACTTACGTAATGGTTTGGCTTTTTCGCTTCATTGACAACCTCCCCCAGCTAAATCGCTGGAGGATGTCAATTTCTGTTCCACAAGAGAAAGGTCCGGAATTGAAGCAGGAACGTCTCTCATAATAATCCGATATTTCTCCATGGGGCCTTTTTCTTCTGCTGAATTCCGCACTTCTTCCCGTACCAGTGTTAATGGTTGCGGAATCCCCTGCACCACCATGGCATAGAATGGCAGGCTATCGTTTTTGCTGGTGCGATGCATAATGGCAATACGATTGCTGGCAGAGAACTCGGCAAATCGTCCCTGGTTCAGTCTTTCAAAGGAAACCACCGGGATCTTTGTGCCCCGCCAGTCAAGATCACCCAGCAGCCATTCGGTTTCCGGGTAATTGGCTTCCGGACGACTGTAGTCCTGAATACCGGCGATGCATACTGAAGGTATCAGCAGGGGACGCTGCTGCATGGGGATCAGCACGGACGAAATGGGCTTGTGGGACATGGTTTCCTCTTCTTTCTGCTACTGTGCGGTTGTTGTGAAGGGCAGGGCTTCCCGGGAAGCCCTGTTATCACGCTGTCTCAACTTCAATCAGTTTTTCAATCGCTTCGAGTAATGGCCCTTCCTGGAAAGGCTTGCCTATGTACTCATTGACACCCAGGCTTAAGGCCCGGTGGCGATGTTTCTCACCGGTTCTGGAGGTGATCATGATAATCGGCAGGTCCTGAAGTTCAGGGTCATTCCTGATCGCACTGGCCACCTCAAAACCATCCATACGGGGCATTTCGATATCCAGCAGCATAATGTCTGGCTTCTGCTCGGCGAGACGGGTCATGGCTTCCACACCATCCCGTGCCGAGATCACCTCGTATCCCTGACGGGTTAGCAGACGACTGGTGACTTTTCTTACGGTCACCGAGTCATCCACCACCAGCACTCTGATGGCCTGATCACTGCTGTCCGGTTCATGCCTTTCCACGGCATCAGGTTTGGCTTCCTGAATGACCAGCTGATGTTTGCGGTAGAGTGCCGCCGGATCAAGGATGACCACTACCCGACCATCACCAAGAATGGTGGCACCATTTACCCCGGCAAGACCGGAGAACTGAATGCCCAGACTCTTGGTAATGATTTCCCGGCTACCCACGATAGCATCAACCTGAACCGCTAAATTCTCACTGCCTCTTTGCACCATGACTACCGGACACTGACCATCACTTATTTTGGGGCTGCCAGTACCGAGAAGAGCGCCCATGTAGATCAGCTGGTGCTCGGTACCATTGCCATAGATGAGTGGTGCTCTGTTTTGGTAGCAATCGGCCAGCATTTTTGCTGACACCATGGAGATACCATCAATGGCATGCATCGGCAGTGCGTAAAGGCTGCTGCCGACTTCCACCATCAACGCCCGGTTAATGGACAGGGTAAATGGCAATCTGAGAGAGAATTGTGTGCCGAGCCCGGCCTCAGACTTAACCTGTATACTGCCGCCCATTTGGCGAACCGAGTTATTCACAACATCCATCCCGACACCGCGGCCAGAAAGGTGGGTCACCTCGCTTGCGGTACTGAATCCGGACTTCATGATCAGTTCGATGGCTTCCTGATCCGTTACCGGTTCATCAGGACTGATCAGTTGCTGTTCAATCGCTTTGGCTTTTACGGCTTCAATATCGATGCCACGACCATCGTCGGACAACTCAACCACCACGTCGGCACCATCGCGTCGGATCGATAAGGCAATCTGGCCCACTTCAGGTTTGCCTGAATTCTGTCTTTCGGCCGATGAATCTTCGATGCCGTGACCAATGGCATTTCGGAGCATGTGACCCAGCGGAGCCAGCATGCGCTCAAGCATGGTTCGGTCCATCTCACCTTCGGCATTACTGACCACAAGCTCGACGGGCTTGTTCAGGTCATCAGACACCTGACGGACAATCTTGCGCAGCCTGGGAACCAGTCGGCTGAACGATACCATCCGGGCTTTCATCAGCTGTTCCTGAAGCTCAATCTGGGTTCTGGACTGTTGCTGGAGCAGCGTTTCTGTATCCCGGGATTTTTCCTGCAGGGCCTCCCGCAGATCCATAAGGTCAGAGGCGGACTCCACCAGCGAGTGAGAGAGCTGTGACAGTTCTGAGTACTGGTCCATTTCCAGTGGGTCAAAATCAGGGTTATCACCAAGATCACCCTGGTGCCGGGAGATGATCTGGCTTTGCGTCTCGATATCGAGTCGCCGCAACTGTTCCCGAACCCGTAGAATGGTTCGATTCATCTCTTCCAGGGTTCTGGAGGCATCTGTCGTCTGCTGCTCAATGCGGGAGCGGCTGATGCTGGTTTCCCCGGCAAGATTGATCAGGGTTTCCAGAAGTTCCGGGGGAATGCGGACCATTTCACTGAGTGATGACTGAAGCGTTGTCTCTTCCCTATCGGCAGAACTCTGGGACGCTAACCGGATGGTAGACACGGGCTCCGGTACCTGACCGGGCATCGGCTTCGGTAGATCAGGTGCTGGCAGTTCTGACAGGTTATTGACCCATGTATCTTCATCAAAGGTCCTGGCGAGAGGTTTGGCTGGCGCAGCCTGCCCCAGGTAGTCCGGAAGAGTGTCAGGCTCTTCAGTGGTTGAGTGGCTGGTGTTCAGTCTATGCTTCCATTGCCTGAGCTCTTCCAGCATGCGCTGTACGTCAGGGGATGGCTGCCCGTTGCCAGGGTTTTTCAGTGTTGTCTCTATGGTGTCGTGAGTTTTCTGAATCAGCGCCAGAGGAGCGCTTTCAGGCTCACAGCTGCCATTGGCAATGGATTCATAGATATCTTCCAGCCCATGGCTCAGTTCTCCAAGCTCATGAAGTTCTGCCATCATTGCTCCCCCTTTCAGGGTGTGCAGGCAGCGTTGAAGCTCATGAACCGGTTGTAAATCGCTGGTATTGCCCAGCCATGTTTCCAGCGATTGGGCTGAGTCTTCGAGCAGCTCATAAGCCTCCTCGATAAACAGCTTATGCAGCTCCGGCTCGGGCTCTGCCCCATTGATGTACGGAGCAAAAGAGGTGCCTTCTGCCGTGACTGAAGCACTCCAGGACGGCTGGGCTATCGGTTTGAAACGATTATCTTCAGTGAACGATAAGTCGATGTCTTCTACTGCCTCTGTCTCGACATCAAAATCAAGCAGGGCATCAAAGTCATGATCCTCGAGGTCTTCTTCGAACGTCAGGTCTGGGTCTGCCTGACTCAATGCCTGCTCAAACAGCAAAGACTCCAGTGCTTCACGCAGAGCGCTGAAAATTGCGTGTGGGGGTTCCGGCGTTTGCTGTGAAGCCACCTGGTTCATCATTTCAACCAGGGCTTCGAAGCCGTCCGTAAATGGCGGCAGTAACTGTTGGGGCAGGCGGGTCTCATGGGTCTCCAGGTAAGTGCAGACATCATGTAACACATCACAGAGCTCTGTGATAGCCGACAAACCTGCTTCATTGGCATTCTCAGCAAGCACTTTCAGTTCAAACTTGAACCGGTCAAGCTCCTCGTGGGGCGTGCCGTTAACCCATGATTTCAGGTGGCTGCTGGCATCCAGTAACAGGTCAAGGTCGCTGGCCAGGAAAAGTGCTGCCTGTTGGCCTGTTGGCTGCTTTACTGGTGCAGGCTCCGGGGCAGACTCATCATGCAAGCTGTTGCTGAGCAGTTGGTTATGAAGCGCACCAAGCCAGTTAAGAAAGCTATCAACTTTCAGTTCCAGAGGGTGGGAGTTGGTTTGCAGTTGTTGCAGTGCATCCTCAATCAGGTCTACCCCCTGTTCCAGCATGCTGATGACCTGGCTATCAGCAGGCACCAGGTGTGCCCGGAATTCCTTGATGGTCTTTTCAATAGCGGCAACCAGCTCGGCAAGGGGGGTAATGTCTGCCATAAAGGCACTGCCTTTCAGGGTGTGCAGTGCCCGCTGGACAGAATCTGTGATCTGGATATCGCCACCCATTTGATGGCTACTGCCGATGAACTCTTTGACGACACTGAGGTGGCTTCTGGCTTCTGTAGCAAAAATGGCCAGTAACTGTTGATCATACCCGCTATCCAGCTCAACGGTTTGCTCTTCAGTTGCAACGTTACTGATTGCCTCGGTTTCCGGAGGCTCTGTCAGTTCATTATCCAGCTCATCAACGTCGCTATGCAGGGCTTCTTCGGCATTGTCCTCGATAATGTTGCCAAACATCATGGCCGGTTCTTGCTGCTCAGGCTCTACCAGCTCCTCACTATCAACGACAAAGTGGTTTCCTTTACCCAGGGCATCTGCTTTTTCCATGCACAGCAGAACTTCCGGGGTGAGTTGTTGACTGTCCCTGGCAAAATCATTCACCAGTTCAGGCAACATGGCGATGACTTCATGGAGTAGCTCAGCTATGGGCTCAGACGCTTGAATCGTGCCTTTGACCACGTTGTTCAGCATGTTTTCCAATGACCATGCCAGCTCACCAATAACGTCAGCACCGATCATGCGGCCGCTGCCCTTTAACGTATGAAAGGCTCTTCTGATCTCATTGGTGGTGGCTGCATCATGGATATTACTGCGCCATTGTGGCAATAGCGCTTTGAGCTGTTGCTGAACTTCTGTCGCTTCTTCGACGAAAACTTCATGGAGGTCGTCGTCATCATCTTCATCCATTGACAGGCTGAAGGTGTCTTCTTTTTTAGAGAGCGTTTCTTCTTTAGAGAGCGTGTCCTTTGGGGAAGAGTGGTGTGACGGTGTTAGATCCCCGGCGATGTCATCGCTGCCCGGGGTGTTATATGTGGTTACGGTACTATCTGGTGAAGAGGTCGAAATCTCAGAAAGTGAGAACGTTTCTTCAGGAGAGACGCTTTCCAGGTCCGACAGATTTTCCTCATTCGCCGAAAAATCAATCGTCTGTGTCGGCTCATCACTCACTGTTAGCGGGCTTTCAATAGACGCCGCTGCCGGAATCAGGTTCTCCCTGTGGACTATATCGATCGAGTTGGAGTAGGTCGTGTCCTGTTTCCCGGTAACTGCCTGAGAGGGGCTCAGACTGTCGGTTGAGAACTCTATGGTTGGGCCGTAGTCTGCTTCTTTTTCACTGGCAGCAACTGCTCCGGTAGCTGACGACAGAGGCTTTTCGTAGTGAAACTCAATAACGTCATTGTCAGCCGCTTGTTCCTCCTGTGCCGCTCTCTCTTCATCGGAAAGCAGGTGGGCAGCGAACGGGTTAGCTTTGGCTTCAGGTTTCGGGGTGGATGAAATGGCTGGCGCGGCAGGTTCTGCTTTTGTGACGGTAATGGATGACTCAAGCCGATCAATACTTTTCCGGGTAATATCCAGCGTTTTTTCGACGTAGGCAGAAGCCCCGCCACTCAACTGTTCCAGATAGTATTCAATGCTGGACAAACTATCGGCCATTGCATCCAGCTCATCGAGGCCGGGCTTGAGGTTTTTGTCCAGCCATTGCTGCTGAATATGCCTTGAACAGCGACTGATTAACTGTGCAACACGGTCCAGAGGAATCATGGCAAGACTGCCCTGGATGCTTTTCATCAGGGGTAATAACTTGACCAGGAACTCCGGATTATAATCACTGCCCAGGTAGCCCTCCACAGCGCCTTTGGCCTCTTTCAGGTTGTTCCGGGCTTCATAAATCACTTTCTGGTGAATATCGTTTATCTGTGCTGATACAGAACTCTGGCCGGTTACCGATCGGTTGAGGCCCATGAACTGGTTCAGTCCGGACTCCACTTCAAGCAACCGGGCCGCCGTATTGATCAGGGCATCGTTCACTTTTTCGGGTGAGTGGCCACCAGTAAGAATCATCTGCAGATGTTGATGCTCTCTGTGCATGATTTTCTGCAACGATTCGAGGCCAAGCATGCCTAATGTGTCAGAGATTTGCTGGCAGGTGGCCAGTTGATCCCGAAGCCTGGATTGATTGTCCCCGGGGTTCAGCAGGTAGAGATCCAGTGCGTCTTTGATATGAGTCAGCTCTTCCTTAATGGCTTTCACCACCGATGTCGCTGCATCAATGTTGAGCAGCTTGGCATCCTGCGGTTCTGCCTCCAGGGCCTGGTCCAGAGAGTATCGTCGCTTCAGAGAGAGGATAAGCGCATGATCACTGTTTGCTTTGGCGATCCGATAAAGAATCCCTCTCAGTATCTCTTCCGAGGGTGGGGTGTTCAGGCGTTTGGCTTCCTCACTGGCCAGACACTTGAACTCATTGTCCATTTCACGAAGGATTCTGATGGCGTGACTGTCTATGGTAATAGAGCCTTCCTTGAGGCCCTCGGAGAATGCGGTGCAGGCATCCCATAGCGGGGATATTGGCGAGTCCCAGCAAAGGTTTTGCAGCTTGGCAAATATTTTACTGATGACCGTCAGTTGCTGGTCCCGCTGGCTGTCCCTGAGAATGCCGGCAAGACACAGCTGATATTTCTGCCGTATTTTCCGTACCAGAACCGCAAAGCCGCTGGCCTGCAGCTTGTTCAGCTGTGCTTCCGGGATTGGTGCAATGGTGTGAACGATGGCCGGGGCAAAAAAATCAATATCAGACAGCGCCCGCTGCCCCCGTAATTGGCGCATTTCATTGAGCAGGTGCTTCAGCAGGCTGGGGGTATCCCTGCCAGATCTGGAGGTATGGACAAGATAGCCTGGCAGCTGAAGCATCGCCTGAATCAGTACCACCAGCCGTTGCTGACTGTTATCCGCCGGAGTCTCATTCAGGCTATCTAATAACAGCAGAATTTCCCGGGTCAGTAACCGGGCTCCCTTCTGTTTCAATATCTTCAGCGTGCTGTGAATTTGCTGGATTTTGGTACGACAATTCTCCAGAAACACAGCCTCATCTGTGGAATCAGCATACTGTTCAAGGTCCTGACGGGCTTCAGTGAGGGTGCCTTCAATCTCTCCGATAACCCAGTCCAGACCTATGTATTCACGCTGTTCGACCATGCCTGGCTCCCGTTTCCAGCTACCATTCCCGCTGTCGTATGCGCTCTTTGTAACGCTCTGTTTAACAAGAGCGCCCGAGCGGCGGGCATTATGCTTGTTGTCATACTCTCGTCTCTTGCGGAGTCAGTGTCAGGACTCTGAGGTTTCAGGCAGTTTGAAACCCGTAACCGACTGACGCATCTCCATGGCCATACCGGCCAGATCACCGATGGATTGAGCGGTTGCCTTGGTACCTGAGGAGGTTTGAATCGAAATATCCCGGATGGCCACCATGCGGCTGGAGATCTGTGAGGCTGACTGTGCCTGGACTTTTGCCGTTTCAGAAATGTTCCGGATCAGGCCTGACAGGCTGTTGGACACCTGCTCGATCTCTTCCAGTGCCACACCGGCATCCTGCGCCAGACGGGCTCCGTGTACCACTTCAGAGGTGGTTTGTTCCATGGAAATGACCGCTTCGTTGGTGTCAGTCTGGATGGTCGATACCAGCGCTTCGACCTGTTTGGTGGCTGCCGATACCCGTTCTGCCAGACGTTGCACCTCGTCGGCAACCACGGCAAAGCCCCGGCCTGCTTCACCGGCCATGGAAGCCTGGATAGCGGCGTTCAGGGACAGAATGTTGGTCTGGTCGGCGATCTCGTTGATCAGTGAGATAATGTCACCGATTTCCTGAGAGGACTCACCCAGTCGTTTAATACGCTTGGAGGTATCCTGAATCTGTTCACGGATAGTGGTCATGCCATCGATGGTATTTCGTACCACCAACCCACCGTTAGCCGCGATCTGTACCGAGCGCTCGGCCACATCTGCGGAGTCGGAGGCTCCGCTGGAGACCTTATCAATGGACTCGGCCATCTGGTTCACGGACTGGGTTGTAGCGCCGATTTCCTGAGCCTGGTGGTCGGAAGCTTCGGCCAGCAGTCGGGCGGTTGCCTGTGTTTCCTGGGCGGCTGCGTCAACCTTGACGGCCGTCTGGTTGATGGTGTTAACCAGGGCGCGCAGTTGTTCAATGGAGAAGTTAATGGAGTCGGCAATGGCCCCGGTAAAGTCTTCGGTAACACTGGCCTTAACCGTCAAGTCACCGTCTGCCAGGTCTGCCATTTCATCCAGAAGTCGCAGAATGGCCTTCTGGTTAGCGGCGTTCTGGGCTCTGGTCGCCTCGCTCTGGGTTTTGGTTTCTTCCAGACGACGGCGGGTATCCATAATGATGGACATGGCGGTGAGCAGGATAAACAGCAGGGAAAGGCCTCCGGAAGCCATGGTGGCCAGCTCCAGTGTCTTCTGTTCAATAGTGGACGTGGACAGGGTATCTGCCAGCACCGATGTTTGCTGCAGCAGTTGTTGTGAATCGGTGAAGATGGTGTCGGAGGCGGCGCGTACCTGGAACAGTTCGGGAGAGGTTTCCAGAATCTCATCAACACTGCCATCGACGAATTCAAACAGGTCAGAGATCTCCATAAGACGGTCAACGGCCTCATCATCGGTCACCTGACTGATGCGCATGGCAAGGTTACCTTCCAGCATACCCTGCAGTACCCGCCCGAAGAGCTTGGCATCACGGCCAAAGCTGTCAGCCGCCATGATGGAGTCTTCGCCACCTTCCAGAACCTTGGCAACACTCCGGATAATACGCTCTGCCAGCCAGGGCTGGCGCTGAGCCATGGCAATCTGGTCGGAGGGTGCATTGTTATCCAGAAGGATTTCTACCACCTCGTCGTATTCAATTTGCAGTTGGGGAATGGTTTCACTCAGTGTGGTAGCAACTTCATGCAGAGACAGTACGGTGTCCTGTGCCGCGAGAATACTGTCGGCTTCTACCTTCATTTCAGACCATGAAGAATCCAGGGCTTCAATTTGCTGGGCGGTAGCGCTATCGGATGTGTCAATAAAGGGGATAACAGAAAGGCTGGCACGGTTCAGCTCATCAATATATTGGCCAAACATTGCTGTTGCTTCTTTCAGCAGGGGAAAGGCTTCTTCTTTACCGGAGGCCGCTTCTGAGGCGTTTTTGGCAATCTGCTGGGAAAGGACCCGAAGCTCACTGGCATTGGTTTCATGGGTGTGCAGCAGCTGGGACTGCTGGTCATTATAGATAAATGCACCTGTCATCACTGACAGGGACAGCACCAGCATGGTGATCGAAGCGATCGTGGCTCTGTTAGCCTTGCTTCCCTGTCCCGTATTCGCTTGATTGCCTTTCATGGTTTATTCCCCGATTTCTAAATCAAAATCCTGTTTATTCACTGGCGGCCTTTAGAAAACGCTCGTTGGTAACGAGTCCCTCAACACTGAATACGACATAGTGTTGATCTTTGACATAGGAGCCCTGGGTAAATGGATGAATATTTTCCGGAATGGTCGCCGGTATTTCATCTGCGTGGCTGCCGACGGTAAACTGCTGCATACCTTTTACTTCATCAACGATAAGGCCAACGGAAATGTCTTTCTTCTCGATAACAAGTATCCGGTTGTTGTGATTGGGTTGACTGGAAACATAACTGGCCTGGTTACTTTTCAGAAAGTCGCCCAGGCTGACGACGGGTATCAGGCGTCCCCGGACATTCGCTAATCCCCTGACCCATCGTTGCACACCGGGCAATGGCGTTGTCTGGGGAACGGGAAGAATCTCAGATATTGAACCAACCTGAACCATATAATGCTGGCCATCCAGCACAAAGCTGACACCCTGCCAGTAGCTCAGATCAGTTTGCTCTACCGGGATTTGAGCACTGTACAGGAAAGCACTTTGCTCAAGTGTCTCCAGATAGTCGAACGGATGACTGGAGTTGCTCATAGTACTCCTTTCCTTCATTGTTCCCTTGACAATTGACCGTGACGAATGCGGGATAGCCCTCGTGTCCGAAAGGGTTTTTCGGAGTAGCCAGGCCTGATTCAGGCCGCAGCATCACTCAGGACTTCGTTCAGCGTTTCCAGAAGCAGGGTTTCCTTAATGGGCTTGGTCAGATAGTTTCTGGCTCCCTGTCGCATGCCCCAGACGCGATCCGTTTCCTGATCTTTGGTGGTGACAATTATGACCGGAATGTGTCCAGTGCTGCCATCTTTAGAGAGCTGTCGGGTGGCTTGAAAGCCGTTCAGGCCCGGCATGACGATATCCATTAATACCGCATCAGGCTGCTCTGCCCGGCAGAGGGCGACACCATCGGCACCATTGTCAGCCGTCATTACGGTATGACCATGTTTCTCGAGCATTGCACTCAGCTGGTACAGTTCGGTTGGTGAGTCGTCAACAATTAATACCTTAGCCATAAATCCCCCGGGTGTTTTGGCCTGAATAAGGGCCGCACCAAACTTGGTTACTTGCTGTTATTTATTTTCTGAACCCTTTCGGGTCTCATTGACAGAGACGTCGTCAGGGGCTTCCCATTCACGTACGTTTAAACGGCCAGAGCATAGTCAGGGCAGTGTTCCCGAATCGTTGTGAACAGTTCATCACGGCTGAATGGCTTGGTCAGGTAGTAATCTGAACCGGCAATTCGTCCTCTGGCACGGTCGAAGAGACCATCCTTACTGGAGAGCATGATGACGGGAATCTGTTTAAATGCGTTGTTATTTTTAATCAGCGCACAGGTTTGATAGCCGTCCAGACGAGGCATCATGATATCGACAAAGATGATGTCCGGTTCGGACTCGGCGATTTTTGCCAATGCGTCAAAGCCATCGGTGGCGGTAACCACCTGGCAACCCGCCTTGGTCAGAAGTGTTTCAGCTGTACGACGAATCGTCTTGCTGTCATCGATGATCATGACCTTGAGGTCTGTTCCGCTACCTTGCATGTTTTACCCCTGGCAATCCGCAGAAGAAGCGACAATGGTTCGCTGCCATTCTTTTCTTGTTGGTCCGTTCCCAATGGCTTAATTCTGTTTTAACCGGATATCTGGACCGTTTATTATCCTTTTTTATCATAAGTTGGTCGTTGCTGACCAGAAACGTAATGGTTACAAGTCACGATTTTTCCAACCAGCTGTAAAGTCCCGACTGTTCATGGCGATGTATCTAGATAATAAATCTCCGTAGGAAAGAGACAGGGACCTCCATGAACCGTTTTCAATTTCTGCTGATCAGCGTGTTTTCTGGCCTGCTTGGATGGAATGCTGACGTCTCAGCTGAATCTCTGGAAGAAGCTCTGGGTCAGGCTCTGCGTTCAAATCCTCAGGTAAAAGTTGCTCTTAGCCGCTTAAAGGCTGAGAGAAAAAATATCGATGCAGTCGCTGCCGATTTCTGGCCAACGATTGATCTTGCGGCCGGTATCGGCAGACAGCAAAAGGATACCAGTCCAGATACCGATGGGGACAAGCTCACCCGCAAGGAAGCTTCATTTTCCCTGAAACAGAACCTCTTTGCCGGTTTTAATACCTGGTATAACGTGAAGGGGGCCCGTAAAGGTGCTGAGGCGGAGCACTGGCGACTCTACTCTACACTGGAAGATCTGGCGCTGCAGGTTATCAATGTCTATCTCAAAGTGCTTGAGCGTCGTGACCTGGTGGAACTGGCAGAAGAAAACCTGGACATTCATCACGAAATTTTTGATCAGATTGAGCGTCGTGCCCGTCAGGGGGTGGCCCGCAGCTCTGATTTGATTCAGGTAGAGGGGCGGCGGGCAAGAGCAAATGCCAATCTCATCAGTGCCAGAAATAATCTGATGGATGCTGAAAGTGAGTACCGTGCCCTGGTCGGGCACAGTCCCGGTGATTTGGAGTTTCCCGGCTTTGCACATCTTGATTTGCCAGAAGATTTGCAAAATGCCATTAACAACAGCAGGCAGGATCACCCCAATGTCAAAGCTGCGGAAATGGATGTTGAATCATCGGAACACGCATACTCTTCCCGTAAGAGCAGTTATCTGCCATCGCTGGATGCTGAGTTAGACCAAAGCTGGAAGCGCAATGCCGATGGCCAGCTGGGTGATTATGGTGATACGGTCGCCATGGTTCGGCTTCGCTACAACTTATTCCGTGGCGGCGGTGATCAGGCTCGCTTGCTGGAGAGTGCCCATCAGGCAGAAGAGCGGCGCTCCGAGAAAGCCAGGGTCATGAGAGATGTCGAAGAAACAATGCGTATCAGCTGGGCGGCTCTGCAGTTTATTGGCGCACAACGAGAGTATTTATTGCTTCATGAAGATGCCAGCCGGGATACGGTTGCGGCATACCGGGAGCAATTTAATATTGGTAAGCGGACACTGCTGGACTTGCTGGACAGCGAAAATGAACTATTTCAGTCCAGCAACAGTTTAACGTCCGCTATCTATCAGGAAACCTATGCCCGTTATCGTGTCCTGGCGGCGGTGGGCAGGCTACTGGAAAATGTGGAATTTTCTATCCCGAAAAGCTGGCATCTGGATGGTTAAAAAACGCCGTATTTTCAAATCGGTCAGCCTTCTACAGGAGGATTATTGCGAGTGTCAACACCTAAGGCGTTTGGGCTGGATCAGCTGCCCATGCTTCATCTGTGGCCTGGAAGGTGTGAAATGGGGTGATGTAGATACTGTGTTATTAAGCACCTGACCTTTCTGATATGTCCTTTCCCAGCTCAAGCTAGCCTCCCTGGATTATACCCAAACAACGATTTAGAAAGAGAAGCTATATACAGGGCGAAGTGTTTTTGTCTGAATCGTAATATAATACGCCGCTTCCAATTTTATGTGTTTTAGTAAATCAGTGGCTTGCCTGTACTTGGTCGGTAGTTAAGTAGTTGGTTAACATCTTATTATGCTGTCGTCAGTTTTCTGATAAGCCCGAAACGGAATGTTGCTCATGAGCAGAACTGATAACGCAGTACAACGCTTTATCTTTGAAAATACCGATATTCGCGGTGAAATTGTTTCCCTTAACCACAGTTATGTTGATGCCCTGGCTGCCCATAATTATCCCGAGGTGGTCAGACGCCTGCTGGGGGAGTTGGTGGCCTCTGCCCTTCTGTTGAGCACAACACTGAAATTTGAGGGGCTGCTTACCCTTCAGGCCAGGGGTGACGGGCCATTAACTTTGCTTATGGTGGAATGTACCGACCAGCGGTCATTCAGAGCGGTTGCGCAATTCAAGGATGATCTTTCTGAGGGAACGCTTCAGGAGCTTCTGGGCAAGGCAAGCCTGTTGATTACCGTGGACCCGGTCAAAGGTAAGCGTTACCAAGGCATTGTTCCCCTGGAAAAGGAAACGCTGTCAGCCAGTCTTGAAGACTATTTTACGCAATCTGTACAGTTGCAGACCCGCCTGTGGCTGGCCTGTGATGGCCAAACCTGTGGCGGTTTTCTGTTGCAGGCTCTGCCTGCCAGTGTCGAGCTTTCCGAGGACATTCGCGCTGAATCCTGGAAGCGCATGACGGCTCTTGCTGAAACCACTCAAGATGCTGAGCTGCTGGAGCTGGATCATGAAACACTGCTGGTCAGACTGTTTCATGAAGAAACTGTCCGTATTTTTGACAAGGAGCCTGTTCGTTTCGTCTGCACCTGTTCCCAGGAAAGAAGTGCAAAAATCATCAGCACTCTGGATCGCAAAGAAATTGAGTCAATTATTGAAGAAGAAGGTCAGGTGGCGATGGACTGCCAGTTCTGCAATCACCAATATGTCTTTGGTAAAGATGACATCGATTCAATCTTTAACGAAAAACCACAACTTCACTGAAGTTTTCTGATTTCTCTCCTTCCGATCCGGTCAGGAATTCCATTGAATTTCTGACCAGTCAGAAAAAATACGGCATTGCTCGTCTATATTTTCTTCCAGTCACTGAGGATAAATTTGACCCGGGGCAATACTTCTTAGCCGACAAAGGTTTAACGTTTTTACCAGACTCAATTAACCAAGAGGTGTGATGAGGGGGTCTATAACCTGTAATTCCAGAGTTATATTTCAATAATAGATCTAATACCCTATCATAGCACGCCACAAGAATTACCATAATCTAACAACACAAAACGTTAAGTTGAGCGTATTGCCGCAGGAGAACTTTGCATGGCCCATGTAAACGTAAAGGAAGCTCTGGCTGCTGTCGGAATCAAGGATGTCCTTGATGTGGTCTACAACCCCTCTTATGAAACGCTGTTTGAAGAGGAGACCCGTCCGGAGCTGGAAGGCTATGAACAGGGGGTGGTTACTGAAATGGGGGCAGTGTCGGTGGATACCGGTATCTTCACTGGCCGTTCTCCGAAGGACAAATACATCGTCAAAGACGATACAACCCAGGATACCATCTGGTGGTCAGACCAGGGTAAAAATGATAACAAGGCAATTACTGAAGAAGTCTGGGCAGATCTTAAATCACTGGTAACCAATCAACTGTCCGGCAAGCGTCTGTTCATTATTGACGGTTTTTGTGGCGCTAATCCTGAAACACGCCTGAGCGTGCGCTTTGTGACCGAAGTGGCATGGCAGGCACACTTCGTCAAGAACATGTTTATCCGGCCCGGCGAAGATGAGCTGAAGGACTTTGAACCGGACTTTATTGTCATGAACGGTGCCAAATGCACCAACCCGAAATGGCAGGAGCACGGTCTCAACTCGGAAAACTTTGTGGCATTCAACCTGACGGAGCGGATTCAGGTGATTGGTGGTACCTGGTATGGCGGTGAAATGAAGAAAGGGATGTTCTCCATTATGAACTACCTTCTGCCGCTCAGGGGCATAGCGTCCATGCACTGTTCAGCCAATGTGGGTGAGCAGGGTGATACTGCCATTTTCTTTGGCCTGTCCGGAACCGGGAAAACCACACTCTCTGCCGATCCCAAGCGCGCCTTGATCGGTGATGATGAGCACGGCTGGGATGATGATGGCGTGTTCAATTTTGAAGGCGGCTGTTATGCCAAGACCATTAACCTGAGAGAAGAGAATGAGCCTGAGATTTTCCACGCCATTCGTCGTGATGCGTTGCTGGAAAACGTGAGCGTTGATGCCCAGGGTAACATTGACTTTGATGATGGGTCGAAAACCGAGAATACCCGGGTTTCTTATCCGCTGTATCATATCGATAATATTGTTAAGCCGGTTTCCAAGGCTGGCCACGCCAAAAAAGTGATCTTCCTGACTGCCGATGCTTTTGGTGTTTTACCGCCGGTCTCCCGTCTGACCCCTGAGCAGACCAAGTACCACTTCCTCTCCGGTTTTACCGCGAAACTGGCGGGCACTGAGCGTGGTATCACGGAACCAACACCGACGTTCTCCTCTTGCTTCGGTGCTGCCTTCTTGTCACTGCACCCAACCAGGTATGCTGAAGAGCTGGTTAAGAAGATGGAAGCCCATGGCGCTAACGCTTACCTGGTAAATACGGGATGGAATGGTACTGGCAAACGCATCTCCATCAAGGCAACCCGGGCGATCATTGACGCCATTCTGGATGGCTCTATCGATAAGGCCGAAACCAAAACGCTGCCTTTCTTCGGATTGCATGTACCGCAAAGTGTTGTTGGCGTTGATGGCAGTATTCTGAACCCTCAGGACACCTATGAGGACCCGGCAGAATGGGAGCGTAAGGCACATGACCTGGCGGATCGCTTTATCACCAACTTTGCTAAGTTTACCGATAACGAAGAAGGTAAGGCGCTGTTGGCTGCCGGTCCATCACTGGGCTGATACGTTTACAGGGTGTCATCGGAAAACCGTAGTTCTGTGGGAAGGACGGGGCTGGGAGTCTATTCTCGGATAGCCTCCTGGTCTCCCCGTCCTGGCCGATATACTTCCACCTCCGGGGCTGTTTAAGATTGTCTCTCTCTGGCAGGAATCTTCCAGAGCAGCGCAGTAGATCCTTTCGGTATGGCGCACGTTAGATCATTGGCGCAGTGAATCATTAAATAATCACCATCGGGGCTAAATTTGGCCCGTCTAACGCGATGATCCAGGGTTATCAGTTCTTCATCTATCCATTTACCATCATCACCCCTGCCCCAGAGTTGCACAAAACCCGGCTTGTGATGATCCTTCTGAATGTCTTTGCTGCCATAGATCAGAAAGCGGTTATCAGCCCCATTAAATTCGGCACCTCTGATGGCATAGCCATTAGGGATGGTTATGGCATGTTTGATCCACTTGCCATCGTCATCGCGCCAAAGGATGTAGGATTCAGAGTCTGTGGTAAAGTTAAGGGCACAGGCCATACGCCCTGAGGATGAAAACCGGCTGTCATCGACTCTGCCTTTAAGTTGAACCACCAGCTGTTCCTGCCATTGGCCCTGGCTGTCGAGGCTCTGGATTTTCACAGTATTATCATTAAGACTGCTGGTCAGTACACTGTCCTCCTGATCGTTGAAGGCAGCGTTGTTAATGGCCCCCTGATGACGTATCCATGCCTTGTTAATCAGGTTACCTTCCCCGTCATCACCCCAAATGCAAACGTCACTCGTTTGATTGCCGTAGCTCAGGAGAAAATTCTCGGAGGGGCTGAAGATGGCTGTGTCACTGGCGATGTGCCTGAAGAACTGGCCTTTATCCAAAGTGTCATCATTACTGTTGCAATTACAGAGCATAAAGGCACCACGATCAAGATAGGCCAGTAATTTACATCCGGAGGGGCTAAAGTCGACATAATGGCAACCCGGAATCGTTTTTTTATCTACCCAGTCACCGTTATTGTCATAACCGGAGATTATAACATTTTTGGCTATGTCTCTGGTCATTGCATGCTGCTCATCATTACTCAGGAGGGCTGCTTTGATTTTCACGCGGCTGTGCATGACCGTTTTCTCCTCAAGACAGTTGTTCTCATCATTAAAGCCCCAGATGGTCGCTGATCTGTTACTGAGGGTCAGTAAATAATTGTTCGTGGTCTTGAAGGGCGGTTTCTTAAGCTCGGTTTGCATAGCGCAAATGATCTCTTTTGGCTGGTGTTGTGGGGTCCACCGGCCGTTACTATCCAGACGCAGTACGTTGATTTTGAGATTCCTTGGGTCGAAGGTCGCAATTTTATCATGCAACGGGCTGAAGCTTGCAGTCACTGGTGGATAGTTTCTTTCAAGTGGGGTGTGTGCAAGCGCCGCCACCTCCTCCCAACAGCCATCATTATTCAGCGTACTCACTTTGACATTGCCATCGTCACAGAGGCTCAGAAGCGTATCTTCTGACCGGTTCAGCTGACCAAAAATCTTTTGGGAACCCCTGATCCACCCGTTCTCCGACCAGTTGCCATCCGGATCTTGTCGCCAGGTTCTCAGACTGAAATCTCTTAAGCTGTCGCAACCAGTGATGAAAAGATTCTTACTCGTTGGGCTGATGCTGGCTTCCTGAATATAACAACCAAAGCTGGCCTTCAATTTGAATTCAAGACTGTTGGTCCGGCATTGAAAAATGCCACTCTTCGGGGGGGCAATAGAGCCAGGCTCAATACGACCATCGCCCGGTATCATCTCGATATGGGGTTGTTCATGCGATTGCGATGCATCGACCACACTGGCGTCTGGTGAAAGATGATTGGTGGAAAAACTCAGTCCGACAATGTTCGGTTTACGATCACCAATACCTCTGGTGGCCAGCCATCCGGGTGGTAAATCCAGTTTCAACCGTTTGAGCGGTTGAGTCTGATTGGATGCAGAGACGTCTGAAACACTTTTGTTAAATTTAGCCACTAACCCGGATAATGGCTCCAGACCTTTAATTAACGCCTGTTGGTCTATTACCAAATTCCTTGTGGTTGCGTTACCAGACGAACCGCTGAAGTGACTCTGTGCTGATGGTTCCATAATAACTCCGGTATATTGCCGCAAAGTGAATTTACAGGACCATTGATCAGTAGCATCCAATGGATGTTTGACTGGTCATGCTGTTGCCTGTCTGAGTCATCAGTATCTGAGCTGTAGATCAGTAAACAGGGGAAAAGTTCCTGCCATAGGCATTTTCCGGTAATCTGAAGGTTTGTTTGCATACAAATGGTTCAGTTTCGTTATAATTCCGGGTTTTCTCTGGTCATTAGCGCGTCTTTATGGCTTGAGTTTTCAGGTAAGGATAGACATTGATTACCAGCTGGATGCAGAAATGGTGCTGTTTCTGAGCATTTTCTGGAAACTGTCCTATTGTTTTGATTCCCATGATGAGTGTGTTTTATGCAGAGTATCTCCCAGCGTATAGCTGAAGAATTAGGTGCCAGACCTGAACAGGTCACCAGTGCTGTACAGCTGCTTGATGATGGATCTACGGTGCCTTTCATTGCCCGTTATCGAAAAGAGGTCACCGGAGGTCTGGACGATACTCAGCTGAGAACGCTGGAAGAACGTCTTCGTTATCTGCGAGAGCTGGAAGAGCGCCGTGAAGCCATTCTCAAGAGCATTACCGAACAGGACAAGCTGACGCCTGAACTGGAAAAAGATATCCGCTCAGCAGAGACCAAAACCCGCCTGGAAGACCTTTACCTTCCCTATAAGCCCAAACGCCGTACCAAGGCTCAGATTGCCCGTGAGGCGGGTCTGGAGCCTCTGGCCGACCTGCTGTTCGATACCCCGGAAAAAGAGCCTGAGGTGGAAGCCGCGGCTTTTGTTGACGCAGATAAGGGAGTAGAGGATACCAAGGCGGCTCTGGAAGGTGCCCGTTATATCCTGATGGAACGTTTCAGCGAGGATGCCGAGCTGCTGGGTCAGCTGCGTGAGCTGCTCTGGGATGAAGGCATCCTGAGCAGTCGTGGCGTTGAGGGTAAAGAAGAGGAAGGTGCCAAGTTCCGGGATTACTTTGAACACGATGAGCCACTGAAAAGTGCTCCGTCCCATCGGGCGCTGGCTATCTTTCGTGGACGAAATGAAGGGGTATTGCAGGCGAACATCCGCCTTGTCAATGAACCGGACGACCGTCGTGAAACCCACCCCTGTGAAAAACTGGTCGCTGACTTCTGGAAGGTTGAGCATAAAGGCCGGGCGGCAGATGACTGGTTGAAGGATGTGGTGCGCTGGACCTGGCGGGTTAAGCTGCTGTCTCAGTTGGAAACCGAGTTAATGACTCGCATCCGCGAAAACTCTGAAGATGAAGCCATCAAGGTGTTTGCCAAGAACCTGAAAGACTTGCTGCTGGCGGCACCTGCTGGCCTCAGGCCAACCCTGGGTCTGGATCCCGGTTTGAGAACCGGTGTGAAGGTTGCCGTGGTGGATGGTACGGGCAAATTGGTCGAGCATACGACTATTTATCCCCATGCTCCCCAGAAGAAATGGAAGGAGGCCCTTGGCACTCTGGCCACCCTCTGTCTGACTCATCAGGTTGAGCTGGTCAGTATCGGTAATGGCACGGCATCCCGCGAAACGGACCGTCTGGCTGCTGAACTGATGCGCAGCTATCCAAAACTGGGCCTGACCAAAATTGTGGTCAGTGAAGCCGGTGCGTCCGTGTACTCTGCATCTGAACTGGCCGCCCGTGAATTCCCGGACCTGGATGTTTCTATCCGTGGTGCCGTATCCATCGCCCGTCGTTTACAGGACCCTCTGGCCGAACTGGTGAAGATTGAGCCGAAATCCATCGGTGTTGGCCAGTACCAGCATGATGTCAGCCAGATCAATCTGTCCCGCTCTCTGGAAGCGGTGGTTGAGGACTGTGTAAACGCGGTAGGTGTTGATCTTAATACCGCTTCCAGCGCCCTGCTGGCACGCGTATCGGGCCTTAACCGAACTCTGGCCGACAACATCGTTGCCTATCGCAATGAAAATGGTGCCTTCAGAAGTCGTAAAGACCTGCAAAAAGTGGCTAGGTTTGGTGCTAAAACCTTCGAGCAGGCCGCAGGCTTCCTGAGAGTGATGAATGGTGATAACCCTCTGGACAGTTCTGCCGTGCACCCTGAGGCGTATCCGGTGGTAGAGAAGATTGCCAACCAGTCAAGCCGGGATGTGCGAGCCCTGATCGGGGACTCGGCTTTTTTAAAGGGCCTGAATGCGGCGGACTTTACCGACGAAACCTTTGGTCTGCCCACCGTTACCGACATCATCAGTGAGCTGGATAAGCCCGGTCGTGACCCGCGTCCGGATTTCAAAGCCGCCGAATTCAAGGATGGCATTGAAGATATCCGCGATCTGAAGCTGAATATGGAACTGGAAGGCGTGGTCACCAACGTGACAAACTTTGGTGCGTTTGTGGATGTTGGTGTCCATCAGGATGGTCTGGTGCATATCTCCGCGTTGTCGGAAAACTTCGTTAAAGATCCCCGCGAAGTGGTAAAAGCCGGCGATATCGTTAAGGTCAAAGTCATGGAAGTGGACGTTGCACGTAAGCGTATCGGGCTTTCCATGCGGATGTCGGATAAGGCCGAAGAGCGTGCTGAAGCTCGCCAGCAACCACGGCAAGCCAGAACCGAAAAGCCTGCAGATCGCAGCAAGCCTCAGAAAGCCGGTCAGTCCGGAAATCGCGGTAAAAAGCAGGATTCAGGTGGTACTTTTGCCGACTTGTTTGCCAATGCGAAACAACTTCGCAAGTAAACAAACTCAGAGAAAAAGCCGGTTTTGACAGTTCCCGCAAAGACACTGTTAACGGCGATGTTTGCCTGCCAACGAAAAAGTCAGACAAGCCTTTGTCTGGCTTTTTTTAGGGGATTTAGGCAATTCAGGCTGGTATTATATGGACGACAGGACGAGGCTGTCGCACAAGCACAGGCTCCTGGGCCAAAACGTAATATTCCAGGAATGATTACCCTTCGCAGTTTCGGAAAATGCTGTTGATCTGTCTTTTGCGACAACCTCAGGCGGTGGTCAGCTGCTAAGCTGATTGCTATTTTATCAGGCTCATTCAGGTTGTCTTGCCCGGTTTGAAGCTGAGTACTTATGAGAGTTCGTTCATGGTGTCGTGGTCGCGGGTATCCGTGTTGCCAATAAGAATCATCTCTCTGAACGAATGTTATAGATAATTATTATTGGATCTGTACCTTGGCTACTGAGTATCAGGATCGTCTGGAGCTTTTCCAGTCCCGTGCTAACCATTCAGTTCTTCATGGCATCTGCCATGGTATTGAGCGTGAAAGTCTCAGGGTTACCTCAGATGCCCGTCTTTCCCGGAAAAGTCATCCTGAGAAGCTGGGGCGCGCATTAACCCACCCTTATATCACCACTGACTATTCTGAAGCACTGCTTGAATTCATAACGCCGGTGCACAGCCGCATTAGCGATACGCTCTCCTTTCTTGAGCAACTGCACCAGTACACCTGCCAGAATATGGCAACAGAGTTCCTCTGGGCCGGCAGTATGCCGCCGCTGCTGGAAGGGGATGACAGTATTCCTATCGCGCAGTATGGGAGTTCCAATATCGGGGTAATGAAAAGTATTTATCGTGAAGGGCTCTGGCATCGCTATGGCAAGCCAATGCAAACCATTGCCGGTATTCACTACAACCTCTCTATGCCAGAAGAGTTCTGGGCGCTGTTACAGCAGTCCTCCGGACAAGAGGAGATCAGCGCTCAGGACTTCAGGTCAGCGGGTTATTTTTCCCTGATCCGGAATTTTCTGCGTTACTCGTGGCTGCTAATGTACCTGTTTGGGGCCTCTCCGGCCGTTAGCCGAAGTTTTTTTGCCGATGGTGGGGTTCAGTCAGGCCTTCAGGCGCTGGATAAAGACTCGCTTTTTCTTCCTTATGCGACGTCGTTACGTATGAGTGATATGGGGTACAGCAATCACGCCCAGTCTTCCCTGAATATTTGTTACAACACACTGGAAGAGTACGTGGACAGTCTTTCCAGCGCCATTCGTACACCATACCCTCCCTATGAAGCCATTGGTCTGAAACAAGACGGCAAATACCTGCAACTGAATACCAACCTGTTGCAGATAGAGAATGAATATTACAGCACCATTCGCCCAAAGCGGATTGCTCGTTCCGGTGAAAAACCAGTGACTGCCCTGCGCAACGAAGGCGTTGAATATGTTGAGGTACGTTGCCTTGATATCAACCCCTTTGAACCAATGGGACTGAGTGAGCAGGATGCTCATTTTCTGGATGTTTTCCTGGTCTACTGTTCGTTGCAGAACAGCAATCCTATTCATGCCGATGAGTGTGATGAGGTCAGCAATAATTTCAAAACAGCGGTTACAGAAGGCCGCCGCCCGGGTGTCGAGTTAAGACAGCAAGGGCAGCCTGTCCTGCTCCAGAGCTGGGGGCTACAGCTGCTGGATGAAATGTCTTCCATTGCTGAGATTCTTGACCAGGCAAACGAATCATCAACGTTTGTTGAGAGCCTGTGTGCGCAAAGAGAAAAGCTGAAAGATGCCGCTTTAACCCCTTCTGCGCAGGTGCTTAATGCCCTTGAAGCCGGAGATTCCGGTTATCTTGAGTTGATGATGTCTTTATCGGAAAAGCACTCCAAACGCTTCTCTGAGCATGATCTGAGCGATGAACGAATAGCCTACTTTGAACAGCTTGCCCAGCGCTCTGTTGCTGATCAGCTGGCAACAGAAAACAATGATAGCCGTGACTTTGATACATTTCTGCAGGAATATAAGGCAGCAGAATAGTTCCTGAACCATTGCCTTTAGTCAGTCGCCGGTGGAAAGGACTCTCTGGCGAATGTCTGAGATGATAGCGTGGCAGAAATTAATAGACAGTACCCGGTTCCATCTTTAAATCAGACTTTGGAAAGTTGTTTTTATCTGGATGAAATCAGGATGCGGCCAGCAGTATCTGAACTAGTATCAGAATTTGGTAATTAAAATAATTTTTTTTAATTAAATGGTTTTTTTTTAGTTAAAAAAGTTGTTGGACTGCCATGAAAACTCCCTGAAACCATTGGATTCATAACGTTCCTGCAAAACTTGCAATTTAAATTGTGTTGTGTTTTGAAAAATAAACGCTTGCCGCAAAAAATTCACTGTCATAACCTAGCATCTGAGCTGCCTGACAAAGGCGCTTACGAGGTCCCCATTCACGCAGAAGAGATCTAATTGTTAAAGAGGAACTGTCTATCATGCTGGAGGGTTGCCAAACGGCTAAAGAACGTTGGGGAGGTGTATCAGAAATTATTGATCGCTGGCTCAACGAGCGTCAGGAGCTGATCGTCCTTTACTGCTCCATCAATGGAATGGATCAATTTGATGATGACAAGCGTCCGGTAGTCAGTAAATTAAAGGAACTGTGCCAGATTCTGGTGGATTATGCGTCAGCTGGTCACTTTGAGGTTTACGAGCAGTTGATTCAGGAAGCCCGGGAATTTAATGATGGGGGTGTTGAACTGGCTCATACGGTGCTGCCAAAGCTTGAAGAGAATACCTCAAGATGTTTGAAATTTAATGACAGTTGTGAATCAATCAGCTCTCTGCAGAAACTTCAGGGCGCTGTATCGGAATTAGGTGAAACTCTGGCAGAACGTTTCAGTCTTGAAGATAAAATGATAGAAACTCTGCATGAATCCCACCGGGAAAGGCTCACGGGATCATGATGTTCAGATCAGATGAGGACAAGCTGTATTCAGACCATACAGTCGTTTTGTCCTCATTTCATTTTTAACTGCTTTTGTTCACATCCCTGAGTTCTACCTTGAAAATAATTGCCTCATTGGGTCCGATGATTCCGGGAATACCGCTGGAGCCGTAGGCCAGAGTCGAGGGAATAAAAAACTCCCAGGTGGAACCTTCAGGCATTTTCTGTAGTCCTTCTGTCCAGCCCGCGATAACCCGGTTTAACTGGAAAGTGGCGGGTTGGTTTCGAGTGTATGAGCTTTCGAAAAGGGTTCCGTCTATCCGGCGGCCTTCATAGTGAACGGTTACATGATCAGTAAGGGATGGCTTGATGCCAGTACCTTTTGTCAGTACCCGGTACTGCAAACCACTCTCCAGCACAACAATGCCTGGTTTTTTGCTGTTTTCTGTCATAAAAAGCTGGCTTTTTTCCAGGCTCTCCTGCGCTGCTGCCTGGTACTGAACCTGTTCAAGGTTTTTCTTTTGCTCCTGCGCTAAATCTACAAAGTAGGTGACTTCATCCTGTGACAGCAGTAAAACCTGGTTGCCAAGACTATCCTCTACCCCCTGGATAACGGCGTTAAAATTGATCCCATCAAATTGTTTCAGTTGCTCAGCCATGGACACTCCGAGGCTATAGCTTAATTTGTCACTGTCTGTTTCCAGAGCGGCAAATGAACACAGTGAGTAAGAGAACAGGGTAACGCTGGCAAGCGTTTTGAAGATCATATTTACACTCTTTCTGATAAATTTGTATCCTGCGTTTTGGCACAGTCTTTTCAGTACAGGTAACTCTGAGCCCTATCATTTAGTAAATTGGTTTTTTTGGCAACCCCGGACGAGGGTTGTGTAATGAAAAAGTGCCTTATTTAAAGTGTTTTTCGAGATAATGAATATGAAAAATAAACGTCCTCTTCTATCTATCTGCTTTAGGAAAATGGAATTTAATTAGAAAAAAACAGAGAGAAAGCTAAAAAAAAATTTGCAGATGACGAATAAGCACTCTATGTTGGAATTAAAACTGGGTATAAATTATTCAGTTTTTATTACGATGTACTAACTACTAGTAGATTGGTTAAATTAAAACGAGGGACGACCCAATGCCTGCAACAAGGAAGACTGCAGCTAAAAAAAGCACTGTCAGGAAGGCTGCTGCTAAAAAAGCTCCTGCTAAAAAAGCCACTGCCAGCAAGACTGTTAAAAAGGTCGATATGGTGAAAAAGTGGGAAAAAGAAATCGACGCACTGAAGAAAAAGCTGGAAAAAGCCAAAGAAGCCCTGAAAAAGGCCAAGGCCAGTGCCAAGAAAGCTACTGCTAAAAAAAGCACTGCTAAAAAAGCCACTGCCAAGAAAAAGGTAGCGGTAAAAAAGAAAACTGCCGAGAAGAACGCCACCGTCAAAAAGGCGGCAGCCAAGAAAAAGACAGTAACCAAGAAAAAAGTGGCTGTTAAGAAGAAACCAGCGGCCAAGAAGAAAGTAGTAGCAAAAAAGAAACCTGCCACTAAAAAGAAAGTAGCTGCCAAGAAAAAGCCAGCAGCCAAAAAGGCAGTTGTGGCTAAGAAGAAGCCTGTAACTAAAAAGAAAGTGGCCGCTAAGAAAAAGCCAGCAGCCAAAAAAGTAGCTGTCAAGCAGAAGGCTCCAGCCAGAAAAGCAGCTGCAAAAAAGTCCCCTGCCAAGAAGAAGTAATGAAGTAATATAGCTGGTAACTCGAAGCTCGAAAGGGGGGATTCTATTCCCCCTTATTATTTTTGTATCTTCACTTTTTTCTCCTCTCTAGATATTCGATTCCTCAGTGAAAGCAGTTACCAGGAACCTCCTTGAAATAAGTATCGGGAACTAAAATCTGCAAATACAGTCTGAACAGAATAAAACAAAAGGGTATTAACATGATTGATGGAATCAACCCTTTCACGATCCAGACAAGCAGCTCGGAAGCAGAAAAATGCTCTGTCTGCCTGATGGCCTTCGGCAGAGATGTGGCTACTCTTATCACTAGCGTGTGTAAACACACCTTTCACACTGATTGCCTTAAAAATTCCCTCATTGCACAAAAACAAATTGCAAATAGGACTACCTGTCCACTGTGCAGAACGGATTTATCGAGTTTGGCAAAAGCATTAGTCAATTCAGCTACCACGGGTCAAGGGGAGCATGGGCAGGGCAGGCCTGACTCAGTGCCCCAGCGGGATATCAACCAGAATGCCCTTGTATATGCAGATCGCCTAAGGGAGCACCAAAGGGAACGCACAAGGGAGCGCTACCAAAATGACCCTGCTTATGCACAGTACCAGAGGAGGCGACAAAGTACATACCAGGCGGCGCGCAGCCAAAGTGATCCTGTTTACGCCGAGCGTGAAAGGGCACGCAAAAGGGAGCTGCAAAGGGCACGTTATCGGAATGATCCCGCTTACGCAGAGCGCGAAAGGGAACGTCAAAGGGAGTATAGGCAGCGCCAAAGGGCGCGTTACCAGAATGACCCTGCTTACGCAGAGCGCCAAAGGGAACGTGAAAGGGAGTATAGGCAGCGCCTAAGGGAGCGTCACCAGAATGACCCTGCTTATGTCGAGCACCAAAGGCAACGCCAAAGGGAACGTGAAAGGGAGTATAGGCAGCGCCAAAGGGAGCGCCAACAGAATGACCCTGCTTATGCCGAGCACCAAAGGCAACGCCGGAGGGAACGTAATAGGGCTCGCAGGGAGAGAAACCAGAGAGTCAATCAATTGCAATCGGTTGCAACGGTAAACCCTGTAGCAACAAGGATGCTGGGCACGAATCAAACGAACGAAAGCACTAATTAATCCTTTCCTACCGGTCATCGACTCTTGGGAGTTACTATAGATACATTGAACTGAGATTTGGCTTTTTGTTCAAAGAATTTTTTGCCTTCTCTGAGCTGGCGGTTTATACCGTCACCCAGTCTTTGCTGCTTCGATGATATCCTCTTGCAGGTAGCATTATGTTTTTTCCGGCGTCACGATAGGCCTCTCCTTTATTATTGGTCTGATCGGTCGTCCATAATTAGACCATGTCAATGATCACATTGAATTCCATCAGCCTTTTAAGGTCTGGCAAGCTCCTTCTGGAGAATGCATCAACAATTATCCATTCCGGTCAGCACGTTGGCCTTGTGGGTGCTAATGGGTGTGGCAAATCAAGCCTGCTTGCGTTGCTTACGGGAGATTTGCAACCAGATAAAGGTGAACTCGCGTTTGATAAGGGCTGTGGACTGGCGCACATGGCTCAGGAAATTGATGTCCTGGACCGAAATGCCGTGGATTATGTATTGGATGGTGATATTGAGCTGCGCCGGATAGAGCAGGCGATTGCTGAGGCAGAAGCCGCAGGAAAGCACGAAAAACTGGCCGATCTCCATGAGCAACTGCTGAGTGCCGATGGTTACACAGCCCGTTCCCGGGCAGAACAGTTGCTGCATGGATTGGGCTTTAATCACCAGGTGCTGAACAAAAATGTCCGCGACTTTTCCGGTGGATGGCGGATGCGCCTGAATCTGGCCAAGACTTTGATGTGCCCGTCAGACATTATGTTACTGGATGAACCCACCAACCATTTGGATCTTGATGCCATTGTCTGGCTGGAAAACTTTCTCAAGCGATACCCGGGAACGTTGCTGGTTATTTCCCATGACCGGGATTTCCTCGATGCCATTACGGATCACACACTCCATATAGAACATCAGACACTGTTCCAGTACCGTGGCAACTATTCAGCTTTTGAGCATCTGCGCGCACAGCGACTGCAACAGCAGCAGGCTGCCTTTGAGAAGCAGCAGAAACTGCGGGCTCATATGGAAAAATTTGTTGAACGTTTCAGGGCCAAGGCGACCAAAGCCAAGCAGGCTCAAAGTCGCCTGAAAGCGCTGGCAAGGCTGGAAGATATTTCAGCGGCCCATGTGGATTCACCGTTCTCTTTTGCCTTTCCGGAAGCCGATAAGATGTCTGCACCGTTACTGGTACTGGATACGGCTGAACTCGGTTATGGTGATAAGCCGTTATTAAAACTCAGCATCAATATTCAACCTGGCAGTCGTATCGGGCTTCTTGGTGCGAATGGCGCTGGCAAGTCCACCCTGATCAGAACACTTGCCGGGGAATTGCCACTGATTTCGGGCAAGGTCCATCTGGGAGAGCACTTAAGCATTGGCTACTTCGCACAGCACCAGCTGGAGAGTCTGGATTTCAATGCCAGCCCTCTGCTTCATCTGCAAAGGCTTTCGCCGGAGGCCAAAGAGCAGACGTTGAGAAACTTTCTTGGCGGGTTTGGTTTTCATGGGGATAAGGCCCTGGAGTCGATTCAGGGGTTTTCCGGTGGTGAGAAAGCGAGACTGGCCCTGGCGATCATTGGCTGGCAGAAGCCAAACCTGTTGCTGCTTGATGAGCCAACCAACCATCTTGATCTTGATATGCGTCTGGCCCTGACCATGGCCTTACAGTCATTTGAGGGGGCGGTGATTCTGGTTTCCCATGACCGAAACCTGATTCGCAGCACCACCGACGAGCTTTATCTGGTTCATGATGGCCGCATGGAAGAGTATTCAGGTGATCTGGATGACTACAGCCAATGGCTGGTTCATCTTCGCTCTAAGGAACGTAATGAATCCCGAAGCGGCAGAAGCGAAGAGAATGGTGGGGAACTGGTTGGCTCTTCACAACAAAACGCACAACAGAAGAAAGACATACGACGCCAGGAAGCTGAAAGGCGTAAAGCACTAAGGCCGTTGAAGCAAAAAGCGGAGCAACTGGAAAGTCAGCTGGAAGACCTGCAATCGTCCCTTGAACAGGTTGAAGAACGGCTCTCTGACCCTTTGATATACGAAGAAACCGCCAAAGAAAAATTGAAAGAGCTGCTAAACCGGCAAACAACACTTAAACAGCAAGCCCTGGAAACAGAAGAAGCATGGATGGAAGCGCTGGAGGCCATCGAAAACGCCGAAACCAACGAATAAAATTGTGGGGCATGAATGCCCCATAATTTTATGCGACAGCTTCCTGCTCGCTGGCTTCTTCCTCTGTTACGATATCCAGCTTACCCAAAAGAGCACTCACACGGTCACCCCATGCGCTGAGTTCCTGCTTAAGCTGGATATTTTCTTCTTCAAGGCGGGTATTAGCAGACCTGAGGTCTTCTACTTCCATTCTTGACAGTTCCAGTTTGTCAATCAGGTTCTGGAGTCTTGATTCAAGCTGGCCTAGGGATTCAATAGACATAACGACATTTGCACCGAGAGGTCTGTGAAAAGTATTTAATAGTTTGCACTATTGCGGAAAGTTACGATAGCACGTTTTTATCGGTTTTGATCACGGTTTTGATCACAAGAGTTCACCGCTATTAAGAATACTTCAGTAAAGCCTGACTATACTAGGTTTAATTCAAGATAATCGTTGAATTTATCGGTAGTTGAATTTATCGGTATCAGTACCATGCATTTTAAAGCAGAGCAATCTGTTGCCTTGTGGGCTCATTCCGAATGAAGCTTCATTGCAGGATAGTCCTTCATAGGAAGACAAGTACCCAGAAGCCTGTCGCTTCGGGAGTTCCAAATGAGCAAGACTTCTCAGCCCTGTGCCAGAATTATTTCAGCCTTGAATGTTGAAGATGAGGCGATTCGGGCCTTCTATATTTCCCTGATCAACAACCAAAGTGTTGATGAATACATTAATGAACGACACCTGCATTTTTGCTCACGACAGGTTGAAGGTTACTTTTTGAGCCATGTCCTGGCGTTGACCGAACTGGCTTTGGAGTTGCCTGTCGTCAGGACCTGATGGCCACCGTTCACCAGGTAATGGTCAGACATCAATCCCGGATAAGCTGACAAAAAAAAATGAAGACGATAAACTGCCTGCAATTTCTGCTGCTCTCGTCGTGTGAGAGCGCTCTTTGAATGAATAACAAGCCTGAAGCGCCATAGTGAACCACCTTAAGTAAAGTTAAGCGGATTGGGAATTTGCTATGGCCAGGAAAGGGATACAGGAAGTTTATGCCTGAATTGATTCCTGCCGATTCGGTTGGTCTCGTAGCGCCCATTGCGATACCGTTTGATCAGCCCCTGTCGTTGAACTGTGGCGAACAGCTGGACAAGTTTCAGCTGATGGTCGAAACCTATGGTGAGCTGAATCAGTCCCGCTCCAATGGGATGCTGATCTGTCATGCCCTCAGTGGTCACCATCATGCGGCAGGCTATCACAGCATGGCAGATCGCAAGCCCGGCTGGTGGGATAACTTTATTGGCCCGGGAAAACCAATCGATACCCGCCGGTTCTTTGTTGTCGCCCTCAATAACCTGGGAGGGTGCCACGGCAGTACGGGCCCAACCAGCATCAATCCCGAAACCGGCAAACCTTATGGGCCAGACTTTCCGGTGGTCACTGTCGCAGACTGGGTTAACAGCCAGGTCATGCTGGCTGACCATCTGGGTATTTCCCAATGGGCTGCGGTGATTGGTGGGAGCCTGGGTGGGATGCAGGCACTGCAATGGAGCATTGCCTATCCCGACAGACTTCGCCATGCCGTTATCATTGCTTCTGCGGCCAGGCTGTCGGCCCAGAATATTGCCTTTAATGAAGTGGCCCGGCAGGCCATCATGTCCGATGATCAGTTTGCCGGTGGTCGTTACCTGGAAGCGAACAACATTCCCCGCAAGGGATTGGGGCTTGCCCGCATGGTGGGGCATATCACTTATCTGTCTGATGATGCCATGGGGGCCAGGTTTGGTCGTGAGCTGAAAAATGACGGCTTCAGTTACGATTACAATGTTGAGTTCCAGATAGAAAGTTATCTTCGTTATCAGGGCGAAAGTTTTTCCGGCAGCTTTGATGCCAACACCTATCTGTTAATGACCCGGGCACTGGATTACTTTGATCCGGCCAGTGACTATGACAACAGCCTGCCAGATGCGCTCAGCAGGGCGACCGCCAGATTTTTTCTTGCTTCATTCTCAACCGACTGGCGTTTCTCCCCCGAGCGTTCAAGAGAGATGGTCGATGCACTGATGAAAGTGGATAAGGATGTGACGTATCTTGAAGTGGATGCTCCCCAGGGGCACGATGCATTTCTGATGGATATTCCCCGCTACGTGCGAGGTTTGTCGGCCTATTTGCATCGGGTAGCGGAGGAGTGCTTATGAGCCGGGGGGATTTTGAGATTATCAGGAACTGGGTTGCCCCGGGCACCCGGATTCTCGACCTGGCCTGTGGTGATGGACAGCTGTTGCACGAGCTTCAACGAGAGAAGCAGGTCAGTGGCTATGGTCTGGAAATTAATGCCCAGGATATTGAAGCCTGCATTGAGCGGGGGGTAAACGTTATTGAACAGAACCTGGATCGCGGGCTGGGCAACTTCAGGGATGATAGCTTCGATACCGTGATTATGACCCAGGCACTTCAGGTGATGCACTTCCCGCACCTGGTGCTGGAGGAGATGCTCAGGGTTGGACGGGAATGCATTGTTACTTTTCCTAACTTCGGCCACTGGCGCTGCCGCCTCTATCTTGCCGCCTATGGTCGCATGCCGGTCTCGAAGTTTATGCCTTATACCTGGTATGACACCCCCAATATTCACTTTTGTACCTTCAGGGACTTTGAAGCGCTGTGCCGGGAGAAAAATTACCGGGTGTTGAACCGAATGGTGGTGGATCAATCGTATAAAAGCGGCCTGGCGGGGCGTGTCTGGCCAAACCTGATGGGCGAAGTGGCCATTTATCACTTGGGAACGATCCTGAAATAGCTTCACATTTCTTCAGACGCTGCCCGCTACCCGAAAAGCCGAAATTGCTTTTGCGGGCAGCGGGAAGCGGGCGGCGACCTTTTCCAGGACTGTGTAAAATGATGAAGTTATTCTGGAACAAATCAAAAAACCGGAGAATTGCATAATGGCGATGCTGCGCAGTATTACGTCAATGACTCAGCGTTGGATGGCATGTCTGGCCCTGCTGGTGTTGGGCGTTGTCGGGATGGTTAATCCGGTGACGGCTGACAGCCAGATTCCAGAAGCTCGGGTGATGAATCAGGAACCCATTGAAATGGGCAACTACCGGATCTATTTCAGTGCCTTTAACAGTACATTTGTGCCGCCTGGTATTGCAGAGCAATATAGTCTCCGTCGAGGTAGCCGGTACGGTATTGTCAACATTGCCATTCGTGATGTTTCATCCGATGAACTGGGTACCGCAGTCACCGGCAGGGTCAGTGGCCACACCATGAACCTGCTGACTCAGAAAAGCAGCCTGAAGTTTTCTGAGGTCAAAGAAGGCAGTGCGATTTACTATCTGGCCGATTTTAAGTTTTCAGATGAAGAGCTGCTAAAATTTGCCATAGATGTTAAGCCTCAGGGCAGCTCGCGAAGCGAGACACTCCGCTTTGAGCAGATTTTTTACCATTAAAATGTCGCCTGTTAGCTCTGTTTATGTTGCAGGTCAAACATTTTAATCAGAGGTCATGTGTTGAATTGTGAGAAACAGTATGAATGAGGGGATTCGCAAGGTGGTGCTTGCCAGTGGTAATCAGGGCAAGCTGGCGGAGTTTCAAAAGATGTTCGAGCCCCTGGGGATTCTGATGCATCCCCAGAGTGAGTTTGGTATCGGTTCAACCTGGCCGGAAGCAGAAGAGACGGGCCTGACCTTTATTGAAAATGCCATTATCAAGGCCCGCTATGCTGCCGGAATATCGGGCCTTCCGGTTATTGCCGATGATTCGGGCCTTGAGGTTGATTGCCTCAATGGCGAGCCGGGCATCTACTCTGCCCGTTACGCAGGACCCGATGCTTCCGCTGCTGATAATAACCAGAAGCTGTTGCATCGATTACAGGGGCTTAAGTCGGCCGAGCGAACCGCACGATTTCACTGTGTGCTGGTTTACCTGCGTCACGAACATGACCCTACCCCGATCATTGCCCATGGCCAGTGGGAAGGGTATATCATTGAAGAAGCCCTGGGAGAACATGGGTTTGGCTATGACCCCCTGTTTCTGGTGCCCGCAGAGCACTGTACGGCGGCGGAACTGCCTTCAGAGTTAAAGAATCAACTGAGTCACCGAGCCCGGGCATTGCAGCAGTTGGTTGCCCGCCTCAAGGAGAGAAAACACTGAAGCCTGCTTCAGTGCTGTTAACATGCTTAAGCTTCCTCCCCTTAGTCTTTATATTCATGTGCCATGGTGCGTGAAAAAATGTCCTTATTGTGATTTCAACTCGCACAGGATCACCGGCGATATTCCTGAAGATGCCTACATCAAAGCGTTGCTGCATGATATCGACAACGAATTGGACAGCGTCCAGGGGCGCCCGATCCATTCCATTTTTATTGGCGGTGGCACTCCCAGCCTGCTGACGGCAAACGCTTATCAGCAGCTGTTCAACGGCCTTCAGGCGCGGGTAAGGTTCTCGGATGATATTGAGATCACCATGGAAGCCAACCCCGGTACCTATGAGCACGATCGCTTTCAGGCTTATCTGGAGGCGGGTGTGAACCGGCTCTCATTAGGTGTGCAAAGCTTTCAGGATGAGAAGCTGGCCGCCCTCGGGCGTATTCATTGTGCCGATGAAGCGCGACAGGCCATTGCCGTAATCACCAGCCATGGCTTCAGCAATATCAATATCGATCTGATGCATGGTTTACCGGGGCAATCTGCGGAGGATGCGCTTTACGATCTGAAGCAGGCCATTGACCTTAAGCCAGCGCATATCTCCTGGTATCAGCTGACCATTGAGCCCAATACGGTTTTCTATTCTAAAACACCGGTATTGCCGCCGGATGATACGCTCTGGGATATTCAGGAAGCCGGGCAGGCCCTGTTGGCATCAGCTGGGTTTCAACAGTATGAGATTTCTGCCTACAGTCAGCCCGGGCGTCGCTCAAAACATAACCTGAACTACTGGCAGTTTGGTGACTATATCGGTATCGGCGCTGGTGCCCATGGAAAGTTAACCCATGCATCTATCGGGCTGATTTATCGTAACTGGAAAACCCGCATGCCGGCAGATTACCTGGCAGCCGACAGCTATATTTCCCATGCCTTTGAGGCTGGGCGACGGGAGCTGGAAGCCGATGAGCTGCCCATCGAATTTATGATGAATGTACTGCGACTGCATGAAGGCGTTGATGCGCAGCTTTATGGTGAGCGAACGGGACAGGCATTAAGCGGTATCCACCAGCAACTGAAACTTGCCCGGCAAAAAGCGTTGCTGGAACCTTCAGAGTCGAGGCTCAAGCCTACTCCTACCGGTCGGCTTTTTCTGAATGATTTGCTGGAATTGTTTGCGTGAGTGATTCGCTGGTCAGGTATTGCCGGTTTTGTCGGGCTCGTCTGCTGGAGACATGGAGATATCTATTGCTAAGGTGACAAGCTTTTTGCGATCCGATTTTATCTCTTTTGTTGCCTCTATAAACTTATGAACACACTTTTGTACATCATCCCTGAATTTCCCAATATCCGCAGGGGGCAGGCTGCCAATATTTTTTGCCTGGTATTGAGCGGCCAACATATCCAGGCTGCCTTGACTGCTATTAAAGGCCATAGCTGCGTTCCATGTTGATGTTGCTCTCCAGGAGAGTTGTTTGTACACATCCAGTAAAGCCTTGCGAAGAGATTGAAGACTTTTGCCAACGTTGATTGTCGCGCACTTAATATGTTCCTCCACTGCTAATTCTATGGTTGGTGCAATATTTTCAGGTGTGTGCAGCACCTTACAGGTTGATTGAATAGTTATTCCCGGAGCGTTCGGGCAGTTCGCAGGGAGTTGCCTTGCACAGCTGGGCACAGGGGGGGGAGTCAACGTTGTAGCCGAGGATCTCTGCCAAAAAGGCTCGAGATTTTTTTTAAATGGCTGGTCAATGCCTACCACAAATTCTTTATTGGCAGCTCCTTCTTTTATCTTAAATTCAGCTTTTCGTTGGCATATCCTTTGTTCCATCTCCTGCAACTTATTCTCATAACCACCGGGCTTCGAAGGCCTGGGTCGGGTCGGTAGCTCGCGGCCGCTTATCCTTGCTTTTTGGGAAATGGTTCTGGCGGGGTTTGTTTGGCCTGAGGCGGCCAATAACGTGCGGTTACTGGTATTGGATTCTGCTTTGCCTGATAAGGAGTGACTGTCCCGTTGTAAGTTTACTGATGGTTGTCGGCGCTCATAACCGGAATGTGCAGAGATTGAAACTGACAGGGGGGCAAATAGATTTTTTACTGTGGCTACCGACGTTGCCTTGCTGCCATTATTCAAAAGATTTGGCCGGGTCCGTGCCGGTTGCGATGACGGTCTGGCCGATTGTTGATCATACATTTTCTTGCCATGGCTTTTAAAATGGCCGGAGTGAGCCGTGGTTTTTTCCGTCGTTATACTGTGTGCCGTTAACTCTCTCGGTTTTTTTGTCACGGACTCGTGGTGCCGGGGAGCTGTTAGTAGTTGTTTATCTGCCTGAACCTCACTGCATTTTGGCGGTTGATTTGGACGTCGCTGCCCTGGCATTTCCGTGGCAGAAAAATTCTGGATGGGTTGAAACGGGTTTGGACGGAGCGGATCTGCCATTTTAAACACCCACTAAGTGAATTTAATGGGTGTATAGATGTTTATTCTATAAGATAGTTTTAGATCGAGTGGAACCTTCTCCTCAACCTGAAATTGAGAACGGTTATAATTAGTCCGCAGGGTTATATATTACCATCGACGTTTACCTGTTAACGTTACAGGGCAGTCTATTCTCGGTCAGGCTCCTAGTTCCACAAGGCCATCTACCGGATGCGCTTGAACAGCAGGTCCCAAACCCCGTGCCCTAATCGATGACCACGCTTTTCAAACTTGGTGAGCGGACGAAAAACCGGTCTTGGCGAATAACCGTTTTCTGCGGCCATGTTCTCAAAGCCTTCTGCTGAGTTCATCACTTCCAGCATCTGTTCGGCATAATTTTCCCAGTCAGTGGCCAGGTGAATAATGCCACCAATGTCCAGCTTGGGACGAATAGACTCAATAAAAGCGGGTTGAATCAGGCGGCGTTTGTGGTGGCGTTTCTTGTGCCATGGGTCCGGGAAGTAAATCTGTACCCGTGACAGGCTACCATCGGGTACGCACTGCTTCAGCACTTCAACTGCATCGTCGCAATAGGTTCTCAGGTTGTGGATACCTGCCAGACGGGCTTCATTAAGCAGGCTGCCGACACCCGGGCGGTGTACTTCAATACCAATGAACTGCTTATCGCTCTCCTGTGTCGCCATGGTGACCAGGGAATGTCCCATGCCATAGCCAATTTCCAGAACCCGGGGTGCTGCATCCGTAAAGGCATTCAGGAAACCCTCTGTGCCTTGCTCCAGAGTCAGTCCCCAGTCCTGCCAGCACTCATCCCAGCCCCTTTGCTGGCCCGTGGTCATGCGGCCAGCGCGGAGCACAAAACTCTTGATTTGACGTTTGTGGAGCGTTTCCTGTTGTGGGCCATCAGCCTCATCGGCCGGTTTTACAGTATCGTTCATGGAGATTTGAGTTGGTAGAAAATGATCGGGGTAATACCAATTCCGCCTTCTAAATATGAGATCGAGCAAGTCATTTTGGACCGCTGGGCAAGGCGGAATGACGAGTAATAGCAAGACTATTGCGAGGAATTCCAACGAAGATCCAGCGGTTCAAAATGGCTGCGCAGTTCATATTTACAAGGAGGAATTGGTATACGATACTGCTCGGGGCGTAAAATGCAAATTTTAGCGGCTGTCTATTCTCAGCAGCCTCTCAAGCGCGGGAATAATCTCTGGCGGCAAAAAAGGCCAATATCAACCAGCCAATGATGAATGAAACGCGCATGAGCGCCAAAGGCGCTCAGTGCCACGGCAGTCATACCGCTGATGGCACCAACCAACAGGGCATTCATGACTTATGTATCCCCGGCAGATTGGTTGCACTGTCAGCCGCTAACAACAGGCCTTCCTGGAAATAGCGTGAGCTGGTTTCAAACTCATCAAGGTGTGCCAGCAGATGACCCAGTTCGTTATACACATCAACACTTTTCCGGAGCCTGAGGCTGGCTTCAAGATACTCCCGGGCTTTACCCCAGAGTTCATTGCGCAGTGCCAGACGACCAAGGGCCAGTAACAGTTCAGGGTCATTGGTCCGCTGGTTAAGCAGCGATTCTGCAAACAGCAATTGCTTTTTCAGGTCTCTGCCCGGCGTTTTGCCATAAAGGCGGATCAATGGCTCGCTATAGCAGTGATGAAGATTTTCCCGCAGCAGCAGTTCGGTTTTTTCCCCGGCACCCAGTCGAACCAGACAGTCACAGTAGCGATAGAGGATAGCAGGATCCTTCCTCTGACTGTGGCTCAGGCCGGACCAGATATGATCCGCCGGTTTGGTTTTCTCTTCACTGGAGACACGGTTTCGGCCGTAGTTATAAGCCTGCTCGAACAGCGCTTTAAATGCCTGTTGTTCCAGCTGGTGATATTCGTCGTCCTTAATCACTTTTTGCTTGCGCAGCCTGGGCAGCAGTTTTTCCAGTGATTGCCAGTCATTCAGACGGATATAGACCTGCTTGAGCATTTTCAGAATGTAGCCATGACGTGGATACTTCTTGTGCAGATGGGTCAATGTGGCCAGCGCCTGTTCCAGGTGGTTACTGGCCAGTTGCAGTTGTGCCTGGGTGATACCAATCGCCATTTCTGCGCCCGGAGCCTTGCTGTCCGCCTGTCTTAGCCAGTTAGCACTGGCTTCATGATTTCCTGCTTCATGGGCCGCCCTGGCGGCGGCCAGATAGTTGATTAACGGTGATTCACTGTTTTTCGCCGCCTGACCAAGGAGCCGCTCCGCCTTTCGCCAGTGCCCTTTGGTAAACTCAGCCAGCCCCCGATCAAACAGTTTTCTGGCCCTGGCTTTGCGGGCACCCGTTGACAGTGGGTAGATAACACTGAATGTGCCCAGCAGTAACCGACCCATAATCACCGCCAGCCAGACCAGGCCAAGGGAAATGACAACCAGCAGCAGTAAACCCCAGAGACTGCTTTCAAAGGTCATCTCATCGTAAGCAATCAGCACATAACCATGGTCGTTGACCATGATATTGGCCAGTAAGAAACAGGCAGAAACAATGGTCAGGAACAGTGCAAACCCTTTCATGAAAGTTGCACTCCCTGTTCAGCAGGCTGATCCGGCTCTATCAATGGCGGACTGCTTTTCCCATCATCGCCATCGGGTGATGCTGGTGTTGTCTGGTTTTCTTCCGGCTCGATGGTTGAATCACCGTCTGCTGGTGTGAGAGTTGAGCTGGACTGATGCTCTTTCAGTGCCTCCAGAGAACGATGAATAGTGGGCATATCGGGGGTAATGGAGAGTCCTTCCAGTTCAGTAAGCTCTGTAGCCAGCTGATTGCTGACATCACCACCGAGCATAAAATAGCGACTCAGCCAGTCACTGGTTTGTTTGAGACTGTTTTGATAAATCGCCTGTTTTCCGGTAATCAGAGCGAGTTTACTCTGTTCGATCAACATCAGCATCTTCTGACGGATTAACTGCTCCTGTTCCGGTGTCAGCAATACTTCAATGGGTTGCTCTCGCTGGGTATTAATACGGAACAGTCTGGTGAAACGGTGCCAGGTGTCCAGCACTATGGCCTTGATGGTTTCCTGCCAGGTTCTGTCCGCTGGTGGGTTGGTTTCATCAGTGACCATTGATCCGGGGTCCGGGGCACTGGCCACATCGGCAATATGGCCATCATCCAGGATCACAAGACCGGGGATCAAATCCGCAATGGCTTGCAGTCGCAGCCAGATAGCTTCCTGATCCAGCAGGGTGGTCGCTTTCAGAACCGCTATATCTTCTGCCAGGGCCTCTCTGACCGGAAAGAGAGTGTAGTCATCCAGTTGCCCCAGTATCTGCCCGGCACTGGCCATCAGTTCAAGGGCACTGGTAACATCATTGACCGTCAGCAGTCGCTGATTGGCGAGGCGCAGCAGGTATTCGACTTCGGCAATACGCCATTGGTTGCGTGTGGAACCTTCAAGTTCCCGAACTTTGCTGGAAAGAGTATCAACCCGGGATAACAGTCTGTCTTCCCGCTGTTGCAGGGCTTGCAACTGTTCTTCGTGTCTTTCTATATCGGTGGCGGTGTTTTGTGCCACCGTGGTCAGCCTTGCCTGTTGTCGTGCAACCTGTGTCTGCAGCTGGTCCATGCCCTCAAGCAGAACCGGCTGGTTCTGTTCCAGTGGCATGGCCCGCCAGCCGATGTAGCCACTGAGGCCAAGGGCGCAGGCGGACAGTAACAGGGCAAAGCCTGCCAGACCTTTACCTGACCCTTTGCTTTGGTGTTTTTTGGCGGCTTGCTGTTCTGAATGGGACTCTTTCGCTGAATGGATGTCGGTTTTCTGCTGAACATCTTCAGGGGTATTGTCTGGTAAACGGTCTGTGTTCTGGTCTGTATCGCTCACGCTTGGGCCTTCCGATTGTTCGAGAGGATAGTCTCCCTTGTTTTTCTATCTCTTGCCCGGGCACTTCTTTCAAGGTTCCCGCTCATTTTTCACAAGAGGCAGATTTGGGCCAATGCTTGCAACATCATCTCGTTGCTGGCGCCACCGGTATTGGTTACCTGTTGGAAACCCAGGCTATGGGCCTCCCTGGCAACCCGTTCACTGGGAACAAGCAGCCGGTAGTCAGCTCGATAGGGCATGGGTAAATAGTACCCAAGGTTTTCCAGGGTTTCGCCACTACCGCAGAGAATGACATTGATTGAATGGCTTTCCAACTTTTTTACCACTGCATTGCGTTCATAGGTGGGGCAGGAACGCTGGTAAACGTCCAGTGTGTTGACCGTGGCACCGGCATTAGTGAGCTGCTCTTTCAGCACCTCCCGTCCCCCCACTCCCTTGATAATCAGGACCTTCTTATTCTGAACATGGTTAAATGTGTCCAGGGTAAGAAGGGCCTCACTGTCTACGCCGGTGTCTGAATAGTCAGCCCTGATCGCAAACTGCTCAAGTTCAGCTGCTGTGCTGCTGCCAATGGCAAACCACTGGCAGTGAATTGGTAGCTGTGGCCAGTACCGTTCGATCAGCTCTACGCCCAGGCGGGCGGCCGGACGGCTGGTGACAATAATATGGTCAAACTGGTCGAGCATCAGCAGGCAGTCTGTCATTGCCTGTGTTTCTGCCAGCGCATCAATAGCAAGCATGGGCACGGGCCAGGCCTGGCCACCAGTTTTTTTGATGGCATCTGCCAAAGCCTGTGCCTGAGGCTCAGGGCGGGTTACCAATGCGCGAATATGAGACAGTTTCATTATGCAGTTGAACTAATTCTTTATCCAATAAGTCAGAGTTGGTGCTACTCAGACGTCAAGTGCAATCAACCAGACAGAGAATATTATTCATGGAAACAAATGTGCAAGTAACGAATGCAACCACTCGAGTCGAATCGAATTTTACACCAACATCCAACACTGAAATAGTTTTATTAAACGGGCATAGACTGAGACACACGGATACAGTTAAAAGTCGAATGTCTGATAATTGTCCAATCTGTCAAGAAGCACTATTCTCGGAAGAAAAAGGCATTATAGAAAGACCTTGCCATCATTTTGAACACCAGGAATGTATTATCAGGAAAATGACCGCCGACAATCAAGCTACAGCTATAACAATATGTGCTACCTGCAGAAGTCAAAAGCCGCACGATAAAGAAAATATCTTTTATAACAACGGTGCTGATTGGTTGAAGAAATCTGAGCAAAAATGCGAGAGAAAAGATTGCTTATATGTCCACAAAGGAAATGACAAAGCAGTGGTGCCTGATTGTCCATATCCATATTCAATGTTTCCGGACCATGGAAGTGCGAATGGCTTCCTTCATCAATACGGCAAATTAGTAGACGAACTTATTGTAACGCAACTGGGCTACTCCGGTATTAAAGCCTCTGGATTACGTGTGGAAAATATAACTGAGGAACAAAAGAATGAAATGGAAAGAAAGTATGGCAAAGAAAATGATTTGAAGAACCTGGTTGAGCAATTTGATGAAAACCACTGGAGAGCAGAAGAGCGTATAACCACCCTGGAACGAACATTCAATCAGGATTTTGAGCATACCCCGGCTAACACAAAGTCTGTCAGACGTAAAATAAGCTCAGAAAATATGATGGAAAGTGAAAATACTATTAGAGATAGAATCCAGGACGCCAAACAAGCCTTATCAAATAGGGCCGTCAGTAAATCCCTTATTGATTTGCGCGCTGCGCTTGAGAATGACAGAGAGCAGTCCGGGGGGTGGGGGTCACCTGAAGTCACATCAATGATTTCACTGTCAAATCCAAATCCTCATGAGCTGATTCCCGGTTTGGCAGAGTCAACGGATATGGATTTCTCCATGGTCAGAAACTTTTTTATAGATGGGGTGAATCATCCATTCGAAGTTCGATTGGATTCAAAGATCCTGAATGAATCCAAATCAGTGAATGAGGCTGTTTCAAATATTATTAACTGTGTTCGTTGTGAACTTGTGATGAGTAAACTCATGAAGAACTATCCGGCCTATTTTGATGATAAAACCAAAGTGTATTTAAAAACGCCATTTGATTACTGGGGTGATAAAATTGAGATTGTTTGCAGGTATAGTAAAGAACAGGCTTATGCCATCAAGTTGAGTGAAGTATTTGATTTTGAAAAAAAGGTATTTAACTTCACAGTATTTCTGGATGCCGTGGATAAATTCAAGAGTTATGGTATTAATCGCCATGATCTCAGGAATGGTCCAAAGCTTCCGGCAAGCCACAGGCAAATGGGTCGGTGCGGTATGGAACGTTCAAACCGTCAGAGTGGACTTTTTGGTCGCGATTCTGGAGGTTTGGCATCTGCAGAAAGCCCGTCAGTATCCAGGAGCTTCTTTGATACACCCAGTGGGTTTGGGAATTTTGGATCTGCGACACGATCAGTACCCCCGTCAAGACCAATGGGCTTATTTGGTACACTCAGTGGGTTGACGTTTGGTCCACCCGGCGGGTCGAAAAATGTTGGTTTTGGATCAGATCCCTCGTCAGGATCCACGAGCTTGTTTGCTCCACCCGGCGGGTCGAAAAATGTTGGTTTTGGATCAGATCCCTCGTCAGGATCCACGAGCTTGTTTGCTCCACCCGGCGGGTCGAAAAATGTTGGTTTTGGATCAGAGCCCTCGTCAGGATCCACGAGCTTGTTTGCTCCACCCGGCGGGTCGAAAAAGGTTGGGTTTGGATCAGAGCCCTCGTCAGGATCCACGAGCTTGTTTGGTCCACCCGGCGGGTCAAAAAATATTGGGTTTGGATCAGAGCCCTCGTCAGGATCCACGAGCTTGTTTGGTACACCCGGTGGGTCGAAAAATGTTGGATCTGCGGCACAACAATCAGAGCCCCCGTCAGGATTCACGGGCTTATTTGGCGCATCCGGCAGGTCAGAAAATGTTGGATCTGCGTCAAATTCAGTTCCCCCGTCAGGATCCACGGGCTTATTTGGTGCACTCGGCAGGTCGGAAAATGTTGGATCTGCGTCACAATCAATGCCCCCGTCAGGATCCACGGGTTTATTTGGTGCACTCAGTGGGGTGGGAAATTTTGGATGGATGGAGGCACCACAAGTGCCATCCAGTACCGGATTTGTACAAATACCCGCTGGTGGTGAGCCCGGATTTACTGGCTCGGATCCCACAACAGCATTGACATTTCTTTCTTCTCAGGAAGAAGAATTTATTGATTTTAACGATATTCTTTAGGTTTTAATCAAGAGCAGTTTACACCACACCAGATCAACACCAACGCCGTCGGAAGGCGGCTTTACGCAGTGTTCAATCCACAAGGATTTTATCCGCCCCCTGTTTCAGCAGCGATTCAGCCACCTGAATACCCGCAGATTCATACTCTTCAGCGGTACAGGTCACTTCACTGCGATAAATGGTCTGGCCATCAGGGCTGCCGACCAGGCCTCTGAGAAATAGCCGGTCTCCGTCCAGTTCTGCAAATCCGCCAATCGGGACCTGACAACCACCATTCAGTCGTCTGTTCATGGCCCGTTCAGCACCCACCCGGATGGCCGTGTGCTCGTCGTGCAAAGGGGCAATCAGTTGTCTGGTTTGCTCATCGTCCAGGCGCAACTCAATACCGACGGCACCCTGTCCAGCCGCTGGCAGGCTCACCGTGGTATCCAGGTAACTGCGAATGCGGTCAGCCATCGCCAGTCGAATCAATCCTGCGGCTGCCAGGATGATAGCGTCATATTGACCGTCATCCAGTTTGGCCAGACGGGTATTCACATTACCCCGCAGAAACTGAATGGTCAGATCAGGACGGGCAGCCAGTATCTGACACTGGCGGCGCAGGCTTGATGTGCCAACAACGGCACCCGGTGGGAGTGCATCCAGAGAAGCATAGTGATTGGAGACAAAGGCATCCCGAGGGTCTTCCCGCGGGCAGATAACCCCAAGGCCAAGCCCTTCGGGAAACTCCATGGGGACATCCTTCATGGAATGCACCGCAATATCGGCACGACCTTCCAACAGCGCATTTTCCAGCTCTTTGACAAACAGTCCCTTGCCACCAATTTTCGCCAGTGGCGCGTCCAGAATGCGGTCGCCCTGGCTGGTCATTTTGACCAGTTCGACCCGGATATCCGGATGATGGTGTTCCAGCTGCTGTTTGACATATTCCGCCTGCCACAGGGCAAGGGCGCTTTTACGGGTGGCGATACGAACGGTTTTCACAGGATTGATGGCTTCTATTGTTCAAATTAAGTACCAGCTATAGACAAACACACTGCTGGCAAAACATTTGTGAGGGATAATACGACAGACCGGCTTTAAGAGACAGTGTCAGGCTCTGTTGGCTAAGCAGAGCCCGGAAGGGAGGTTAGACTTTACAGGGATTGCATGATCTTTTTGATCAACGGCACATGACGTCGGCTGATGGACAGTGGCTGTGGCACTTCCCTGAGATGGATAAAACAGTGCCCCTTATCATCCCTGGACAGACTTTCAATGGCATCACGGCGCACCAGCGCATTTCGGTGAATTCTGACAAAGTGCTGGCTGTGGTCTTCTTCCAGAGTCTTGAGCGAATCATCAATCAGCACTTCTCCCTGTCGATGATGGACCGTCACATATTTATTATCCGCCATAAAGTAGAGCACATCATTCAGGGGAACCAACTCGATACCGCGCAGGGTTTTGGCGGCGATATGGCCCTGCTCCTGATGCTCTGGCAGATGGTCGTTCAGCCAGGCCAGTTGCAGACGATTCACTTTGCTGGCGCGTTGTAATGCCTGATGCAAATGGTCCTGACGAATCGGTTTCAGCAGGTAACCCACGGCCTGGGCATCAAACGCTTCCAGGGCATGATTGTCATAGGCGGTGCAGAAAACCACGGCCGGTGGCTTGTCCATGGCGCTGATATACCTGGCAGCCTCCAGACCGCCCATTACGGGCATACGAATGTCCATCAACACGATATCGGGGTGGTACTGGCTGCACAGATCAATGGCATCCCGTCCATTGCTGGCCTCATGTTCAAGCACCATAAAGTCATCAATCCGGCCAATCAGGTGTCTCAGCCGTTCCCGGGCCAGTGGCTCATCATCAACAATCAGGACATTCATTGTTCAGTGATCGGTTCCCGTCAGTAATTTATCAATGTTCTTATCAAATTTGTAAATCAACAGCGTTGTCCCATTGGCAGGGATAGTGCACCTGCGCCGTGTACCATTTGACCCCGGAATGCTCCCGGATATCCTTGGTCAGGCTGGCTTTGCTGCCATAGAGCATCGCCAGGCGGGAACGGATATTGTTCAGGGCAATCTGATTGCCCTTGGAAATGGTCTCAGTATATGGCATCGGATTTTCTACAGAAATCTGAACCATTTGCTGATCAATGTTGATGCTGATGGTAATGCAGCCACCGGCCTCCAGCGGCTGAATGCCATGGTAAACGGCGTTCTCCACCAAAGGCTGCAAGGTAAAGGGAGGAATAGACAGCCTGTGCGGAAGTTCACCAACCAGCCACTTGACCTCAAGGCGCTCACCCAGCCTTTGCTGCTCGATTCTCAGGTAACTTTCGCTGATCTGTATCTCTTTCTGGATGGGGACGACCGCACTCTTGTTCTGACCGGGATTTTGCAGGCTGGCCCTGAACAGGTCTGACAGGTCTTCCACCGCCTGCTCTGCTTTTTCAGGGTTGACCTGAATCAGGCTGGCAATGATGTTCATGGAATTAAACAGGAAATGCGGGCGCATCGTCGCCTGCAATGAGTCGAGGCGGGCATTGTGGATAACCTGTTGCTGCAAATTGACTTCATACTGAATGTAAAAATAGCGCAGCAGCATGGCCGAGATAATCATTGCCGCCAGCAGATTGCGGTTGACCTGTTGCCAGTCTGGTGCAAAGTGAACAGGCGACAGTAAGGCCTGAGAGAGCAACGTAAGCAGCAGCGTAATGATCTGTACGCCCAACAGAGAAATCATGACCGACTGCCAGGTGGGAAGCCCCTTCAGAAAAGGCCTGGCCAGATAGAGAAAGGCGCTGCTGGAGAGCACAATCCACTGAACAAACAGTGACAGCATGGCCAGTCGTGTCCAGCTGAAGTCGACCTCGCCAGGCAGGGCAAGCACCTGAACCAGGACAAACAACTCAGAAATCAGCACCAGCATAAACACCGACTGACCTGACCCAAGGTCGGGGAGAAAAAAGTCATCTTTGTTGTGCCGGGTCTGGATCATCATGGGGCGGCTCTTGTTCTCAACGCTGTTTGAGAACCCGTTTTTATCAGGGGCTGTTTATCTCAGGCGGCCTCTCAGGTAAGAGGCAGTGCATTATTGTTATCGGAAGCCTGTCTATTCTCTTGCCCGGAAGAAGGCTGTGGGCGATGCAATCAAGCCATGACACCGATATAATGCCTCCGCTCACAACGCGCCAATGCCGGATCGGTATTGATTGTACGTTCGTCTTTAAAAAATGAGAACCGGGTGGGGAAGAGATCAATGTCGGCAAGCCATTCAGCAGATCAGGGTGAAAAGCGCAGTAACCACAGTTCTAATCAACAATGGGGTGGGCGTTTCAGCGAAGGCGTCGATGCCTTTGTTGCCCGTTTTACCGCTTCTATTGATTTTGACCGACGCCTTTATCGCCACGACATTCAGGGGTCAATGGCCCATGCCCGGATGCTGCACCGGGCGGGTATTCTGAGCGAAGATGAACTTAATGCCATTATCTCTGGCCTTGAAGGTATTCTTGAGGATATTGAGCAGGACCGTATCGACTGGTCCATTGAGCTTGAAGACATCCACATGAATATCGAGGCTCGCCTGACGGATCGCATTGGCGCTGCCGGCAAAAAACTGCACACCGGGCGCTCCAGAAATGACCAGGTCGCTACCGACATTCGTTTATGGCTGCGTGATGAGATTGACGCCATATCAGCAGAACTCAAGCGCCTGCAGCACGGCCTGTTGGTGGTTGCCGAGCGTGAAGCTGATACCATCATGCCAGGCTTTACCCATCTGCAAACAGCACAGCCTGTGACCTTCGGTCATCACCTTATGGCCTGGTATGAGATGCTGGTGCGTGACGATGAGCGCCTGCAGGACTGCCGCAAGCGTGTTAATATCAGCCCCCTGGGCGCTGCTGCACTAGCAGGCACCACCTACCCTGTTGATCGGGAATATACGGCTTCTGCCCTTGGTTTTGATCGTCCTTCCCGCAACTCTCTGGACTCCGTCAGTGACCGGGACTTTGCCATTGAGTTCTGTGCCGCCGGGGCCCTGATCATGACGCACTTGTCACGCATGTCTGAAGAGCTGGTGCTGTGGACTTCAGCGCAGTTTAACTTTATTGACCTGCCAGATCGCTTCTGTACCGGCTCTTCCATTATGCCGCAGAAGAAAAACCCCGATGTACCGGAACTGGTCAGAGGTAAAACCGGCCGGGTCAATGGCCATCTGGTGTCATTGCTGACCTTGATGAAATCCCAACCGCTGGCATACAACAAGGACAATCAGGAAGATAAGGAACCACTGTTTGATACGGTGGATACCCTCAGGGATTGCCTGCGGGCGTTTGCTGATATGGTGCCGCATATTCAGGCCCGCAAAGAGAACATGCTGGAAGCCGCTCGCCGGGGTTTCAGTACCGCTACCGATCTGGCAGATTACCTGGTGCGCCGTGGCATGCCCTTCAGGAATGCCCATGAAGTGGTGGGTAAGGCCGTGGCCTTTGGTATTCAGGAAGGCCGGGACCTGTCTGAGATGACGCTGGCGGAGCTTCAGGTTTTCTCTGATACGATCGAGCAGGATGTATTTGATGTCCTGACGCTGGAAGGCTCGGTAAGCGCCCGTAATCATCTCGGTGGTACAGCGCCAGAGCAGGTCCGGCAGGCTGTTTTAAATGCCCGTAAAATGTTGTAAAAGGTCTTGAAAAGAAGGAACCACAAAGGCACAAAGACACAAAGTTTTTTCTGGACTTGCCTGGTCTTGGCAAAGAAAAGGTTTCCTGCGTGCCTTTCTGGTTCAAAATTCATTTATCCTTTGCAGCAACTTCGGACCGTGGGAACGAGAACTTCCTTTGTGTCTTCGTGCCTTTGTGGTTAAACCTTGTTATCAGACTCTGTTGTTTATCATGAGCTTGTTGTTACACCAGATTGTTCTGCGCCAGGCAGAACGTTCGCCTTCCTCGAAAGCCCTGGGCTGCAAAGACCAGTGGTTTGATTACCAGACCGTTTCCCGACAGATTCGTTCGCTGGCCGCCGGATTGCAAAAGCTGGGTCTGATGCAACATGAACGGGTGGCAATCTACCTGCCTAAAACACCAGAAGCGATCTTCAGCTACTTTGGTGCAACGGCCGCCGGTGGCGTTATGGTGCCCGTCAATCCGGTGCTGAAAGCGCCCCAAGTCTTTCATATTCTCAAAGACTGCAACGTTCGTGTGCTGATTACTAACAAAGCCCGCTATCAGCAGCTGGAAGCTGAAATTCACCAGTGCCATGACCTTATGCAAGTGATTCTGGTTGATGGTGACCTTGCTGATGAGGACCCGGTCAATAATCCCTTGTCTGATAGCGCTTTCGTTCATCGACAATCCGCCAACCCAATGAACTGGGCAAATTTCCTCAAGCCCTGTGCCTGGTGGGAACCAGTGTCGTCCATTGATGCGGATATGGCGGCGATTCTTTATACCTCCGGCAGCACAGGAAAGCCCAAAGGCGTTGTGCTGTCACACCGTAATATGGTCACGGGGGCCAGCAGTGTTGCCCAGTATCTGGGCAATACACCGGAAGACCGGCTGCTCTGTGTTTTGCCCTTCAGTTTTGATTACGGTTTCAGCCAGCTGACAACGGCATTTCTGGTGGGTGCCAGTTGTTATCTACTGGAATACCTTCTTCCAGGGGATGTCATTAAAACGGTGGAGAAACAGCAGATCACCGGGCTAGGCCTGGTTCCGCCACTCTGGGTTCAGATAGCCGATCTGCCCTGGCCACAAGGGGCTGGTGACAGTCTGCGCTACTTTACCAATACCGGTGGTGCCATGCCGACGGCCACCCTGGCTGTACTGCGACAGCGTTTTCGCTATGCCAAACCTTACTTGATGTATGGTTTGACCGAGGCATTTCGCTCCTGCTTTCTTCCTCCCGAACAGATTGATTTACGACCCGGGTCTATGGGTAAAGCCATTCCCAATGCGGATGTGATGGTGATCAATGAGCTGGGTGAGATCTGTGGACCCCATGAACCCGGCGAGCTGGTGCACCGTGGTGCCCTGGTCAGCATGGGATACTGGAATGATCCGGAGCGAACGGCTGAACGCTTCCGGCCTGCACCCTGTGCCATAGCGGGAATTCCAGGTAAAGAGCTGGCCGTCTGGTCCGGTGATATTGTTCGTAAAGACGACGATGGATATATTTATTTTGTCGGTCGTCGCGACGATATGATCAAAACATCCGGTTATCGGGTCAGCCCAACGGAAGTGGAAGAGGTGGTTTATTCATCCGGGCTGGTGGCAGAAGTGGCTGCTATTGGTGTCCCGCACTTCCGTTTGGGGCAGGCCATCGTTCTGGTCGTAGTGAGCAGCAGTGAAATCGATGAACCCTCATTGGTCCGCCACTGCCAGCAATGCCTGCCCGCTTATATGGTCCCCATCCGTGTTATCCAGCAAACGACACTGGCCAGAAATCCCAATGGTAAAATTGATCGCAAGCCACTACTGGAAGCCTACCGGAGGCTGTTTCAGGACGTGGAGGCTCCTGTTTCGTGAATAATCTTGGGCAAGAGAAAATGACTAAAGGACATCACCGACTGGCCAGTCTTCCGTCCAGGGATAACCAATTACTGATTGCCGGGTATACCGCTGCTGATCTGGTGACGATTGCCGGCTCTTCACCCTGCTACATCTACGACCGGCAGGCCCTGACCCAGAGAGTCGCCCAATTTCGTCAGCAGATGCCCGCAGAGCTGAAGCTTCACTACGCCATAAAAGCCAACCCGATGCCCGCCGTCGTGGGCCATATGGCACAGTGTGTGGATGGGCTGGATGTTGCTTCCCACCGGGAAATGCTGGTTGCCCTGGGTACCGGTATGGCGGCGGCCAATATCAGTTTTGCCGGGCCGGCCAAGGGAGAACATGAACTGAGAGCCGCCGTTGCGGCGGGTATTACCATCAATATCGAGTCCCCCCTGGAGTTGCAACGGTTGTACCACTGTCATCAGCAGCTGGGTATTCGCCCCCGTATCGCATTTCGGGTGAATCCGGACTTTGAATTAAAGACCTCCGGGATGAAAATGGCGGGAGGCCCAAAACAGTTTGGTATAGATGCTGAACAAATGCCGTCTATTTTGGCGGAGCTTGATTTGGATAAACTGGACTTTCAGGGGTTTCATATTTTCTCTGGCTCGCAGAATCTCAAAGCGGAGTCTCTGATTGAGTGCCATCAGCAAACCTTTGAACTGGCCGCAAGGTTGGCTGACCAGGTTGCTGCCCCGGTAAGGCATATCAATATCGGCGGGGGGCTGGGCATTCCCTATTTCCCCGGAGAACAGACGCTGGCAATGGAAGGTATTGGCGAAAATCTGCAGTACCTTCTGGATCATCGTCCAGAGTCGCTCAAGTCATCAGAGGTGGTGATGGAGCTTGGGCGCTGGCTGGTGGGTGAGGCGGGTTATTATATTTGTCAGGTGACGGATAAAAAAGAATCCCGTGGACAGACCTTCCTGATGACCAATGGCGGACTGCACCATCACCTGTCCAACTCCGGCAACTTTGGTCAGGTCATCCGGAAAAATTACCCGGTAGTTCTGGCCCATTGCCTTGACAGTGGCGAACAGGAAGTGGTCGAGATTGTCGGACCGCTCTGTACGCCTCTGGATGTTGTCGGGGCAAAACTGGCATTGCCAAAAGCGGAGGTGGGAGACTTTATCGTGGTTCTGCAATCTGGCGCTTATGGCGCAACCGCCAGCCCTCAGAAGTTTCTCGGGCATCCCGAAGTGGTGGAGTTGTTATTGTGAGCAGAGCCAGGCCGGAATTAATCTGGCCTGGAAATAACCATCAGGCAATTGCCCCAACTGCATCCACATAGGAAAGAACAGAGCCAACGGTTTCGAACAGTTCCGCGTCCAGATCATCGTCATTGACGGCAATGCCAAAGGTTTCTTCCATTGCCGTAATCAACCCAACTACGGCCATGGAGTCGAACTCCGGAAGGGCTCCCAGCAGTTCAGTCTGTTCATTGAACTCACTGGTATCCAGCTTGAGAAGATCTGCCAAAATGGCGTTCATTTGTTCCAGCTTGGTCATTTATCATCCCGAGGGGTAAAAATCGGCCACTTTAGGCATTTTCCGTCTATGGCGCAACTGTGGTCGTCAGCATGGAATAAACGGAAACTTCTATGTTGTGATAAGGATTAACGTTCGATCTGTGACTCAAGTGCCCGCCAGACAACATCCGGTGTCATCGGTGCAAAAATTCCAGGATTGGTGGCAGGGAACTCGCCGGTTGGACAGTGTTCAAGGGTCAGGTGCTTCTGTCCCGTGCCATAAGCACCGACTTTTACCGGGCTGGTGGGTCCATAGAGCGAGACCGCCGGTGTTTCCAGTGCTGCTGTTAAATGTCCCAGGCCGGTGTCAACGGCAACGGCTGCCCGGGCTTCACAAATCACGCCAGCAACGTCAGCCAGTGACAGCTTCGGCAGCACTGTGGCCCGGCTGCTGGCATTGGCAATGCGCTCCGCTCTGGCCTTTTCATGGTCATTACCCCAGGGCAATACGACCTGAAGACTGGCCTGATTCACTTTCTGCGCCAACTCACACCAGTAGTTTTCAGGCCAGTGTTTGGTTGGCCAGGTGGTTCCGTGAACAAACACCACATAAGGTTTGTCCTTAATCAGCCCTTTGGGGAATTTGTCTTTATTCAGCAGAAACTGACCGGGTGTTTTTGGTAATACATAGGCCAGCGATTTGGCAAAGAGCTGGCGAACACGCTCAACGGCATGCTGTTCCAATGGGACCGATTGTGGGAACTGGTAAAAACGGCTGGCAATCGGCTCACGGGCAGACTGTTTATCCAGCCCAAAGCGAGGACCTTTGGCTTTTCTGGCAATGAAAGCGCTTTTTAACAGCCCCTGGGCGTCAATCACGGCATCGTAGTTACTGGTGCCCAGGGCTTTTTTGAACTGCTGCCACTCCCCGGATTTCCAGGTTTGCAGCAACGACTTGCGCCAGCGGCGCACAGCGACAGGAATCACCCGGTCAACCGCGGGATGCCAGGCTGGAATCTCGGCAAAACTCTCTTCCACCACCCAGTCAAAACGCAGGCCGGGTATGGCTGATACCGCATCGGTCAGTGCCGGAAGAGTGTGGATGATATCCCCCATAGAGGAAGTTTTTACCACCAGAACATGCCTTGGTTGAGTCAACGGGCGTTACCTCCTTCTTCGACCAGCGTTATTTCAGGATGCTGTTCATGGTGACCGTCCTGGTCGGTCGTCAGATGCGCGATGGCAGCCAGAACCCTGTCTGGAGACAGCTGCTTCATGCAGTTCATATGCCCGAGCGGGCACTCCCTTTTGAAACAGGGGCTGCAATCCAGCTTCATAGACAGTGTTTCACTGTTTTTGTTCATTGGCGGCGTATGATCGGGCGACGTTGACCCGTAAACCGCCACCAGGGGCCGATTCAGGGCTGCCGCTATATGCATCAGGCCAGAGTCATTACTGACCACAGCGCTGGCAAAGGAGAGCAGGTCGATGGCATCGGCCAGCGATGTTTCACCGGCCATGTTATGGCAGTGCTGCTGCAATGCATCAGGCAGGCCGTTCTTTATTTCAGCGGTGACCGCTTGATCTTTGGCTGAGCCAAACAGCCAAACCTGCCATCCCTGTTCAGCAAGGGAGCGTGCCACTTCGGCGTAGTAACCGGTTGGCCACTGCTTGGAGGGGCCAAACTCAGCACCCGGGCACAGTGCCAGAATGGGCCTGTCGGTGTGCAGGTGGTAGCGGCCAGGGACTTTGCTGGCGGTATTATTGTTTACCTGAAGTGCAGGAATCGGCAGAGGCTCCGGTAGTGAAGCACCCTCTGGATAGGCCAGGGCGACAAACCGCTGCACCATCAGTGGGTATTGACTTTTATCCAGCTTGCGAATGTCGTTCAGTAGCCCGTAGCGCATTTCGCCGCGCCAGCCAATACGGTGCCTGATGTTGGCCCAGAGGGGCACTAGCGCCGATTTGAACGAGTTGGGTAAGGCGATGGCGTGTGTGTAGCCTTCCGCCCTCAGGCTTTTGCCCAGCTGGTAGCGGGCTTTAAGCCCCAGTTTGCCATGACCCAGGGGCATATCAATACCCCTGCGAACTTCAGGCATACGCTCAATGATCGGCAGGCTCCAGGCGGGAGCGAGTACATCGATGATGGCATCAGGGTGTTGTTGTTTCAGGGCAATGAACAGCGTTTGTGCCATTACCATGTCCCCTACCCATGAGGGACCGACGATCAGATATTTCATCCCGTCTGGACTTCCTTATAGTGAATGGGAGGGAATTATAAGCGCTGTTTACGCAGGTAAAAAGTGACCGGTTAATGAGTAAGACTCTCCGGGGCTGGAGAGCCTGGATGGGCTGAACTGGTCAACAGCTTGAAAGGGGGGGCTGTACAGCTGTTGCAGCGAGCCGATGAGAGCAAGAAACCACGCCTTACTGAAAGTACTTGCGCAGAGCACCATCAGTGAAGTCAGTTTTTTGCATTAAGAAAAAAACATAACCCGGGAACTTTTACATCACTGGATGGATCAATGATACCAAGTATTTTTTTGTACACATTTCCAATGTACTTTTATGCAACATCATCGAGGCCTGTTTATGATTCAGCAACCTATTCAGCAGTCCATTCAGCAACCAATTTATGACAGCGCTTCCCAATGTTCAGGGAATGGCGTCGAACATTCCTGGCTCGGCCATGGCGTTGCTGTTGCTAAAGCATTTGCGAAATCATTGATCCCGATGGAAGATCCTCACTTCAGTATTAATCCCGATAAAGCACTGGAAGGTATTGGGCGACTGGCCACGGCAACTATCGTGCCGTTGAGTCCCATCCTTTTCATAGCGAAAGATATTGTCGATGCGTGGTTCGCCAGCTGTGTGCCCGGGCCAGATGTCAAACCGGAATTACCACAGACATCAAAAGCAACCGGGGAAGAGGCGCAGGAAAAAGAACCCGGCTCGAAAGACGCACCCCTTCAACAGTCATCCGCAGCCCGCTATCAAGGGAGTCAGGGAACCAGAGGACTGCTTGCACTTGGTACGCTGGCCAGCTCTTTTGAGTATGCCAATTCGAATGACAGTGCCGGTGATTCATTTCCCATAAACAATATAGATGATCTGCGCAGGATTGGTAATGGCCTTTCACTGGCTGGTACATACCATCAGACGACGGATATAGTTGTCCCTCAAGGCTTTCAAGCCATTGGTCGTGGCAAAGGTCCATTCACCGGTAAGTACGATGGGGGGTGCAATACCATCAAAGGCTTGGATGACTGTCTTGTTGACCGTCTGGAAGGCAGCATCAGTAACCTTGGCTTTACCGATGGCACGATAAATAAAGATGAGCGTGGGGATGGGCGAGCTGGGATAGCAGCCTGTATTGTCGAGAAGAATGGCAATGTCAATGATATATGGGCCAAAAAAATTCATATTACGACCTCGGGGTTAAGTCGTGACGCCGGCATCGGGGCGGGGCAGGTTAGAGGAAGTGTTGCCAATATCACGGCGGTGGATTGCTCGGTCACAAGCGAAAAAGACAATTCAAACGTTGGCATCGGGGGTGGGTTAGTGGACAAAGGAGGAACCGTTTACAATACCACGGCAGTGAAATGCAACGTCGCAAGCGGAGGACGTATGTCAAACGCCGGCATCGGGGGGGGAAGGTTGATGGAAAGGTTGAATACACCACGGCGGTGGGCTGCGAGGTCAAAACCGGATATTCAAAATACGATGATATAAAAACCGGACATACAGCTCACGCCGGCATCGGGGGAGGGCTAGTTGGTAAAGAAGGGAATGTTTCCTATACCACGGCGGTGGACAGCGAGGTCATAGTCATGGGTAGTCATTCACATGCCGGCATCGGGAGGGGGCGAGGGGGAAGGGTTTTCTATACCACGGCGGTGAACAGTAAGGTCCATGGCAAACCACAGAATTATTATCCCTCTGACTCTAATTATCATCTTCGTTGCCAAAATGCAGACCCACGAGTGTTAACAGCCAATTGCTCTATCAGAACTGAATTTCAGGATTCGGGTTTTTCGTATAATGATGCTTGCCCGAAACATGGCACTATAGCGTCAACAGAAGCTGCAGCATCAACTGCCCCTACAACGCCAACAACTGAGCCGACGTTAGCAGACACCAGAGTCTCAACAATCGCTACAGTATCAACAACTGCTTCGGCGTTAAAAGACACTACAGCATCAACTGCCCCTACAACGCCAACAACTGAGCCGACGTTAGCAGACACCAGAGTCTCAACAGACGCTAAAGTATCAACAACCGCTTCGGCGTCAACAGAGGAGGCGGCGTTAGCAGCCGACACAGTGTCAACAGGCGCAACAGCATCAACAGCCGCTACGGCGGCGAGTATTACCACAGGTTCCCTTCTGGCGTTAGGCGGATTAGGGATTGTCGGCTATTCAACCTATCAATGGATTACCGGTTACCGGAATGGGTTGCGTGGTAAGGAGCTGGCGAAGAAACCCCTGACTCGTGGTAAAGAACTGGCTAGCGCTGCGGTCAACTCGGTATCACAGTGTATTCAGGGAACCAGGGAACGAATGAACAGGCAGAGAGTTCCTACACAGAAACCAGATCATGAAATGAGCCAGGTACTGACTGACAGAGTAACGGAGCTGGACAAACGTGTGTAACTTATTTATTCAGACACTCCCCTGTATTGGAGCCTTTAAAAAAGGCGACCGTCACTGAACAGTCGCCTTTTCATAGCACCAGAATGTCAGAACGATCAGGTTGCTGCTGATTCTTCCTGTTTTCCCTCTACAGAGTTCGAAGCATAAGGGGGATGCCACAGGGATCGGTGATATCGCCGCTATTATCAAATATTTATTAGTCGAAGCAGTGGAAACTTCAACATTGTCAGACGAACCAGCAAAGAGGGAATGCGAGCGACATTGAGCAAGATCAAAGACTATCTCAACACTGTGTTGCCTAAAGTAAAAGTTCTTCATCCATGGCCGGAGCACCGGTTTGACGTTAAATACTCGAGGTAGGAGTCGTATGCGCTAGCAGTGCAAGTACGGATCTGCGCAGGGGGTGGCGGGTGACCGCCATTCCTACTGTGACCGACGAATTTTATAGATCAAATTCGCAGTTCTCTAGGAGCCTGTCCGAGAATAGCGCCCGTAGCGAGGATGGCAGAAAATTGAGGATGAAAATTCCGTTTTGTGAGGTGAATAGCGGGGCTATTTGCCGAACAAAACGGAATTTTTAGACCAATTTGCTGCCACCGCACGACTGCATGGATGCAGGAGCTAGGGCAACGAAGGAGCAGTTGCCGGTAGGGCAGTCTATTCTCGGACAGGCTGCTAGGTGCTTCCTTTGGTTTTTTGTGTGCCGAAGCCCTGCAACTTTCTCCGATCATTATCCCCATTATGAGTTTTTACTGGCTTCTTTCTCTTCCTGTTTCTCTTTTTTGGTTTATCTGTTTGCTCTTCTACATGTTCTTCGGCGGTAAAGTAACAGTCATCTGAGAATTGCCCTCCTTCATCGGCAGTAACGTATGCCTCATCTGCTGATTCCTCGCCACTTTTAAGTGACACAGAGCCATGGGCCTCTGGCGGGATGGCTAACCTTGTCTTTATTTGATCAATCACTATTTTCATTGAATTGTGGTTATCAAGCTTGTTCACCGGGATTTCAATGACCTCAAATCCTAATTTTTGCAGCAGGGCGATTTTCAATAAAGTCGAACCATTCCTGGTTTTGAAATCACCATTCACATAATGGAAAGGTCCCTGAACGTCGATAACTATGTTGTAATCTGGCAGTCTCAGGTCAACCGGAGGTAATGAGTTCAGACTTTTTTCTTCCTCAATGCTCAAAGACGGAAGGCTTGATCGAAGTTGATCGCGGAAGGTGGATTGTGTTTGTGAAATGTTTGTTCGGTAATGGGGGACCACCGGACACGCTCTCCCAAGCCAGCTCGCCGCCATGGCAAGGAGGTATTGATCCTCTGTATTGCCTGAGAACGTATTTTCCAGGCGAGAAAATAGTTCACCTATGTGCTTTTCAAGCGGGTTTTTATCATTGCTACCTGAGTCCAGATAAAATCTGGCACAGAATACCATTACTCCCCAGAGAGACATCCGTATACCTTGCTGAGAGAACTGAGGGTTTTCACTGATTCTGTCCACAAGAGAATCGAACGTAGATTGAACCAGGTTCAGCTCAATGGCCTCACCCAGTTTCGCCACGGCCCACAGCAGGTTGGCGATATGCTTAGGAATAAAGAGGTCTTTCTCTTCTTTTGATTCGGCTTTGGCTGTCACATGGTACAACAGCGCGGCCAGGGCTTCTTTGAGCTTCGCTGTCTTCTCCAGCTCCAGCCCGTTGTCCACCAGTGTCACCACGGCCCACAGCAGGTTGACGGTAGCTTGAGTGTTGAAGTGGTCTTTCTCTTCTTTTGATCCGGCTTTGGTTTTCACAAGGGGCAACAGCGCGGCCACGGCCTCTTTGAGCTTCGGTGTTTTATCCAGCGCCAGCCCGTTGTCCACCAGTTTCGCCACCGCCCACAGCAGGTTGGCGATATGCTGAGAATTCAAGTGGTCATTCTCTTTTTTTGCTTCGGCTTTGGTTTTCACATGGGGCAACAGCGCAGCCACGGCGTCTTTGAGCTTCGGTGTCTTCTCCAGAGCCAGCCCATTGTCCACCAGTTTCGCCACCGCCCACAGCAGGTTGGCGATATGCTGAGAAATAAAGTGGTCTTTCTCTTCTTTTGATTCGGCTTTGGTTTTCACATGGTACAACAGCACGGCCACGGCCTCTTTGAGCTTCGCTGTCTTCTCCAGCGCCAGCCCGTTGTCCACCAGTGTCGCCAAGGCCCACAGCAGGTTGGCAGTACCTTGAGTGTTGAAGTGGTCTTGCTCTTCTTTTGATTTGGCTTTGGTTGTTACATGGCACAACAACGCGGCCACGGCCGCTTTGAGCTTCGGTGTCTTCTCCAGCGCCAGCCCGTTGTCCACCAGTTTCGCCACGGCCCACAGCAGGTTAGCGGTACCTTGAGTGTTGAAGTGGTCTTTATCTTCTTTTGATTCGGCTTTGGTTTTCACATGGGGCAACAGCGCAGCCACGGCCTCTTTGAGCTTCGGTGTCTTCTCCAGCGCCAGCCCGTTGTCCACCAGTTTCGCCACAGCCCACAGCAGGTTGGCGATATGCTGAGGATTAAAGTGGTCCTTCTCTTCTTTTGATTCGGCTTTGGTTTTCACATGGCGCAAAAGTGCGGCCACGGCCTCTATAAGCTTCGGTGTCTTCTCCAGCTCCAGCCCGTTGTCCACCAGTTTCGTCACGGCCCACAGCAGGTTGGCGACTTCCTGTGGCTTGAAATGGTCTTTCTCTTCTTTTGCTTCGGCTTTGGTTTTTACATGGGGCAACAGCGCGGCCACGGCCGCTTTTAGCCTCGGTGTCTTCTCCAGCGCCAGCCCGTTGTCCACCAGTTTCGCTACGGCCCACAGCAGGTTGGCGATACCTTGTGCATCAATATCCCTGGCTTCAGGTTTTTGATTGCACTTAAGTATTACTGGGTCAAGTAAAGTTGACAGTAAAGCAGCTTGAGTTTCCTTAACCCACTCATCCGTGTATTTATAAGGGGTAAAAACACCCGCTGAAGTAAATGAATGAAGCGTTGTCGTCAGGCTTTGCCAAGTCCACCCGGGTGTCGCTTTAAAATCACGCAACAATGGTATCAGTTGGCGTTGTTCACTATGATGTAAAGGGCGTTTTGACGCTGATGTGTATTGTTTAATTGAACTGGCAAATTGACCATGTTTTTTACCATCATACCGATCACCATAACGAGCAGATATCCTTACCAGCCAATCCATTTTTTCTTGTGTGATAAGAGCATTAAAATCATAAACAGGTTTTACTGAATGTTTTGGTGGATAGTGAGCAGAACATGCGTCAGAAGTATGATTAAATTCATTACCCATTGGGATAGAGGGGAGTGGAGTATTTGCCTGCCTGACTGTGCCATGCCTGTACCGCCCACTCCTTGCAGTATCGGCATGATTATCCGGTTGTTTATAATTATTACCTGATGTCGTGTATTTCCAACTTATACCAGCAGTGTCTCTATCCATAATTATATTTCATTAATTCATAAAAAATATAAAAAGTAGACTACTTTTCGGTGCCCGGCAATGGACTGAGAATCAATGCCTTCAGGACAGCAGTGCAAAAGATTTGGTACAAAGCCTTAAAGCGGCGCAGCCAGAGAAGCAGACTGAACTGGAAGTACTTGCGCAGAGCATCATAGTGAAGTCAGTTTTTTGCATTAAGAAAAAAACATAACCCGGGAACTTTTACATCACTGGATGGATCAATGACGCCAGGTAATTTTTTGTACACATTTCCAATGTACTTTTATGCAACATCATCGAGGCCTGTTTATGATTCAGCAACCTATTCAGCAGTCCATTCAGCAACCAATTTATGACAGCGCTTCCCAATGTTCAGGGAATGGTGCCGAACATTCCTGGCTCGGCCATGGCGTTGCTGTTGCTAAAGCATTTGCGAAATCATTGATTCCGATGGAAGATCCTCACTTCAGTATTAATCCCGATAAAGCACTGGAAGGTATTGGGCGACTGGCCACGGCAACTATCGTGCCGTTGAGTCCCATCCTTTTCATGGCGAAAGATATTGCCGATGCGTGGTTCGCTAGCTGTGTGCCCGGGCCAGATGTCAAACCGGAATTACCGCAGACATCAAAAGCAACCGGGGAAGAGGCGCAGGAAAAAGAACCCGGCTCGAAAGACGCACCCCTTCAACAGCCATCCGCAGTCCGCTATCAAGGGAGTCAGGGAACCAGAGGGCTGCTTGCACTTGGCACGCTGGCCAGCTCTTTTCACTATGCCAATTCGGATGCCAATGCCGATTGTCCACAACCCATAAAGATGCCCATAAAGATTAATGATACGAAAACCCTGGACAAGATTGGTCGAGATCCCTGCTATCCACTGGACGGTACATACCAACAGACGGCGGATATTGTTGCCACTCAAGACTTTCAATCCATTGGCAGTGATACCGATCCATTCACCGGGCAGTACGATGGGCAGTGCCGTACCATCAGCGACCTGCCTGACTGTCTTGTTGACACTCTGAAAGGCCGCATCAGTGACCTTCACTTGACTGGTGCCAATATAATAAATTCCACGAAGGTGACTGGGTTAGCAGCCTGTGTTGTTGATATTAATGGCACAGTCAGTGGTGTCCGGGCCGAAAATGCTCGTATTTCCACCTTGGGTGACAACGTTTACGCCGGCATTGGAGGAGGGGAGGTTAAAGGAACGGTTGCCAACATCACGGCGGTGGACAGCACGGTCAAAACCTCGGGTGTACGTGCATTCGCCGGCATCGGGGGAGGGCATGTTTTCAATCGAGCAACGGTTGTCGGCACCACGGCGGTGAACAGCACGGTCGAAACCAAGGAAAAAAATGCACACGCAGGCATCGGGGGAGGGTATGTCGATCGAGCAAAGGTTGCCGACACCACGGCGGTAGACAGCACGGTCAAAACCTCGGGTGTACAAGCATACGCCGGCATCGGGGGAGGGCTTGTCGATCGAGCAAATGTTTCCGACACCACGGCGGTGGACAGCACGGTCGAAACCTCGGGTAAAGATGCATACGCCGGCATCGGGGGAGGGTTCGTTGATGGAGCAACGGTTACCGACACCACGGCGGTGAACAGCACGGTCAAAACCTCGG